>JADLHU010000172.1 GCA_020848655.1 Novosphingobium sp.
CGATCACCAGCAATCGCGTGGTCATCCTGCCTCCCGTTCCTGCTCCTAGCTTGCAAAGCGCCTTCGCAGGCGATTGGCGCCATCAGGCTCATATCCCCTTCGCGCTGTCAAATCGCGCTATGGTGCCGGCAGGCGAGCGCCGGCAAGTCCGGGAAAATTGGGCAGCACCCGCGTTATGCGCTATCGCCGCTGTTCGAACCCCAGCGAAAGGCCACCACCATGGCTCAGAAGCGCAAGACAACCGGCCATATCCAGCTCGTCGGCACCACGATGAGGATTTCCCCGCTCGCGCCCAGCGAACGCGGCCGACACGAACCCGACCTGCGCGCCAGCAGCGCGGTCCACTATCCGCCAGACTGGTTCGCCCTCACCCGCTTCGGCTGAAGGGACGCACTCCAGATTCTTGGCTTTCCGTGATGTCCGAGCCGGCAGATGATGCCATCCGGCTCGAAATCACGGATACTCTACCCCCGGCCCCGGAAGGCGAACGTGCGCAAGGTTCGCCAGGGGCCGCCTTCATAAACATGCAGGCCCAGGCCGTGGAAGCGGAAGCTGCGCGGCCTGAAGCCGGTCGCGAGTTCGGCCTGCAGCGCCCGTGCGGCCGGTCGGTCGACCTTGTTCTGGATGGTCACGTGCAGCCGCGCGGCGTGGCTGTCCTGCGCTGTCAGCAGCCCATGGAAGCGCTCCGCGATCTCATCGCGCACGTCCAGCATGGCCGGGCATTCGATCCCCAGCGCGGTGCCCCCGCCCAGATCGAGGACGCGGGCGATCGTGGCGGGCGGCGGCGGGGCGGCGGCCAGATCGGCCAGCAGCGCGCGCGCTTCGCCTTCCAGCCAGGGCGGCAGGGCATGGAACAGCGTGACATGGGCGCGCACCTGGTTGCGTTCGGGCGGGAAGTGCGCGCGGCGCAAGCCATCGGCCCAGGCCATGACATCGGCGGGCAGTTCGGCCGTGACGATCAGCGGCGCGTAGAGCGGATCGGTCGGCGCGGCCCCGCCGGCAGCAGGCCGCCCCGGCACGGTCAAAGCTCGCCGCGCGCCCGGCGCAGCGCGAACCACTTGGCGACATTGGCGTTGTGCTCTTCCAGCGTCGCGGCGAAAACGTGCCCGCCCGTGCCATCGGCCACCATGTAAAGCGCGTCGGTCTTGGCCGGGTTCAGCACCGCCGCGATCGAGGCCGCGCCGGGATTGGTGATCGGCCCGGCCGGCAGCCCGACGCGGGTATAGGTATTGTAATCGTTCACCGCCGCGATTTCCGACTGGCGGATGCGGCGGCCCAGCGGCTTGCCCTTGGTGATCGGATAGATGATCGTGGGATCGGCCTGAAGCAGCATGCCCTGCGCCACGCGGTTCGAATACAGCCCCGCCACCTGCCGCCGCTCTGCGGGCTTGCCGGTCTCCTTCTCGACGATCGAGGCCAGCACGACGGCCTCCGCCGGAGTCTTGACGACAAGGCCCGGCGCGCGCTTGGCCCACAGTTCGGCCAGCTTGGTCTTCATCGCGGACTGCATGCGCAGCAGCACCGCCGCGCGCGGTTCGCCGCGCTCGAAATCATAGCTGTCGGGCAGGACAGAGCCTTCCGCCGGCACGGCGATGCGGCCGGTCAACTGGCTTTGCGCCATCAGCCGTTCGTAGACCATGATCGAAGGCATGCCTTCGGGGATGGTCACGAAGCGGCGGATCACTTCGTCGCCCTGCAGGATGGCAAGGATGCGCGAAGCGCTGGCGCCCCTGGGCAGCAGGAATTCGCCCGCCTTGATCGGGGCGCCGCCGCCCAGCAGGCGCGCGCGCAGGCGAAAGCGCCGGGCAGACGCGATCGCGCCTTCCTTTTCCAGCTTGGCGGCAATGCTCGCCACGCTGGAGCCATCGGGCACGATGAACGCGGTGTCGCGGGCCAGCGGTCCGGAGCCGTACCAGCCGCCAAGCAGCGCCCAGCCGCCGGCCAGCAGCAGCGCCAGCGCCCCAAGCGCGGCCAGAAGGCAGCCGCGCCGGGGCATCAGTCCACGGGCTTGCGCAGCACGAGGCTGGCGTTGGTGCCGCCGAAGCCGAAGCTGTTGTTGAGCACGGCGCGCACGGTGCGCTTCTTGGCGACATGCGGGACAAGATCGACGCCATCGCAGCTCTCGCTCGGGTTATCGAGGTTGAGCGTGGGGGGCACGATCTGGTCGCGCAGCGCCAGGATGCAGAAGATCGTTTCCACCGCGCCGGCGCCGCCCAGCAAGTGGCCGATGGCAGACTTGGTCGAACTCATCGAGACGTTCTCGATCGCATCGCCGAACAGGCGGCGCACCGCGCCCAGTTCCAGTTCGTCGCCCAGCGGGGTCGAAGTGCCGTGCGCGTTGATATAATCGATGTCGGACGGTTCCAGCCCGGCCTTGCGCAGCGCCATCTGCATCGAACGGAACGCGCCCGAGCCTTCGGGATGCGGCGCGGTGACGTGATGGGCATCGCCCGACAGGCCATAGCCGATCACTTCGGCATAGATCTTCGCGCCACGCGCCTTGGCGTGCTCGTATTCCTCCAGCACGACAACGCCCGCGCCTTCGCCCATGACGAAGCCGTCGCGTTCCTTGTCATAGGGGCGGCTGGCCTTTTCGGGCTGGTCGTTGAAGGCGGTGGACAGTGCGCGGGCCTGCGCGAAGCCGGCAATGCCGATCGGGCAGATCGTCGCTTCGGCGCCGCCCGCCAGCATCACGTCGGCATCGCCGTCCTTGATCATGCGCGCGGCATCGCCGATCGAATGGGCGCCCGTGGAGCACGCGGTGACGACCGCGTGATTCGGCCCCATCAGGCCATATTTGATGGAAACCTGCCCCGAGATCAGGTTGATCAGGCGGCCATGCACGAAATGCGGCGAAACGCGGCTCGGCCCCTTGGTGTGGAGGACGATCGATTCGCTCTCGATGCCGGGCAGCCCGCCGATGCCCGATCCAATCGAACAGCCGGCGCGATAGCGTTCTTCCTCGGGCATGTCGGTCAGCCCGGCGTCTTCGATCGCCTGGCCGGCGGCATCGATGCCGAAGACGATGAACGGATCGACCTGGCGCTGGACCTTGTGATCGACGCGCTGGTCGGCATCGAAGCCCCAGGGATGATCCTTGGGCTTCACTTCGCAGGCGATGCGGCATTTCTGGTCGCTGGCGTCGAAGCGGGTGATCGGCCCGGCGCCGGACTTGCCGGCGATCAGATTGCTCCAGGTTGTTTCCACATCACAGCCCAGAGGCGTGACCAGACCAAGACCAGTGACGACGACACGACGCATGCGAATCTCCGAAAATGCAACAGGCTCAACCCGCTAGAGGCTGAGCCTGTCGATAGTTGCCATCGCTGTCTTCCCCGAGACGCCCCGGCGACGGTCCCGAACGACGAAGGTTCGGGCAATCGTGCGCCCAGGCCATCGACAGCTCGGGAACGGGGAAAACGACGGGCCGGCTCAGCCCTTGTTTTCGTTGATGTACTTGATCGCATCCGAAACGGTGCTGATCTTCTCGGCGGCATCGTCGGGAATCTCGACGCCGAATTCTTCCTCGAACGCCATGACCAGCTCGACGATGTCGAGGCTGTCGGCACCCAGGTCGTCGATGAAGCTCGCGTCTTCCGTGACCTTCTCGGCTTCTACGCCAAGGTGTTCGACCACGATCTTCTTAACCCGATCTGCGGTGTCGCTCATCTAAATGCCCCTTCTCAAACGGAGGATGAATTCCAGGCAGTCGCCCTAATGGGCGGCGCCGTTGCTGGCAAGAGCGTTACGCCAGCCGCATGGCACCCAGCGACGGGAAAAAGACAGGCACAGCCCCCGGCTGCCTCTCCTCCCGGTCCCTGCGGCGCCATACGACATGGCCAACGCCCTCAGGTCAAGCCTTCTGCGGCGGTTCGACGACGCGGACGTGCAGTTCGCGCAACTGCCTGGGTTCGGCCGGCGAAGGCGCGCCCATCAGCAGGTCCTCGGCACGCTGGTTCATCGGGAACAGCGTGATCTCGCGCAGGTTCTGCGCGCCGCACAGCAGCATGACGATGCGATCGACACCGGCGGCCATGCCCCCGTGCGGCGGCGCGCCATACTGGAACGCGCGGTAAAGGCCGCCAAAGCGCTCCTCCACGTCCGCCTTCGACAGGCCGACCAGTTCGAAAGCCTTGACCATCAGGTCCGGGTGCTGGTTACGGATCGACCCAGAAGCGATTTCATAGCCGTTGCAGACCAGATCGTACTGGAAGGCCTTGATCGTCTGCGGATCCTGGTTTTCCAGCGCGTCCAGCCCGCCCTGCGGCATCGAGAACGGGTTGTGCGCGAAATCGAGCTTCTTCTCGTCCTCGTCCCATTCGTAGAACGGGAAATCGACGATCCACGCCAGCTTGAAGGTGTCCTGCTCGATCAGGTCGAGCTGCTCGCCCACGCGGGTGCGGGCGAGGCCCGCCAGCTTGGCCGCCTGGTCTTCCTTGCCGGCGGCGAAGAACACGCCGTCGTTCGGGCCAAGGCCCAGCGCGGCGATCAGCGCGGCGGTCTTTTCCTCGCCGTGGTTCTTGGCGATCGGGCCGCCGGGTGCGCCGTCCTTGATGTTGATATAGCCCAGCCCCGAATAGCCTTCGGTCCGCGCCCAGCCGTTCATGTCGTCGAAGAACTTGCGGCTGCCGGCGCCTGCGCCGGGCGCCGGGATCGCGCGGATCACGCCGCCGTTGGCGACGATGCCGGCGAAGATGCCGAAGCCCGAATCCACGAAGTGGCCGGTCACGTCGGTGATGATCAGCGGGTTGCGCAAATCGGGCTTGTCCGACCCGTACTTGAGCACCGCATCGGCGTGCGGGATGCGCGGGAAGCTGCCCGCGGGCGTCACGGCGCGGCCTTCGGCGAAGTGCTCGAACACGCCGGCCATGACCGGCTCCATCGTTTCCCAGACTTCTTCCTGGGTCACGAAGCTCATTTCCAGGTCAAGCTGGTAGAATTCGCCCGGCAGGCGATCGGCGCGCGGGTCTTCGTCGCGGAAGCACGGCGCGATCTGGAAATAGCGATCGAAGCCCGCCACCATCAGCAACTGCTTGTACTGCTGCGGCGCCTGCGGCAGCGCATAGAACTTGCCCGCGTGAATGCGGCTCGGCACCAGGAAGTCGCGCGCGCCTTCGGGCGAGGACGCGGTGAGGATCGGCGTGGAATATTCGGTGAAGCCCGCCCCTTCCATGCGCCGGCGCATGTCGGAAATGATCCGCGTGCGCTTGACGATGTTGGCATGCAGCGTTTCGCGCCGCAGATCGAGGAAGCGGAACTTGAGGCGGATGTCCTCGGGATATTCCTGCTCGCCGGCCACCGGCAGCGGCAGTTCCTCGGCGCGGGACAGCACCGTGGCGCTGCGCGCAAAGACTTCGACCTCGCCGGTGGTGAGGCCGGGATTGACCGTGGCGGCGCTGCGCAGCTTCACTTCGCCATCGATGGTGACGACGCTTTCGGCGCGCAGCGACTCGAGCAGCGGCAGCGCCGGGCTGTCGCTGTCGGCGACGATCTGGGTGATGCCGTAGTGATCGCGCAAGTCGACGAACAGCACGCCGCCATGGTCGCGCTTGCGGTGGACCCAGCCCGAAAGCCGGACTGTCTGGCCGGCATCGGACGCGGTCAGCACGCCGCAGGTGTGGGAACGATAGGGATGCATCGTCGAAACTCTTTCCATTCGGCCCGTAATAAGGCAGGGGGAAGCCGCGGCTAACAGGCGATGGCCGCCCTTTTGTCAAGCCGCGGGCCCGCACGGGTCCATTCAGAAAAGACCTATGAAGATACATCCGCTGATCACGACGAGCGACGCACTGGCCGATCTGTGCGCCCGGCTCGCCAAGGCTGAGTTCGTTACCGTCGATACCGAATTCATGCGTGAGAACACATATTGGCCGGAGTTGTGCCTGGTCCAGATCGCCGATGGCCACGAAGCCGCGGCGATAGACCCGCTTGCGCCCGGCATAGACCTGACCCCGCTGCTCGAACTGATGACCGCCAACGAGGACGTGCTTAAGGTCTTCCACGCGGGCGGGCAGGACGTGGAAATCATCTTCAACCTGACCGGGCGCACGCCGCATCCGATCTTCGATACGCAGATCGCGATGATGGCGGTCAGCCAGTCGGAACAGATCGGTTATTCGAACCTCGTCGAAAGCTGGCAGGGCCTGGCGATCGACAAGGGCGCGCGCTTTACCGACTGGTCGCGCCGCCCGCTGACCGAGCGGCAGATCGATTATGCGATCGGCGATGTCACCCATCTTGCCAAGATTTTCCCCAAGCTGCTGGCGCGCCTGAAGAAAACCGGGCGCGGCCAATGGCTGAACCAGGAAATGGAAAAGCTGGCCGATCCTGAAAACTACCGCAACGATCCTTCGTGCGCGTGGGAACGGATCAAGGCGTCGGGGCGCAATCCGGCGATGCTGGGGCGGCTGAAGGCGCTGGCCGCGTGGCGCGAATACGAAGCGCAGGACAAGAACATCCCGCGCGGCCGCATCGCCCGCGACGAAACGCTGGCCGACAGCGCCAGCCACCCGCCCAAGACCCAGGCCGACCTTGCCAAGGTGCGCGGGCTTTCGGCCGGCTGGAAGGACAACGAAATCGGCAGGCGCATGATGAGCACGCTGGCCGCCGCGCAGCCGCTGTCCGATGAGGAACTGCCGCCGCGCATCTCGCGCGGGGCGCCGCTGGGCAAGGAAGGCGCGCTGGTGGCCGATCTCTTGAAGCTGCTGCTCAAGATCCGCAGCCGCGAGATCGACGTCGCCGCCCGCCTGCTGGCGCGCAGCGACGATCTGGAACTGCTGGCCGCCGGCGTTCGCAAGAACCTGCCGATCCTGGAAGGCTGGCGATTCGAACAGTTCGGCAAGGATGCGCTGGAACTGGTGGAAGGCAAGCTCGCCTTCGCGGTGGTCAACGGCAAGCTCAAGATGACCCACGTCGACGAGATGCACGGCGGAATCGCCACCGCGGCGGAATAGCCGGGCGATGACCGTCTACCACCCGACGCTCAAGCAGCTTCAGTATCTGGTCGCCTTGCACGAGCATGGGCATTTCGGCCGCGCGGCCGAGGCCTGCTTCGTGTCGCAATCCACGCTTTCGGCGGGCCTGCGCGATCTGGAGGCGCTGCTGGGCGTGGTGCTGGTGGAACGCACCAAGCGCGCCGTGCGCTTTACCCCGCTGGGCAACACCGTGGTCGCCAAGGCGCACCGCATCCTGCGCGAGGCCGAGGAACTGTCCGACCTCGTGCAGTCGAGCGGGCAACCGCTTTCGGGCGAGCTGCGGATGAGCGTGATCCCCACGATCGCGCCGTTCCTGCTGCCGCGCATGCTGCCGCGCCTGCGCCGCGACCGGCCCAGCCTGAAGCTGTTCCTGCGCGAGGAACCCAGCGCCGCCGCCATCGAATCGCTGCACCACGGCCGCGCCGATTGCGTGCTGCTGGCGCTGCCCTATGCCACCGGCGAAGTGGAAAAGGAGACGATCGAACTGGACGCGTTCTTCGTCGCCTTCCCGCGCGACGATCCGCGCGACCCGCCCGACGAAGTGCTGCCGTCGCTGATCGACGAGAACCGCCTGCTGCTGCTGGAAGACGGGCACTGCCTGAAGGACCACGCGCTTGCCGCCTGCAATCGCCCCGAACTGCGCGCCAGCGCCGCGATGATCGGCACCAGCCTGCACACGCTGGTGCAGATGGTCGATAACGGCCTGGGATTGACCATGCTGCCCGAAATGGCGCTCGACGCGGGCATTCTCAACGGCACCAACGTCGTCGCGCGGCCGCTGAAGGCGCCCAACGCCAATCGCGAGATCGCGCTGGTCTGGCGCAAGAATTCGCCGCGCTCCGAAGAATTCCGGCTGCTGGCCGAGGAACTGCGCGCCGGCTGAACCCTGGCGCCCCCGCGCGCCGGCCCCGTCCCCCTCCCCCCGATCACTCCATCAGGAAGAAAGAACCCCCATGTCGAAACCGATCAAGCTGTCGCTGACCCAGGATGAGATCGAGATGCTCGTCGATGCGCTCGAAGTCGATCTGGAAGGCTATGTCGAAGCGACCAAGGAAGCGCGCGGCAACAACAACCGCGAGGACGTGAAGACCTTCACCGAAGCGGCCGAGCGCATCGGCGGCCTGATGACCAGGCTGCGCGATCTGATCGAGGAATGATCGACGCCCGTGTCGGGCCTCAATCCATGTGCTTGAGGCCGACTCGCATATAGTCCCACGCCGTCACCAGCGTCAGCACCGCCGCGCCCCACAGTGCGGTCAGCCCGACCTGCTGCGGCAGCGGCCAGTGCGGCGTCGCCCCCGCCAGGATCAGCGCGCCGAGCGAGACCAGTTGCAGCGTGGTCTTCCATTTGGCGAGCTGCGACACCGGCACCGAAACGCGCAGGCCCGCCAGGAATTCGCGCAGGCCCGAAACCGCGATCTCGCGCAGCAGGATGACCAGCGCGGCGATCACGTGCCAGCCTTCGATATCGCCCTGCGCGGTCAGCACCAGGATCACCGCGGCGACCATGATCTTGTCGGCGATGGGATCGAGAAAGATGCCCAGCCGCGATACCGCGCCTTGCGCGCGGGCCAGGTAGCCATCGAAATAATCGGTGATGCCCATCAGGCAGTAGACGCCGAAGGCCATGGCATAGCCGGCCTGCCAGCCCGGCCACCACAGCAGCGCGACCAGGATGGGCACCGCGAAGATGCGGGACAGCGTGAGGAGGTTGGGCAGGTTGAGCATCGCGGGCCACGGATAGCCGCTCAGGCCCTTCGCAGCTACGGCGAAATACGAGGTTCGACGCAAGCCTGCATAATAAAGCCCGCGCAAGGGCTTGCCGGGTCGCACCGAACCGCTAGGGTCGCCGCCACGAGAGACTGCCGAAAAAGAAGCTCATGACCACATCGACGCATCTGCTCGGGGCGCGCCGCTTCCTGCCCCTGTTCGTCACGCAACTGCTCGGAGCTTTCAACGACAACCTCTACAAGAACGCGATGGTGCTGTACGTGGTGTACAGCGTCTACAATTCCGAAGCGGCCGAAGCGCGCTTCAGCGCCATCGCCTCGGCGCTGTTCATCATTCCGTTCTTCGTGATGTCGGCGCTGTCGGGCCAGTTGGCCGACATGCGCGACAAGGCGCGAATCATCCGCGTCATCAAGTTCTGCGAAATCCTCATCATGCTGGTCGGCGGCGCGGGGCTGGTCATGGCGTGGAAAGACATCGCGGTGACCGCCGTGGCCATCCCGCTGATGCTGACCGCGCTTTTCGCGATGGGCGTGCATTCCACCTTCTTCGGCCCGATCAAGTACGCGATCCTGCCGCAGCACCTCAAAGGCCCGGAAGTTCTGGCCGGCACCGGCATGGTCGAGGC
Source organism: Novosphingobium sp. (assembly GCA_020848655.1). Classification (GTDB taxonomy): domain Bacteria; phylum Pseudomonadota; class Alphaproteobacteria; order Sphingomonadales; family Sphingomonadaceae; genus Novosphingobium. The sequence goes on from JADLHU010000172.1 coordinate 9,331, forward strand.
CGGGACATATATCGCCATCCTGGCCGGCACCATCGTGGCGGGCTGGATCAACGTCGAATGGGCGGCGCTGTGCGTGGTGCTGACCGCGCTGCTGGGCTATCTGGCCGGGCGCCAGGTGCCGCCCGCGCCGCCGATGATCGCGGCCGAACCGCTCGATTACCACGTGATCCGATCGTCCTACCGGCTGGTGCGCAACACCATGCACGATCGCCGCGTGTTCCTGGCGATCATGGCGATCAGCTTTTTCTGGGCGATCGGATCGGTCCTGTTCATCCAGTTCCCGCCGCTGGCCAAGAACGTGCTGAACGCCAGCAAGGAAGTGGCCAGCCTGTTCCTGGTGATTTTCTCTGTGGGCGTGGCGATCGGATCGATGTCGATCAACGCGCTGCTCAAGGGCACCGTCTCGGCACGCTTCGCGCCTGCCTCCGTGCTGGCCATGGGTGTCTTCGTGGTGCTGTTCAGCCTGGTTTGCCAGGCCTGGGAAGTGCCGCCCGGCGTGAAGCTGATGGACGTGGGCACGTTCCTGTCGCTGCCGCTGGCGGCGCCCGCGCTGCTCGCGCTGCTGGGCGTGGCCATCGCCGGGGGCATGTTCGTGGTGCCGCTCTATGCCTTCCTGACGACCTTCGTGGAAAAATCGCAGGCCGCCCGCACGATCGCGGCGAACAACATCGTCAACTCCGGGGCGATGGTGCTGGGCGCGCTGGTCGCGGTGACGCTGACCGCGCTGGGGCTGGCTCTGATCGACCAGTTGCTGTTCGTGGCGGCGATGTGCGTGGTGTCTGCGTGGCTGGGCCGCCTGCTGCACCTGAGCGAGCGCGAAGACGAAGACTGAGCCGAAGCCCGGTCACATCATGCGATGCCTGTCACATCACGCGATGAAGGTGCCTGTCACATCACGCGATGAAGGTGGAAACCGCCGCGAACATCGCGCAATAGGCCATCAGGAATTCGCGCAAGCTCGTTGGCGAAAGCCAGCCCAGCGACAACCATTGGCGGCGGGGCGCCGGCGAATCGCCGTCCAGCCGGTGCAGCACATGCGCCGGCAGGCTTCGCCGGAAGGAATGCCGGACAGCTTCGTTCTGCAAGACCAGCGCGCGTCGTTTCGGTGCCATGGCGCGAGGTTAAGATTTGATTCACCATCGCGCCAGCCGGTTTGAAGCGCGCCGCACGGTGGATCATCCCAATTCGGAACATCCTGCCCGCAACGCAAAAAAGGGCCGCCCCGAAGGACGGCCCTTTCGCTTGATCACGCAATTTGCCTGCGATCAGACTGTCTGTGATCAGATTGTCTGCGATCAGACGCGGTCGCCAAGCTTGCCCTTGACCTTGCCAAGCGCCTGCTGGGCTTCGCCCTTGCGCTCCTGCACCAGACCTTCGGCCTCAAGCTCGGGCTTTTTCGCGGCTTTGCCGGCTGCCTGCTTGACGTTGCCGATGGCCTCGTTGGCCAGACCCTTGGCGGTATCTTTCAGTTCGCCCATCGTTCAACTCCTTGTAATTCCGTCATGAATCTGCTCTCAGGCAGATACGGAAAGAACGCGGAGGGGCCGCAATGGTTCCCTTAACTTTCCGACATGTTCAGAATGTACTGCCATTCGGACGGCAGAACCTCGGCCACCGACAGGCGCGACAGGCGAACCAGTTCCATCTCCGCCAGCGCCGGATCGGCCTTTACCTGCTTCAGCGTGACGGGCCGCGCCAGCTTGCGCACCGGCTGCACTTTCACCGCCGCCCACTTGCCCTCGGGATCGCTGGGATCGGCAAGCCCGGGCACGCTGACCCGCACGATGCCGACAATCTCGAGCCCGATGTTGGAATGATAGAAAAACGCCTCGTCGCCTTCGCGCATCGCGCGCAGGTTGTTCGCGGCGCGATGGTTGCGCACGCCATCCCACGTGCCCTCGCCCTCGGCCACCAGATCGTCCCAGCTATACGCGTCGGGTTCCGACTTCATCAGCCAGTAGCGACGCGGTTCCTTGTTTTTCGTCATGCAACGCATTCCCAAAGTCGGTAAGGCTGCGGGCCATAACGCCAGAAACCGGAAGCCGCCATATGGACCTTGCCACCCTGCCCGTGCTGAGCCTGGCCGAAGCGCCGACGCGCTTTTCGGCCGAGATCGGCGCGAGCTTCCGCACTTTCGGGTTTGCCATGGTGAAAGACCACGGCATCGATCCCGCGCTGATCGCCACGGGCTGGGACCTGACCGAAGCCCTGTTCGCGCTGCCCGAAGCCGAAAAGCGCCGCTATTTCGCCCAGGGGCTGGCCGGCGCGCGCGGCTATACCCCGTTCCGCACCGAAATCGCCAAGGGCGCGAGCGAGCGCGACCTGAAGGAATTCTGGCACATCGGGCGCGATCTGCCGCCGGGCCATCGCCTTGCCGCGCAGATGCCACCCAACATCTGGCCCGACCGCCCCGAAGGCTTCCGCGATGCCTTTACCCGCCTGTTCGCCGAGTTCGACCGGGTGGGCGCGCTGATCCTGTCGCGCATCGCCATCCACCTCGGGCTGGCGGCGGACTGGTTCGACCCGGCCATCGCCGATGGCAATTCGGTCCTGCGCCTGCTGCATTACCCGCCGGTGGCGCCCGCCCCCGGCGGCGCCATCCGCGCCGGCGCGCACGAGGACATCAACCTCATCACCCTGCTGCTGGGCGCGGAAGAGGCAGGGCTGGAACTGCTGGCCCGGGACGGCCGCTGGATCGGCGTTTCCCCGCCAGAGGGCGCGCTGGTCGTCAACATCGGCGACATGCTGCAACGGCTGACCAACCACGCGCTGCCCTCCACCACGCATCGGGTGCGCAACCCCGAAGGCGCGCGCGCCGGCTTCAGCCGTTATTCGATGCCGTTTTTCCTGCACTTGCGCAGCGATTTTCGCATCGTCACGCTGCCGCAGTGCATCGATGCCGACCATCCGAATCGCTATCCCGATCCGATCACCGCCGACACCTATCTGCAGGACCGCCTGCGCGAGATCGGCCTGAAAGGCTGAGGGCAGTTTTCGCTGCGGCTTAACCGAAATTTCAGAACGCCTGCCTAGGGTGCCTGCGGCCGCGTCTTTCAACGGCGCCGTAGAGGGCATCCGCACTTGCCAGGGACCAGCGATCAAACGAACGCGCCGCACCGCTTCGGCCGTGCCGAACACGATATCGTGGCCCTTGGCATCGCCACGGCGGCGATCATCCTGTTCGTCAGCACCGGCAGCACGGTGCTGCCCCAGGCGATTCGCGGGCTGGCCGGCGTGGGGCTTGGCCCGGAAAAGCTCGCCGTCAACGCGCTCCTCCTCAATATCGCGCTGATCATCTTCGGCTGGCGGCGCTATCGCCAGCTCGCGCTCGAAGTGGTCGAACGGCGCCGCGCCGAAGAGCAGGAGCAGCGCCTCGCCCAGACCGACCCGCTGACCGGCTGCCTCAACCGCCGCTCGATCGGCCCGGCCACCGATGCGCTGATCACCCAGTCCGCGGTGCGCGGCGAAGTGGTGGCGCTGCTGATGATCGATCTGGATCATTTCAAGCAGATCAACGATTACAATGGCCACAGCGCCGGTGATGCGGTGCTGGAAGGCTGCGCCCGGCGGATCGAGCTGCTGCTGCCCGATGGCGCGATCCTGGCGCGGCTGGGCGGCGACGAGTTTGCCGCCGCGACCGCGTTCGATCCCCGGCGCGCGGAAGCGGTCGATGGCATCGCCACCGCCATCCTGGAAGCCATCGCCAAGCCCTTCACCACCAACGGGATCACGCTGGAAACCGGCGGGTCGATCGGCATCGCGCGGTCCGACGCGCACCCGGACTGCGGAGAATACAGCGCCGATCGCGTCTCTGGCCACACGCTGATGCACATGGCCGATATCGCCATGTACCACGCCAAGAAGCGCGGGCGCGGCCGCTATTTCTGGTTCGAAGCGTCGATGGAAAGCGAACTGCGCTTTCGCGGCAAGCTGGAAGCCGGCCTGCGCAACGGCATACCGCGCGGCGAGTTCGTACCCTATTACGAACAGCAGATCGATCTCCAGACCGGCGAACTGACCGGCTTCGAAATGCTGGCCCGGTGGAATTCCCCCGAACTGGGCCTGGTCAACCCCACGATCTTCATTCCCATCGCCGAAGAGATCGGCCTGATCAGCGAGCTGTCGGAATGCCTGATCCGCCAGGCGCTGGAAGACGCCCGGCGCTGGGACCCGCGCCTGACGCTGGCGGTCAACATCTCGCCACTGCAGTTGCGCGACCAGTGGTTCGCACAAAAGCTGCTGAAACTGCTGGTCGAGGCGAATTTCCCGCCCCATCGGCTGGAGATCGAAATCACCGAAAGCTGCCTGCACGACAACATGGGCATGGTCCGCTCGCTGATCGCCAGCCTCAAGAACCAGGGCATCCGCGTCAGCATCGACGATTTCGGCATCGGCTACAGTTCGCTGGCCCAGTTGCGCACCCTGCCCTTCGATCGCATCAAGATCGATCGCAGCTTCGTGAGCAACCTTGCCAACAACCGCAACAGCGCGGCGATCGTCCAGGCGGTCACGCAACTGGGGCGCGATCTGGGGCTGCCGATCACCGCCGAAGGCGTCGAAACGCGCGAAGTGCTGCACAAGTTGCTCGAATATGGCGACATCAAGGGCCAGGGCTATTTCTATGGCCGGCCCCAGCCCGCTGCCGAAACGCACCGGCAGCTTGGCCAGCTTGACCTGCTGCGGCCCGAGAACGGCCACGAGATGCCGCCGGCGATGCCCGCCGCCCCGACCGAAGAAAGCCGCCGCGCGAACGGTCTGTGATCGCGCGCCACTGGACGCAGCGCCCGCCAGCGCATAGATCGCCCCGGTAATGCGCGTCCCCTTCATCAAGATGCATGGCCTCGGCAACGACTTCGTCGTGTTGGACGGGCGCGCCCAGGCGCTGCCCGCGATCGACACGCGGCTGGCCGCCGCGCTGGCCGACCGGCATCGCGGCATCGGCTGCGATCAACTCGTCGTGCTGGAGCCTTCCGCCACGGCCGACTTTCGCATGCGCTTCTTCAATGCCGATGGCAGCGAGGCGCAATCGTGCGGCAACGCGTCGCGCGCGGTGGGCCTGCTGCACGGCGCGCCCGCGCGGATAGAGACGCTGGCCGGGCTGGTCTCCACCACGCCGGCCGAAAACGGCATCGCCGTCGACATGGGCCAGCCCCGGTTAGACTGGCAGGCCATCCCGCTGGCCTATGCGATGGATACGCACACCATGCCGGTGGCCTGGGAAGACCTCGAAGATCCCATCGCGGTCAACGTCGGCAATCCGCACGTCATCTTCTTCGTGCCCGATTGCGACGCGGTGGACCTGGCGCGGCTTGGCCCGCTGATAGAAAACGACGCGCTGTTTCCCGAACGGGTCAACGTCAACGTCGCCACGATCGAAAGCCGGGGCGCGATCCGCCTGCGGGTGTGGGAACGCGGCGCCGGGCTGACGCTGGCCTGCGGCACCGGCGCCTGCGCCACGGCGGTGGGCGCGATGCGGCGCGGGCTGGTGGACGCTTCGGTCCGCGTTACCCTTCCCGGCGGGCCGTTGCGCATCGATTGGGCGCAGGGCCGCCCGATCGTGATGACCGGCCCCGCCACAGAGGCCTTTCGCGGCACGTTCGACCCCGCCGATTTCGGAGTGCCGGCGTGACGGTGGAAGTCCTGTCGCTGGGGTGCCGGATGAACCTTTCCGAAAGCGAAACCTTGCGCGGGCTGCTGGCGGCCGGGGACAACCTCGTCGTCGTCAACAGTTGCGCGGTAACGGCGGAAGCCGTGCGCCAGACCCGCCGGGTCATTCGCCGCGCCCGCCGCGCCCGGCCCGGCGCGCGCCTGCTGGTGACCGGTTGCGCCGCCGAGGTGGAGCGCGAGGCGCTCTCGGCCATGCCCGAAGTCGATGGACTGGTGGCGAATGCCGCCAAGCTCGATCCGCGCGCCTGGAACGTGCCGCCGGCCGCGCCCGCGCCGCACCAGTTCCACACCCGCGCCTTCGTCGATGTGCAGAACGGCTGCGATCATGCCTGCACCTTCTGCGTGATCCCGCAGGGACGCGGCCCCAGCCGCTCGCGCGCGGTGGCCGCCGTGCTGGAAGACGTGGCCCGCCATATCGATGCCGGTGCGCGCGAAGTGGTGCTGACCGGCGTGGACCTGACATCGTGGGGCGATGACCTGCCCGGCGCGCCGCGGCTGGGCGCGCTGGCCGAGGCGATCCTGGCCGCTTTCCCGGCGCTGCCGCGCCTGCGCCTGTCTTCTGTCGATGGCGTGGAGATCGACCCCGCGCTGTTCGATCTGATCGCCGGCGAGGCGCGTGTCATGCCGCACATCCACCTCTCGCTCCAGTCGGGCGACGACATGATCCTCAAGCGCATGAAGCGCCGCCATTCGCGCGCCGATGCGCTGCGGCTGGTAGAGCGGCTGCGCGCCCGCCGCGCCGATCTTGCCGTGGGGGCCGACATCATCGCGGGCTTCCCCACCGAGGATGCCGCCATGCACGCCAACAGCCTTTCGGTGGTGGCGGACCTGGGCGTCGTCCACGGCCATGTCTTTCCCTATTCGCCGCGCCCCGGCACCCCGGCGGCGCGCATGCCGCAAGTCGCTCCCGCCTGCGTGAAAAGCCGCGCCGCCGAACTGCGCGCCGCCGTTGCGGCAGAGCGTGGCCGCTGGCTCGCCACGCTTGTCGGCCAGCCGCTTAGCGTGCTGGCCGAGCGCGACGGCACCGGCCACGCCGAGAATTTCGCCCGCGTCGCGCTGCCCGCCGGAACCCGGGCGGGCACGATCCTGGGCGTGACCCCGCACGCTATTTGCGAAGGAATGCTGGCATGAGCAGCGAAAGCTGGAGCGACAGGCTGTTCGGCGGCTTTCGCAAGACCTCCGAACGGCTGACCGAGAACCTGGCCGGCATCGTCAGCAAGGCCCGGCTGGACGATGCGCAGCTTGACGAGATCGAAGACGCGCTGATCCTTTCGGACCTTGGCCCACGCGCCGCGGCCCGCATCCGCGAACGTCTTTCGGGCGAGCGATTCGAGCGCGGCGTCGACGAAGCCGCGATCCGCGAGGCCGTGGCCGATGAAATCGCCGCGATCCTGCGCCCCGTGGCCAAGCCGCTGGAAGTCGTTGCCTTTCCCCGCCCGCAGGTGATCCTGGTCATCGGCGTCAACGGATCGGGCAAGACCACCACCATCGCCAAGCTGGCGCACTTGTTCCAGGAACAGGACTATGGCGTGATGCTGGCGGCGGGAGACACCTTCCGCGCCGCCGCCATCGGCCAGTTGACCGTCTGGGCGGAGCGGCTGGGCGTGCCCATCGTGCGCGGCCCCGAAGGCGGCGATCCCGCCTCCGTCGTGTTCGACGGGGTCAGGCTTGCCACGCAGCAAGGCATCGATGCGCTGATCGTCGATACCGCCGGGCGGCTTCAGAACAAGCGCGAACTGATGGAGGAACTGGCCAAGATCCGCCGCGTCCTTGGCCGGCTCAACCCCGAAGCGCCGCATGACGTGGTGCTGGTGCTCGATGCCACGAACGGGCAGAACGCGCTGCAGCAGATCGAAACCTTCAGGGATGTCGCGGGCGTGACCGGGCTGATCATGACCAAGCTGGATGGCACCGCGCGCGGCGGCGTGCTGGTGGCGGCGGCCGAACAATATGGATTGCCGATCCACGCCATCGGCGTGGGCGAGAAGATCGACGACTTGCGCCCGTTCGACCCCGATCTGGTTGCGCGCGTCATCGCGGGAGTCGCCTGACATGACCGAAACCACCCCGCGCAAAGCCTCAAGCTGGCTCAACCTGGCCGTCGATTACGGCCCGGTGCTGGTGTTCTTCATCGCCTATCGCCTGCTGCGCCCGGACGACAAGGACAACAGCATCGGCGAAGTGCTGGCCGTGACCAAGAGCACGCTGGCCTTCATCGTCGCCACGGTGGCGGCGCTGGCGATCTCCAAATGGAAGCTGGGCAAGATTTCGCCGATGCTGTGGCTTTCGGCGGTGCTGGTCATCGGCTTCGGCGCGCTGACGGTGTGGAGCCAGGACGAGTTCTGGATTCGCCACAAGCCGACGGCGGTCTACCTGGTGTTCGCGGCCCTGCTGTTCGGCGGCCTCGCGCGTGGCAAGCCCACGCTCAAATACCTGCTGGAAAGCGCCTTCGAAGGGCTTTCCGACGAAGGCTGGCGCAAGCTTTCCCGCAACTGGGCGATCTTCTTCCTGTTCCTGGCCGGGCTGAACGAGGTGTTCGCCTACAAGCCATGGTTCAGCTTCGATGAATGGCTGAAGGCCAAGCTGTTCGTGTTCCTGCCGCTGTCGTTCCTGTTCACCTTCGCGAACATTCCGATGCTGCTGCGCCACGGTCTGGCCGCCAAGGCGGAAGACGAAGTGCTTGGCGACCCGCCGCACGAATGACCGGCGCGCGCTCGGTCCGATCGTGTCGCGCAGTGATAGTGCTTCGTAAAATCGTGTGACAAATCACGCCGGCAGCGCAATAAACATGCCGCCGCCGTGAGAGCGGCCGTCGAATGACGGACAACGAATCGCGGGAATTTCGACCTTTCGAATCCGAATAGGGGGACAACATGGCCAAGTTCTTTGGTAATCTGCATCTCGTGCTGGCGGTGGGGCTTGTGCTTGCCATCGCGCTTATCCTGCATTTCGCACCCACCGCACCGGTCGATGTGAACTCGCTGTTCCGCTGGTTCCACGTCTTCTTCGGCGTGCTGTGGATCGGCCTGCTCTATTACCTGAACTTCGTTCAGGTGCCGACCATGCCCAAGATTCCGGCCGAACTGAAAAAGGGCGTCACCGGCTACATCGCGCCGAACGTGTTCTTCTTCTTCCGCTGGGCCGCGCTGCTCACGGTCGTCACCGGCCTCGTCATCACCATCAACGCCGGCTATGCCCATCAGGCCTTCACGCTTTCGGGCGAAGGCAACGTCAACCTGATCGGCATCGGCATGTGGATCGCGATCGTGATGTTCCTCAACGTCTGGCTGATCATCTGGCCCGCGCAGAAGAAGATTCTCGGCATCGTGGAAGCAAGCGACGAGGAAAAGGCCAAGGCCGCTCCCCGCGCGCTGGCCGCCAGCCGCACCAACCTGCTGCTGTCGCTGCCGATGCTCTATGCCATGGTCAGCGCCAACCTGGGCTGACCCACCCGGACCGGGCAAACAGAAAGAGGGCGGCACCACGCGGCGCCGCCCTCTTCGTCGTTATGCGGAGCGTCCGTGGAGCGGGTCAGCCCTGGTCGGCGCGATCGACGCCCTTGCCGTCGAGGTTGAGCGCCACGAAATCCCAGTTGATCGCCTTTTCAAGCAGCGCATCAAGGTAGTTCGGGCGCGCGTTGCGGTAATCGACGTAATAGGCGTGTTCCCACACGTCGAGCGTCAGCAGCGGCTTGTAGTCATAGACGACGGGCGTGTCGGCATCGTGCAGCGACGTCACCTTCAGCGTATCGCCATCGAGCACCAGCCAGCCCCAGCCGCTGGCGAAGTGGCCGGCGCTTTCCGCCTTCAGCTTGGCGATGAGGTCCGCGGTCGATCCGAAGTCGCGGTCGATCAGCTCCTTCAGCTTGCCGCTCGGCTGCTGCGGCTCGGGCGAAAGGCACTGCCAGTAGAAGCTGTGGTTCCAGATCTGCGCCGAAGCGTTGAACAGCTTCTGGTTGCCCGCGTCCTTGGCCTTGCGGATCACCTCCGAAAGCTTCGCACCTTCAAGCCCCGCAGCGGCAAGCTGGTCGTTGGTCTGCGTCACGTAGGCGTTGTGATGCTTGCCGTGGTGATAGTCGAAAGTTTCGGCCGAAAGGATGCTGCCGAAGGCGTCCTTGGCATAGGGAAGATCTGGTAGGACAAAAGCCACTCTCTGCTCCTTTTGTGTGTCGTTCTGTGTCGGTTGTGTGCTGTTCAGTCTGGCCAGCGCGATGCCGGCCCAGCCCGTGCCCTACCTAGGTATCGCGCTTGCGAAAAGATGCGGGGGTGGCGCGATTCGTCGATCAGCCGGGCTGTGCGTGGGACGAAATACCGCGCAATTCCGCCAAAAACGCGAAGCCGCCTGTCGTCAGATTTCGAGCTGGCTGCCCAGTTCCACCACCCGGTTGGTGGGCAGGCGGAAGAATTCCATCGCGCTTGCAGCATTGCGCAGCATCCACGCGAACAGCTTCTCGCGCCACAGCGCCATGCCCGGTTTCGCCGATGGCAGCAGCGTCTGGCGCGAAAGGAAGAAGCTGGTCTTCATCATCTCGAACGGCCCGCCGCACATCTTCACGCGCTTGAGCGCAGCGGGCACGTCGGTTTCCTCAAGGAAGCCATAGCGCATGGTCAGGCGATAGAAGCCGTTGCTCATGTCCTTGACCTCGAACCGCTCCGTCTCCTCGACATAGGGAACGTCCTGGATCGCCACGGTCAGGATCACGACGCGTTCGTGCAACACCTTGTTATGCTTGATGTTGTGCAGCAGCGCCGATGGCACGCCGTGGTTCGTCGATGCCATGAACACCGCCGTGCCCGGCACGCGCGCCGCGCTGGAATGCGCGCTCTTGGCAAAGACCTCGATCGGGATCGTGCCTTCGGCCATGTTCTGCCGCATCAGCGCGCGCCCGCGCGACCAGGTGGTCAGCAGTGTGAAGATCGACATGCCCATCACCAGCGGCACCCAGCCGCCATCGGGAATCTTGGTGAGGTTCGCGCCGAGGTAGGCCGCATCGAGCACGAAAAACAGCGCCAGCAGCGGGATCGCCGCCCAGCGGCTCCAGCGCCACAGGTGGAACAGCACCACCGCCAGCAGGAAGTTGTCGATCACCATGGCGCCCGTCACCGCGATGCCATAGGCGGCGGTCAGGTTCGAAGAACGCTGGAACACCAGCACCAGCAGGATCACCGCGATCATCAGCCCGAAGTTGATCACCGGGATATAGATCTGCCCGGCCTGAAGGCTGGTGTGCTTGATCGTCATGCGCGGGATGAAGCCAAGCTGGATCGCCTGCTGCGTGACCGAGAACGCGCCCGAGATCACCGCCTGCGAAGCGATGATCGCGGCCATGCTCGCAATGATCAGCAGCGGCCACTGGAACCATTCGGGCGCCATCAGATAGAACGGGCTTTCCAGCGCCGACGGGTCGCGCAGCAGCAAGGCCGCCTGGCCAAGATAGTTCAGCACCAGCGCCGGCAGCACGAACACCAGCCACGAAACGCGGATCGGCTTGCGCCCGAAGTGGCCCATGTCGGCATAGAGCGCTTCCGCGCCCGTGACGGCCAGCACGGCCGAGCCCATGGCCAGGAAGCCCCGGAACGGATCGGCCACGAACATCATCACCGCGTGATGCGGGCTGAGCGCCTGGATGACACTGGGCATCGTGGCGATGCTCATCACCCCAAGAACGGAAATCACCGCGAAATAGGCCAGCATGATCGGGCCGAAGAAAGCCGCCACCCTGGCTGTGCCGCGGCTCTGGATCATGAACAGGCCGATCAGGATCGCCACCACCAGCGGCACCACCGTGGCGCCCAGCGCCGGTTCGTAGACCGCCAGGCCCTCGATCGCGCTGAGCACCGAGACGGCGGGGGTAATCATGCTGTCGCCATAGAACAGCGAGGTGGCGAACACGCCCAGCAAGACGATCCCGGTCGACCATTTGCGGCCGGTGACGTTCTGGTTGATCAGCGCCAGCAGCGCCAGGCTGCCGCCTTCGCCCTTGTTGTCGGCGCGCATGATCACGGTCACGTACTTCAGCGTCACGATAACCATCATCGACCAGAACATCAGGCTGACGATGCCATAGATGTGCAACGGATCGAGCGGCAGGCGATGATGCCCGGCGAATGTATCGCGCATCGCGTAAAGCGGGCTGGTGCCGATATCGCCGAACACCACGCCGATCGCACCGACGGCCAGTTTCAGCACGCTGCCTTGATGCCCGTGATGGCTGGCGGCCATGGCTTTCACCGCGGGATCACCTGTCACAGGAGCGCTCGCGGCGGCAGCGGATGCCCCCGGCTGGTCTGCGGCATCTTCCGGCTTGGCTTCGGTCATATGCGCGCCCCGTCGCGGACTGGACTAACCCTGCCGCATCGCCCCTCGAGCAGCAAGGTGGCGGCGCTTAGCAGCATGGCGAGGCGGGGGCAACGCGCTTCAGGGCATTGGCCCGGCGCGATCGCGTTCGGCGATGAACGCATCGAGCCGCGCAAGCCGCTGCTCAAGGTCCGCGCGCCACGGCGCATCGGGAGGCGAGCGCTTCAAAAGATCGCCCCAAAGCTGCCGCGCTTCGGCGAAACGGCCCGATTCCGCCATCGCCAGGCCCAGGAAGAACGGCGGCCCCGGCGCGTCCGGCGCAGTTTCTGCGGCACGGCGATAGGCATAGAGCGCGGCGGGCGAAAGCGTGCCTTCGGCATGGCCGACCAGCGCATTGCCCAGCGCCAGCCAGGCGTCCGAATTCTTCGGGTCCTTTTCCACGGCGCCGAGCAGCACGCCCGCCGCATCGCCATACTGGCCGTGCCGGGCCAAGGCATCGGAAATGACCACCCAGTTGCTTGTCCCCTGCCCGCCTTGCGCGTTCACCCCGCCCTGCCCGTTCAGCGCCTTGCGGGCTTCGACCAGTGCCTTGGCGTTGGCGGCGGGGGTTTCGGCCGGCGCCTTGGGCGCGCCGGGCTGATGCGGGCTGCCCTGCAGCGCATAGCCGGCAATGCCCAGCAGCAGCGCCGCGCCGACCGCTTCCCAGCCGCCGCGCGGCGCCTTGAACAGGAAAGCCATCAGCACGAACGCGCCTGCGGCCAGCGCCAGGACCATGACCCAGGTCATGCGTTCGCCTTTCCGCCGAAGCGCTTGCGCAACAGCAGCGCTGCGAGCGCCAGCAGCGCCGCCGGCACCGCGAAAAGCGGCCAGGTGAGCGCGGTTACGCGCGGCGCATAGCTGACGTAATCGCCATAACGCTCAACGAGCCAGGCGCGGATCGCTTCCGGGTCTTCGCCGGCGGCGATGCGCTGGCGCACCTGGCTGCGCATGTCGCCGGCCATCGGCGCATCGGAATCGGCGATCGACTGGCTCTGGCACTTGAGGCAGCGCAGCGTCAGCATCAGCGCCTGCGCCTTGGCTTCCAGCGCCGGATCGTCAAGCTGGCGATAGGCATAAGGCGCGGGCGGCAGGGTATCCTGCGCCTGTACAGGTGCGGCAAGCAGCAGCGCCACCATGGCAAGCACCAGTCTCACTGCTCCGCCTCCTTCAGCTTTTCGAGGATCAGCGGCACCTGATCGGGCCGGATCTCGCCGATATGCTGATAGCGGATCGTGCCCTTGGCATCGATGACGAATGTCTCGGGCACGCCGGACGAGCCGATGGCCAACTGGATCTGGCTGACATCGTCCGCGCCGATGCGCGCAAAGGGATTGCCGTTGCGGGCAAGGAACGCGGCGACGTCTTCGGGCCGGTCGCGAATGGCGACGCCGTTGATCTCCACCCCCTGCCGCGCCAGCGCATCGAGTTGCGGCGCCTCGACCGCGCACGGGATGCACCAGCTTGCGAAGATATTGAGCAGGCGCGGCTTGCCGCCCACGAACTGCGCATGGGCGAGGCCCGGCCGATCGGGAATGGCGGCGCGCAGATCGAACGGCGGCAGCGGCTTGCCGATCATCGCGCTGGCGACCTCGCGGTCGGCCGGGCGCAGCAGGCCGATCAGCACCAGCCCGACGAAGCCAGCGAACAGCGCCAGCGGCAGCCACAAGGCCCAGCGCACGGTCTTGCGATCGGTCCCGCCGCTCATCGGCCCTGCCTTTCGCGGCGGAAGGCGATCTTGTGGCGCGCGGAAATACGGCGCAGGTCGCTTGCCACGCGGCCGAGCAGCGCCAGCAGGCCGCCCAGGCCCACCAGCAGGCCGCCCAGCCAGATCATCGGTGCAAAGGGCTTCCACCACAGCCGCATCTGCCAGCGGCCGTCCTCGGCCTGATCGCCAACCACGGCATAAAGCTGGCCATTCCACCGCGTGACCAGCGCCGATTCAGACGTCTGCTGCGGCGGCGTCCAGAAGAAACGGGCCTGCGGATGTATCTCCACCGGCGCGCCGCCCTGATACCGCGCGTACATCCTGGCTTCCATTGCCGTCCAGTTCGGCCCGGCAACGGGATCGATGCGATCGAGCCGCACCTGCCACGGACCGACCGGCATGACATCGCCCACCCGCGCGGCGACCAGCTGTTCCACCGAGAACGCGCTTTCGCTGGCCATGCCGAACAGCGAGACGGCAATGCCGAAATGCGCGACGACCATGCCCCAGACGGGTAGCGGCGTGCGCAGCAGGTTGCGGCCGCGCAAAGGCAGCAGGCTGGCCAGGGCAAGGCCGCCGGCCAGCGCCAGGCCGATATGCGGCAACAGCCCGATATGCGCGGCAATGCCCAGGCCCACGCCCGCCAGCACCACCCGCAGGGCCGGAACGATCAACCCGCCGCGAATGCGCGACAGGCGGTCGCGTCGCCAACGCAGCAGCGGGCCCACTGCCATGACGATCAGCATCGGAACCGCGAACAGCGCGCCCATCGGGTTGAAGTAAGGCGGCCCGACGGAAACCTTGGCCCCCATCGCTTCGGCCAGGAGCGGATAGAGCGTGCCGAACAGGACGATGCCGAGGATCGCCGAAAGCATCACGTTGTTGAACACCAGCGCGCCTTCGCGGCTGACCACCGCGAAGCGCTCACCCTCGGTCACGCTGGAAGCGCGCAGGCCGAACAGCGTCAGCGCGCCGCCGATGTTGATGGCCAGCAGCGCGAGGATGAAGCTGCCGCGCTCCGGGTCGACGGCGAAGGCGTGGACGCTGGTGAGAATGCCCGAGCGCACCAGGAACGTGCCGACCATCGACATCGAGAAAGCGACCACGCCCAGCATCACCGTCCAGGCGCGCAGCGCGTTGCGCGCCGCCAGCACGCTGGCCGAATGAAGCAGCGCGGTGGCCGCCAGCCAGGGCATCAGCGAGGCGTTCTCGACCGGGTCCCAGAACCACCAGCCGCCCCAGCCCAGTTCGTAATAGGCCCAATAGGAACCGGCGGTGATGCCCACCGTCAGGAACATCCACGCGCCCAGCACCCAAGGCCGCATCGCACGAGCGAAGGCGGGGCCGACCTCACGCGTGACCAGCGCGCCGATGGCGAAGATGAATGCGATCGAAATCACGACATAGCCGAGGTAGAGCGTTGGCGGATGGAAGGCGAGACCGATGTCCTGCAACAGCGGGTGAAGCCCCTGCCCTTCCGCCGGCACGGGGTTCAGCCGCTCGAACGGGTTCGAGGAGATCAGCAGGAAGGCATAGAAGCCGAGGCTGACGAAAGCCTGCCCGGCCAGCGTTGCCAGCATCGCGCGTTCGGGCAAGCGCCGCTCGACCAGCGCGACGAAGCCGCCGGCCAGCCCCATCACCGTGACCCACAGCAGCATCGAGCCTTCGTGATTGCCCCAGGTGCCCGCCAGCTTGAAGATGAACGGCTTGGCCGAGTGCGAATTCATCGCCACCAGCTTCACCGAAAGGTCCGTTTGGCAGAACAGCACGACCAGCGCCGCGAAGGCGACCAGCGCCAGCAGGCCCTGCACCACGGCCACGGGGCGCACGACGCCGGCCAGCGTCTGCCCGCGCGCGGTGAGGCCCAGCGATCCGGCGATCAGTTGCAGCGCGGCCAGCGCCGCCGCGAGCCACAATGCGGCAAGGCCCAATTCAGCGATCATTGCGTTTGGGCCACCACTTGCTTGGCCTGGTCGGCCGACATGTTGCGCATTTCGCGCGGCACGTATTTTTCGTCATGCTTGGCCAGCAGGTTGTCGGCCACGAACGTGCCGTCGCGCCCCAGTTTGCCCTCGGCTACGACGCCCGACCCTTCGGTGAACAGCGATGGCACGATGCCCCGGAAGCGCACCGGCACGCGCGCCTTGCCGTCGCCCACCACGAAGCCGATGGTCACGCCGTCCGGCTCGGTCCTGAGCGAGCCGCGTTCGACCATGCCGCCCAGCCGCACCGCGCGATC
>JADLHU010000173.1 GCA_020848655.1 Novosphingobium sp.
GATGTTGCCGATGCCGCCGAGCACCGCGGCCGTGAACGCCTTGAGCCCCGGAATGAAGCCCATCGAGAAATGGGCGATGTTGTAGTTCAGCGCCACCAGCACGCCGGCGACCGCAGCGAGCGCGGCACCGATCGCGAACGTGGCGGCGATCACCCGATTGGCGTCGACGCCCATCAGGCTCGCGAGCCGCGGACTCTCGGCGGTGGCGCGCAACGCGCGCCCCCGCGTCGTGCGGTTAACCAGCAGCAGCCGCCCCGCCCACAACGGCGCGGCAACGACGAGGATCAGGATCTGCTTGGGCGCCAGGATCGCGCCGAACACCGGTACCGGGTCGGTCGGCAGCAGGTCGGGAAAGACGATCGGATTGGGCTTCCAGATCATCATCGCCACCGTCTGCAGGACGATCGAGACGCCGATTGCGGTGATCAGCGGCGCGAGGCGCGGCGCGTTGCGCAGCGGCCGGTACGCGACGCGCTCGATCGCGACCGACAACGCCATGCACACGGGGATGGCGGCCAGCACGACGATGACCAGCGCCACCGGCGCCGGCACGCCGGCGGCCAGCAGCTTCGGCACCAGCCAGGCGGCGACCATCGCACCCATCATCAGGACTTCGCCGTGCGAGAAGTTGATCAGCTGCAGGATGCCGTAGACCATCGTGTAGCCCAGCGCGATCAGCGCATAGACCGAGCCGAGCACGAGGCCGTTCAGGATCTGCTGCAGCAGGATGTCGAAGTCGAACAAGCCGGCCCCTTCCGCTGGCGAGCGCGGGCGAGAAACCGCGCGAATATAAGCGAAATGGCCGGCGCGCAGCGCCGCGCGGCGTGTCGGCGAGGGTTATCCCCCGGAAAAAAAATGCCCCGGACGAACCGGGGCAAACCAGCCAGGGAGGAAAAAAAATCTTTGCGCGGCTGGGAGAGGAGGCCTGACGCAGGACGTAAGCGGCGCCCCGCAATTCCAATGTAACGAGGCCGCCGGCAGCAGGTGTCGCGTCGGCGATTGACGGCCCACGCCGGCGGACGGACGGGCCGGGGGGGGAACGACGAGGGGCGCCCGCAGGCGCCCCTCGACGCGGAAGCGGCGGCCGCTTACTTGTGCGACAGCACCCACTGGACCAGGGTCGTGGCCTCGTCGGCCGACACCTGCGGATTGGCCGGCATCGGAATCTGCCCCCAGACGCCGGAGCCGCCTTCGCGAACCTTCTTCGTGAGCTTGGCCAGGGCGTCCTTGTCGTTGGCGTACTTCGCCGCGACGTCCTTGTAGGACGGCCCGATCAGCTTCTTGTCGACCGCGTGGCAGGCTGTGCAGTTCTTGGCCTTGGCCAGGTCGGCGCTGGCCATGGCGGCTCCGGAGGCGCAGGCGAGGGCGACGGCAAGAGTGAGGGTGGAAATCCGCTTCATGGAGGCTCCGCTGGAGTGAGTGCCGGTCGGCACGTCGGTTTTCATGCGTCAATAACGCGCCGGTCCCGCCACCGTTGACACCCCGTCGTCGGCCGCCCGGCCGGCGGGCACAGACGCAGGTGCCGTGCTGCGGCACATTGGGCGCTCCGACTGCAACCGCTGCGCCTCATGCCGTTCGTCTGGATTGGAGCCTTGCTGATTGTCCTGAAGTGGCTGGAAATCGGCCCGATCGGCCAGTGGTCGTGGTGGTGGGTTCTGGTGCCGCTGGCGCTCGCGTTCGCCTGGTTCGAGCTGATCGAGCCGCTGTTCGGATTCGACCGTCGCAAGCAGGTCGAGGACAACTACGCGAAGCTGCGCAAGCAGCGCGTGGAAGCCCAGTTCCCGGTGCGATCCGGAACCGGCTCGTCCAGGCACACCGGTCCGCGCGCCTGAACGGGCGCAGCATCGGCGGACAGGGCATCGACCCCGCGCGCTTCGAGCCCCCGTCGCATCGCGCGCCTCCAGGCGCAACGCCGCTTCAGAAATCGTCGAGCACCGCCCCGCGGCTCGCACTGGACGCGAGCTTGTAGAACTTGGCGAGCACGCCGCGCGTGTAGCGAGGCGCCGGCTGCTTCCAGGTGGCCTTGCGGCGCGCGAGCTCCGCGTCGTCGACGTTGACCTGCAGCACGAGCCGGTGCGCATCGATGGTGATCGCGTCGCCTTCGCGCACCAGCGCGATCGGTCCGCCGGCTGCCGCTTCGGGCGCGACGTGGCCGACGACCATGCCCCAGGTTCCGCCCGAGAAGCGCCCGTCGGTGACCAGCCCGACCGAGTCGCCGAGCCCCGCACCGATGATCGCCGACGTCGGCGCGAGCATCTCGGGCATGCCGGGCGCGCCGCGCGGGCCGAGGTAGCGCAGCACCATCACGTCTCCGGCGACGATCCGCCCTTCGAGGATCGCGGCGAGCGCGCTCTGCTCATCGTCGAACACGCGTGCCGGGCCGGTAATGACCGGGTTCTTCAGGCCGGTGATCTTCGCGACGCTGCCCTCGGGGGACAGGTTGCCCTTCAGGATCGCGAGATGGCCCTGCGCGTAGAGCGCCTTGTCGATCGGGAAGATCACGTCC
>JADLHU010000174.1 GCA_020848655.1 Novosphingobium sp.
CTGATTTCCGAAGGCAACATCGGCCTGATGCAGGGCGTCAAGAAGTTCGAGCCTGACCGGGGCTTCCGTCTGGCCACTTATGCGATGTGGTGGATCAAGGCCTCGATCCAGGAGTTCATCCTGCGCTCGTGGAGCCTGGTCAAGATGGGCACCACCGCCGCCCAGAAGAAGCTGTTCTTCAACCTGCGGCGCATGAAGAAGAACCTCGACGCCTACGAGGACGCAGACCTGCATCCTGACGACGTGCGCAAGATCGCCACCGATCTCGGCGTGTCCGAGCAGGAAGTGGTGAACATGAACCGGCGCATGATGATGGGCGGCGATGCCTCGCTCAACGTCTCGCTGCGCGAGGAAGGCGAAGGCCAGTGGCAGGACATCCTGGCCGACGACCGGCCGTTGCAGGATGAAACCGTCGCCGATGCGGAAGAAGCGGGCATTCGCCACGCCATGCTGCTCGAAGCCATGGACAGCCTGAACGACCGCGAACGCCAGATCCTGACCGAGCGCCGCCTGATCGAAGATCCCAAGACGCTTGAGGAACTGAGCCAGGTCTACAGCGTCAGCCGCGAACGCGTCCGCCAGATCGAAGTGCGCGCTTTCGAAAAGCTGCAAAAGGCGATGCAGCGCATCGCCGTGGAAAAGCGATTGATCCCCGCCTGACCGGGCTGGACAGCGACAACGCAAGACGGCCCCCGGAGCGATCCGGGGGCTTTTTGTTGGGTGAGCGGAGCCGTCCAGCGCCGCCGCCGCATTGCCCCCTCCTCCCTTCCCCGCTAACCATCGCGCATGGCCTTCTCGCTCGCGCCGACGCGCCCCAATTCCGAATCCGGCTTGTTCTACCGGCTGGGCTGGTGGATCGGCCGCGTGATCGTGTGGTTCCTGGTCGGCAGCCTGGCGCTGACCGTGATCCTCAAGTTCGTGCCGCCGCCCGTCACGCTGACGATGCTGCTCGATCCCAACGGCTTTTCGAAGGACTGGACGCCGCTGTCGCGCATCGATCGCAACATGGTGGCGGCGGTGATCGCGGGCGAAGACGCCAAGTTCTGCCAGCATGACGGGTTTGACCGCGATGCGATCGAGCAGGCGATGGAGCGCAATGCCGCCGGCGGCCGGCTGCGCGGCGGCTCCACCATCAGCCAGCAGACCGCCAAGAACGTGTTCCTGTGGCAGGGCACCGGCTGGACGCGCTATCTGCGCAAGGGGCTGGAGACCTGGTTCACGCTGCTGATCGAAACGATCTGGGGCAAGCGGCGGATCATGGAAGTCTATCTGAACGTCGCGGAAACCGGCATCGGCACTTATGGCGTGGAGGCCGGGGCGCAGCGCTATTACAAGAAATCCGCCGCCCGCCTTTCACGCGTGGAAGCGGCGCGCATCGCCGCCGCATTGCCCAGTCCCAAGAAGCGCTCTGTCACCAACGCCAAGGGCTTTACCCGCCGCCACGGCAACACCATCGCCCGGCGCAGCGGCGTGGTCCAGGGCGACGGGCTGGATGCCTGCGTCTACGATTGAGCACGTGTAGCCGGGGCGGACATGCACCACGTCCGCCCCGCCGGATCGGGATCAGCCGCCCAGGTCGGTGGCCGTCAGCGTGAAGCCGCCATCGGTTTCGCCGATGCCGAACGACTTGACGCGCACCAGCACCTGCCCGTTGCCGCGCGCGGTGAAGTTCAGCTTTTCGGTGCCCGAGGTGTTCGAATCCTGCGATTTCACTTCGCTGAAACCGGCGTCGGGGCCGATGTTGCCATCGTCCGGCTCCAGCGGATTGGGCACACCGATCGCCACGACGCCGTCATAGGCGGTGGTCAGGTCAAGCCGGTAGCTGTGCCCGGCCAGGACCGGCAGCGCATAGAGCTTCACGTCGTCCTCGCCCGAAAGCTTGCCGGCAATGGGAGCGCCGGTGCGCAGCGCCACGGGCGGCGGCGGCGGCGCGGGGGCGGGAATCGCCTTCAGCGCCAGTTCGAATTCGCCCGGCTCGTCCGACAGCGAATCGACCTGTACGAAATAGGTGCCGCTATTGGGCAGCTTGCGGCGGATCAGCGGGTTCAGGCCGTCGCTATCGTCATTTTCCGCGACGACCGAATAGCTGCCATCGCGGTCCGGCGCGGCCAGGCGCAGCAGCGTGTCCTTTTCCGACGTGGACTTGAGTTCCACCCACTGCCCGGCCGACGCGGTGAACGAGAAGACCATCGGCGCCTTGGACGATGCGATGCCCTTTTGCGTCTTGCCCAGCCCAGCCGAGATCACCGGGGTCTGCGCGGTGCCGCCCGCGCGGCGGCGCACCAGCAATTCACGCGCTTCATCGGCAGCGGTCACGGTGATGAGATACTGCCCGGCCGCGGGCGCGAGGAAGCGCAATCGCTCCCCCTCGTCCGTCGTGGTCACGCTGCCGCCCTTGGCGAAGACTTCGCCGGGCTGCGGTGCGATCAGCGTGCCGCCCGCGGTGCACAGCCGGAGGGCGCGCGTCGGCGCGGGCGAGGACGAATCGCCTTCCTCATCGTCACCCTCGGACGTGGCGGGCTTGGGCTTGAGGCTGGCGAGATCGACGATCACCCCCTCACCCGCGCCCAGCGTCACCGAAAACGTGTGTGCGCCCCCCGCCGGTACGCTGGCCACGGTGCCGATGGTGACCGGCGCGGCGCCCCCGGCGGTACAGGCCTGCACGGCGGGTTTCACCTGTGCTTGCGCATGGGCAAGCGGCGTCAGCGCGGCGGCGGCAAGCAGCACGCCAGCGGCGCGTTTGCGGATCGGATTCATGGTGCGAAAAACTCCCCTCGCGCGGCGAACCGTTCGCCACGAGCGACGAATAGCATGAGCGCGGCTGAACCATACATGAAAAAGGGGAGGAAGCCGAAGCCTCCTCCCCCACTTTTCCGCCCCGAATTTCGCCTGGGGAACCGAGGCGCCTTCGCGCTACGTTCGATCAGAAGCTGATCCGGGCGCCAATCCGGATAGAGTAAAGCGACTGGCGCGACGAAATCACTTGCTGCGACGCCGGTGTCGAACTTGGCGAAGTATAACGATACTGAACACACTTCTGGCTCGTGTTCGTGGCCGTTTGACCGGCCACCGGCGCCGTTCCCGTTGCGACCGCTGTGGTCAGGCACGATACGCGAACGGCGGGGATCGTGTACGGGAAAGCGTACTCCGCAATCTGGCCCCACTTCTTGTTGAGCAGGTTGGTGAAGTTCTCAATGTCGGCGAACAGCGTCACGCGGCTGCCACCCACGCCAGTCGGCAGCTCCTGCGAAAGATGCAGGTCGAACCGCGTGAACCACTTCGAGTTGAAGGCGTTGCGCGGCGCAATACCGCCACGATACTTCTTAAGGCCCGTGGAATTGATCAGCGCATCCAGGTTCGCCGCCGTGGTTGCGTTATCGTAGGACACGAGCGCATCGCTCAGCCCGGTGGGTACATAAAGGAGGTAGCGCTGGCCCGTGCCAGTATTTCCGAACACGCTGCTGCGGCCCTGCGAACTGTCCTGCATGGTATAGCTGAACGGCTTGCCGATACGGGTTTCCCCGAAAAGGCCGATGGTAGTCTTGTAATCCCCGACGAAAGCATGGTCGAAGGTTACGCCATACTTGAAGAAGTGGCGCACTTCGTCATTCGAGCGACCATAGGCTGCCCCCGTGCCATCGAAGAAAGCACCGTTGCCATAGTTCGATCCTGCGGTCGATGACGTGGCCGGCGCCTGATCCTTGACGTTCTGCCAGGTGTAGCTGGCGAAGATGTTCCCCCAGTTTTCGAATGTCTTATCGATCCGGGCGATCGCGATATAGCTGCGGCCTTTCTTGGTGTTGGTCAGCAGGATATCCTGGAAGGTATCGGTAAAGCTCGTCGCCGGGATCAGCCGGACCCGACCATCAGGCGTATGCGATACCGCAGTGTCCGTCGAAGTGTTCAAGATGGAACGGATATCCGTGAAATAGACCTGATTGCGGACCTTGGAATAGAGGAAGTCCGCGCCCAGACGCCAGCCGCTGCCAAGGAAGTTGTCGAATTCCGGTTCCCAGTCGATCGAGAGCGTCGATCGCCATTGCGAAGGCATCTTGAAGTTCGGATCGAGCGCATTGACCGAAGCCGGTGTCGTCGTTGCGATCAACTGCTGGTTGACGGCCGAAGCAATGGTCGTTCCGCTGACATTGTTAAGGCCCGCCGTGCCAACGGCGTTCGATGCACCGAGGAATGTCCCGTCTGCATTGCGGCGAATGTCGAGTTGGCTGGTTAGGAAGCCCGTGTTCGAGAAGCTGTTCGAAACATAGACATCCGGCGAACCACCTCCGAAGATGCCCACGCCGCCACGAACCGAAACGCTACGCACCGGCTTGAAATCGAAACCGATGCGCGGCTGGAACACGCCCCGACCCGAAACAAACGCATTGTTGGCGATGCCAGTGCGCAGCAGGAACGCTTGGTTGAGAGCCGGTCGGCTGTCGCCACCGTACATGTCGTAGCGGGCACCATAGGTCAGCGTCAGCATGTCATTGACACGCCAGTTATCCTGCACGCCGAAGGTGTAGCTTTGATAGCGGAACCGCGCAGCCCCATCGGCCGGATCGAGTGAAGGCACTGCGTTCTGGTAACGCAGGCGCGATGCCACCCCGTTCTGGAAGTCGGCGATCGAATCGAAATAATAGTCACCCGCAGTCCGCTGAACGAACAAGTTGAAAATCTTCGTATCCTGCACTTCGGCGAAGATCCGCAAATCGTGATCGTCTCGCGTCAGACGCGCTTGGACGAGGCCCCCCCATGTCTTGCTGGTCAACTGGTTCGACTGGCGGGAGATGTCCGGTCCAAATGAAATCACACCATTCGTGCTGCCAGGGCAGTTTAGCGGATCCGCATCGGAGGTTGCCGCTGTACAGACCTGGAACTGTGCGAAACCACGGCCCAGCACCGGGTCCTGGCCGCGCACGTAATCCTTGTAAAAGGCGCGCACTTCGGTCGAAAAATTGTCTGTCCAGTCCGAGTTGAGCTGGAAAACGCCAGTGTGCAGACGATTCGAAGCCACATAGCCATTCGATTCAAGGCCAAGACCGGGCGCGAACGCGGTCGCGGACGCTGGCCCGACGTTGGTATTGTTGCCGAACTGGATCGAATCCTTGGTGTACATGTAAGTCACCGAGGCGCGCTGGGTGTCCGAGAGGTTCGCGTCCAGTTTGGCGACAAGGCGGTCGTCACTATCCTTGGAATCGTTCAGAATGCCGCCCGTATCGTAGCTGTAGCGGCTCTTCGCGATCGACTGGATCTGCTGGAGCTGAGCGTCCGTGATATTGGGGATCACAGTGCCGGCGTTGTCGCCGGGAACGCCTTCAGCAATCGGCGTTCCGGTGCGGATGCGCTCACCTGCGACCATGAAGAACAGGCGGTCCTTGATGATGGGTCCACTGATCTCGGCACCATAGTTGTCATACTTGAAGCTGGGCAAAGTTACGCGCCCCGTTGGCACGCCTGGCCCCGCCTTGGTTTTCTTGCCGGTCAGCTTGTCTGACGAATAGGCGTAGAACGCGGTGCCGCGGAACGCATTGGTGCCGGACTTGAGGATGGCATTGATGGAGCCGCCCTGGAAGTTGCCTTCGCGCACGTCATAGGGAGCAACCTTGGTCTGGAACTGTCCGATCGCATCGAAAGGAACTGGCGAACGGCGGGTCGGCAGGCCATCGGGATTGATGCCAAAATTGTCGGTGACGGGCACCCCGTCGATCGAGAAACGGTTGAAACGCGCATTCTGCCCGGCGAAGGAAACAGCCCTGCCATTGCCTTCCGAATAATCGAGGCGGGCAAAGCCATCACGCCGCATCAGATCGCGGATGTCGCGGTTGACCGAGGCGACATTGGCGATGTCCGCCGCGCTGAGCACCGTGGCCGGGCCTTGCGAGATCGAGCCTGCGCCCTTCAGGCGCGAGGCGGTGACGACGATGGTTTCGTTGCTGCCGGCGTTTTCCGCGGCGAGTTCGATCGGAAGTTCAAAGGCCTGCGCCAGAACGGGGACAACGTCGGTCACCTGGGCGGGGGTGTAGCCCGGCGCGGTTACCGTGACCGAGTAAGGGTCACCCGCGCGCAGGCCCGACACGCCGAAGCCGCCCGAAGCGCTGCTCGTCACAGTGCTCTTGGCGCCGGTGGCCGTGTTCAGGATCTCGACCGTCGCGCCTGCGACCGGCGCACCTTCGCTGGTCACCGAGCCGCGAATCGTCGAGGTCGTCTCCTGCGCCGCAACCGGCGTGGCGACCGTCGACGAGAAAGCGAGCGCGGCGGTGCTGGCGGCAAGGAAGTATCTGAAATGCATAGCGAAAGCCCCTTGTTTAGACCTCACCCCGACAGGTGGTGGCCCTTACGTTCGACCCCAGCACATCCCGCATCGCGCGACTCCGCACGCTTATGCAGCATGGGCTTACAGGGCCATAAGCGCTGTCTGAACAGGACAATGTGACATGACTTTGACGGTGCCTCCCGCCTGCCGAGCGCCATTTTCGCCGAAATCGTAACTTTATTTCATATGCTTACAGCGCAATGTCGCAATGTTTCAATTTGCTGCGATAGAGCGCCTCCCGCCGTCGTCAGGCGCGCGCGCGGGGCAGGCGATTTCTGCCGCACTGCGGCAAATGCGCCACAGCCGTCAGCCGTCGGCGACCGGGTGCGTTTCTTGCCGCTGTGCGCCGCATGTGCAAAAGCCTGCCGATGAGCAGCGCAGACGATCCGCACGAACATCACGACCACGCGCATGGCCACGGCGCGGGGCATAAGCACGGACATGCGCACGGGCATGCGCACGAGGTGCCGCGCAATCCCGGCCGGGGCTTCGCTTTGGCGGTCGCGCTCAACCTGGCCTTCGTGGTCACCGAAGTGGCCGCGGGCCTCTATAGCAGTTCGATGGCGCTGCTGGCCGATGCCGGGCACAACTTGTCCGACGTGCTGTCGCTGCTGCTGGCCTGGGGGGCAAGCGTGCTGTCCGCCCGGCCGCCGAGTGAGCGCTATACCTATGGCCTGAAAAGCTCGTCGATCCTGGCCGCGCTGGCCAACGGGGCGCTGCTGTGGGTGGCGCTGGGCGCGATCCTGCTGGAAACGATCCGGCGCCTGGCCGATCCCGCGCCGGTCCAGAGCGGCATGATGATCGCGGTTGCGGCCGTGGGCATTCTCGTCAACGGCTTCAGCGCGCTGCTGTTCGCACACGGCCGCAAGACCGATCTTAACCTGCGCGCCGCCTTTCTCCACCTCGTGGCCGACGCCGCCGTATCGGCGGGCGTGGTCATCGCCGGAATCGGCGTGGTGATGACCGGCGCGGTGTGGATCGATCCGGTAACGTCGCTGGTCATCACCGCGGTGATCGCCTGGGGCAGTTGGGGGCTGCTGCGCGATGGCATGAAGATGGCGCTGCTGGCCGTGCCCGATGGCATCGACCAGGGCCGCGTGCGCGCCATGCTGCTGGCACAGCCGGGGGTGAGCGCGATCCACGATCTGCACATCTGGCCGATGAGCACCACCGAAACCGCGCTGACCGCGCATCTGGTCATGCCCGCAGGCTATCCGGGCGACGATTTCCTGCATCGGGTGACGCATGATCTGCTGCACCGGTTCGCCATCGGCCACGCCACGATCCAGATCGAGACGAGCATCGCCAGCGACTGCGCGCTGGAAAGCGAAGCGGTGGTCTGAACGCGAAAACGGCTGCCCCGGAGCGTTTCCGGGACAGCCGCCTATTTCATTCCACGAGTTTGCTGGGGAAAAGGCCGATCAGGCGGCTTCTTCCTTGCCCTTCAGAACGCGTACCGGCTCCTTGCGGCCATCGACGACATCCTTGTCGACGACGACTTCGGCGATGCCATCCTCGGTCGGCAGGTCGAACATCGTATCGAGCAGCAGCCCTTCGACGATCGAGCGCAGCCCACGCGCGCCGGTCTTGCGTTCGATCGCGCGCTTGGCGATCGCTTCCAGCGCATCGTCGGTGAAGGTCAGCGCCACGTCTTCGAGTTCGAAGAGCTTGGCGTATTGCTTGATCAGCGCGTTCTTGGGTTCGCGCAGGATCTTCACCAGCGCCTCGATATCGAGGTCTTCCAGCGTCGCGATCACCGGTAGACGGCCGACGAATTCGGGGATCAGGCCGAACTTCAGCAGATCTTCCGGCTCCGCCTTCTGGAGCATTTCGCCGACGCGGCGCTTGTCCGGCTCGGCGACATTGGCGCCGAAGCCGATCGAGCGCTTCTGCAGGCGATCCGCGATGATCTTTTCCAGCCCGGCGAACGCGCCTCCGCAGATGAACAGGA
>JADLHU010000175.1 GCA_020848655.1 Novosphingobium sp.
ATGCCCCCGAGT
This sequence comes from Novosphingobium sp., assembly GCA_020848655.1. Classification (GTDB taxonomy): domain Bacteria; phylum Pseudomonadota; class Alphaproteobacteria; order Sphingomonadales; family Sphingomonadaceae; genus Novosphingobium. The sequence goes on from JADLHU010000175.1 coordinate 13, forward strand.
ATCTGGACTCCCAATGCAACGAGCATCAGGACAGCGACGGATATGCTGAGCCGGATCACTACCCAGCGGAGTGCAGAGGGCGCGGGCAGGCCATCTTGCTGTTTCACGGTCATCCCCAACAAAGCCGCAAGTCAGCCTATGCCTGTTGGTCGATAGCGCGATGCTGCGTGGCGTCGCACCCTCTGGCGAACCCGCGCGTGGCGGATCGGGCAGATTGGCGCGGGCCTGTCCGAAGCTTACGTGAACCGCGAATAGGTCGGCGGGTCGCTGGCCGGGAAGCTTTCGTCGATCGCCTGGTCGACGCTGTCCCAATCGCCGGGCGGATGGGTCATGTTGTCCGGTCCGGCGTCGCGGACCGGCATGTAGTAGATACGATACCGGCGTGGCCGCACGGCCCGCGCGGCGATCACGATGCCTGCTATGCCGGCAAAGGCGCCCGCATAGATCGCTGCTTTCCTGACCTGCTGCACATTCATCCGCTGTGTTCCCGACTATCGCGCCTTTCCATCAACACACAGGATGCGATCGGGTTGCCTGCTGCGCGGCGGCATTGCAGTGATCGTGAACGGAGCTCGCCCATGTTCACCCACCGCCTCGCCACCGAAGCCGACCTGCCGGCCATCCGCGCGCTGATGGATCTCGCCATCGCCGAACATCTGAAAGCCTTCCTCGATCCAGCGCAGGTCGAGCTGTCGAAGTCGATCATGGGGCTCGACACGCAGCTGATCGCGGACCGCACGTATTTCCTGGTTGAGGAAGAGGCCAACTCTTCCCAGAAAAGACTTGCCGGTTGTGGCGGCTGGTCCCGCCGCGCCACGCTCTATGGCGGCGATCATTCCACCGCCCAGCGCAACGCCGCGCTCCTCGACATCGCAACAGACGCCGCGCGCGTGCGCGCGATGTACACGCATCCCGATTTCGCAAGGCGTGGCGTCGGGCGCCTGATCCTCGATCTCTGCGAAGGGGCCGCGCGCGAGGCGGGGTTCAAGGCTGTCGAACTGATGGCCACCATGTCGGGCGAGCCGCTCTATCGCGCGTGTGGTTACCACGACATCCAGCGCATCACCGCCGCTTCGAAAGACGGCGTCGACGTTCCCGGCGTGCGGATGGGAAAGGCGCTCTAGCGCTGGGTTCTGCGCGTTAACTGCGCTGGCGGAACAAACCGCACGCGGCTACGTTTGGTGGCATCGGGGCGGGATCGTGGCGGAAAGTGGGCCGCCTCATTCGGGCCCCGTTCATGTGAAATCGCACTATATCACACGCGACAGGGCAGCCAGACGGGCTTCACCCAGGGTTTGAGGAGACGTGAGATGAAGAAGCTTCTGGTCACCGCCAGCATTGCGCTGTTCGCCATCTGCGCCGCCTCCGCCGACACGATCAAGGACGGCGCCATCTCGGTGAAGCCGGGCAAGTGGCTCTGGAAACAGGAAACCAACGTCCTCGCCATTCCGATCAAGGAAGAGAACCTCGAATGCCTCATCCCCGAGGAAGCCCGCATCACGCTCTCCAAGCTGGCGCGTGACCTGGAAGAAGGCTGCACGGTCGACAATGTGCGCCAGATCCAGGGCGGTTACCTCTTCAAGCTGAAGTGCAACGGCAAGACCAAGGGCGATGCCGACGCGACGCTGATCCACACGGACAGCTCGATGTCGATCCGCGCCAAGGGCTCGGCCATGCTGGGCATCATCCCGGCCGGCTTTTCGATGAAGGCCGACGCCACCTATCAGGGCGACTGCAGCCAGGCCGAAATCGACAAGGCGCGCGAGCGTTACCTGCGTGACAATCCGGGCGCCACGCTGGCCCCCCAGTAAGGGTAGACGTAACCCCGCCCACCGGCGGACATGGCAAAGCCCCGCAGTCTCCTGCGGGGCTTTGTTGTTTCGATCAGTCCGGAATGCCCGCGATGCGCCGCCGCCGCGTGTCCCACGCCGCCATCATCACCGCGACCACCACGACACCTGCGCCCGCCAAGACCTGCCAGCGTGGCGTCTCGGCGAAGAAGACATAGCCCAGTATCGCGCTCCAGATCAGCGCCGTGTATTCCGCCGCCGCGACGTTCTGCGCCTGCGCGCGCGAATACGCGGTCGTCAGCAGGAACCACATCGCGAACCCCACCAATCCCGTCGCTGCAAACACCGGGAGGTCCACGGCCGCAGGCGCCACGCCCAGCGCAATCGCGAAGGGCAGGAGATACACCCCCGGAAAGACGTTGCTGAGGAACGCCGTCGTAACCGCATCGTCATTCCGCGCCAGCTGCCGCAGCAGCACCATCGACAGCGCATAGAGAAAAGCCGCCGCCACGCCCGAGGAGATGCCTTCAAGGCGCCGCGTACTCTCCACCACGCCGTCCGCGCCCTGCACAGTCACCAGCACGCCGATGAAGCCGATCCCCAAAGCCAGCATCGCTGGCGGCCGGATCTTCTCGCCCAGCAGCCACGCGGCCAGCGGCGCGATCATCAGCGGCGCGCAGAAGATCAGCACGGTCGCTTCTGCGATCGGCAGAATGGTGAGGCAGTTGAAGAACAGCACCGAGCACAGCGCGATCACGATGGCCCGCAGCGCATGGCGCCGCAGCCCGCGCGTATCCGGCAGCTTCCGCTTCAGCGACAGCACGGCCGCGCCCGAGAACAGCGAGCCGAAGACATAGCGAGACGAGGCGATCAGCACGACGCTGTAGGCGGCGCCCAGCCCCTTCACCAGCGCATCCATCACGCAGCCCAGCATCACGCCGACAACGGCGATGGCGAGCGGCGGCGGCGAGAAAGTGGTGCGCGCAACAGGCGGATCGATCATCGGTCCATCCATCACGACTGCCCCAGCCGCGCAACGCCGGCCGGGCCGGCGGAACGGGCCCCATGCCGTTACG
>JADLHU010000176.1 GCA_020848655.1 Novosphingobium sp.
ACTGCATGCCGGCCGGCATGATGTTCACGTGCTGCAGGCGGGGGTTGCGCTTCAGCGTCGGCACGGCCTGGTCGGGCACCCACTCCGCCATGTCGATCTCGCCGGCTTCAAGTGCCGCGATCATCGCCGAACTTTCGGGAATGATGCGGAAGTTCACCACATCGAACAGCGCATTCTTGGCCCCCGCATAGCCATCGCGCGGTGCATCGGCGCGCGAGGCGTAGCCATCGAACCGCACAAGCCGCACGTGGCTGTCGGGGCGATACTCGGCCAGGCGATAGGGGCCGGTGCCGATCACCTCGACGCGGTTGGCGTCCTTGGCAGCTTCCTCGGCCGGGATGATCGCGACGATCACTTCCGGCTGGCTGAAGAAGTTGATGAAGAGCGGCTGCGTTTCCTTCAGCTTCACCACCAGCGTAAGGGGATCGGGCGCCTGCACCTCGGCAATGTTCGCAAGGTAGGCACGCCGCACGCTCATGCGCATGTAGCGCTCGATCGAGGCCTTGGCGTCGGCCGAGGTCATCGGCTTGCCGTTGTGGAAGGTCACCCCCGATCGCAGCTTGAAACTGTAGCTCAGCCCGTCGGGCGCAGCCTGCCAGGATTCGGCCAGCATCGGCGCCGGCTGCAGTTTCTCGTTGCGCGTCAGCAGCGGCTCGTAGAGGTGAAGATTGACCACGCGGCCGACGTCGTCGGTCGTCGCCATCACGTCCAGCGAGGGAATGCCGGTGGGAAGCCCGACGGTGATGGTGCCGCCACGACGCGGCGCGCCTTGCGCGAAGGCCGGTGCGCCGGCAACCAGCGGCGCCAGCGTGCCCATCGCCAGAAAATCGCGCCTGCTCGGCATCATGCGTCCCTCCCCTGGCCCAGACGTGAAACCGTAGCGGCCAGCATCCGCACCGGGCAAGGGAACGCCGGCATCGCCATGCGTTCGTAGTACGAAACCCTACGCGGCGCGTTTATCCGAACCCCTGGATTTCTGCCGGTTTCGGTGACCCAGGGCGTGGTGGTCAGGCCGCCAGCGCCCACACGTGTTCGCCGACCACACGGCCGACGAGAAGCTGGTCTTCCCGCCTGGGGACCCGTGCCGTGCCGCGCCTCAGAAGCGCGGCGGCGCGTCGGAGGTCGGCGTCCTGGATGGCGGCAGGTGCCCTGGCGCGGTGGGCATGAACGCGGCCGTGGAACGGGCCGCGGGCGTTGCCCTGCCCGCGGCGCTGGCGGCCCTGCACGCCTGACAGCGGCCGCCGGTGCCGCGGGTCATTGCCCGCTGGAAAGGATGGCGGCCAGCGTGCCGGACACGTGCAGGATGTGCGCCTGCATCAGCGAAGCGGCCTGGTCGATCGCGCCCTTGCGGCACAGCCGCAGCAGTTTCGCGTGCTCGGCCTGGGCGCGGCGCTGGTAGTCGATGCGGCTTGCCAGCTGCACGCGGGTGTAGCGGTCTGATTCGCGCAGCAGCGTGGTGACGATGCCCAGCGCCCGGGGCCGGTCGGCCCGCGCATACAGGCCCAGGTGGAATAGGGTGTTCAGCTCGCCCCAGCGGTTCATCGCCTTGGCCGCGATCGCGGCGTCGTATTCCTCCAGGATGCGCGCCAGTGCGGCGAAGTCGGCCGGCACCAGGTTGGGCGCGGAGCTCTTCAGCAGATAGGGCTCCAGCATCGCGCGCAGCTCCAGCGTCTCGATCATCCGCTCGCGCGACAGCGGCGCCACGCTGGCGCCCTTCTGCGGCTCGATCCGCACCAGCCCCTCGGCGTCCAGCTGGAACAGCGCCTCGCGCACGGGAATGCGGCTTATGCCCAGTTCGGCGGCGATCATGTCCTGGTGCAGCTTCGCCCCCGTCGCATAGGTGCCGTCCAGGATGCGCGCCCGGATCGCCTCGGTCGCCGCGGCGGTCACCGTCTTGTGGCCGCCCGCCCCGGCAACGCCCACGCCGATGCCGCCCGCGGCCTGGGCCGCCTTGATCGCCGTCGTCGTCGCCTGCCGCGCCATCGGGGGTCGCTCCTGCCCTGCGCCGATAATGTATAAATTATCCTTGACGAAGGGAATTTATAAATCCATAAGCCCTCCAGCAGCCAAGGAGGGCCGGTCCGTGACCAAGAAAGTGACCTGGCGGGGCGTGTTCCCCGCCGTGACCACGCAGTTCCGCAACGACTTCTCGCTGGATATCGAGGCGACGCGAAAGGTGATGGCCGGCCTGATCCGCGACGGCGTCTCGGGCCTGATCGTCTGCGGCACAGTGGGCGAGAACTGCTCATTGAGTGCGGCCGAGAAGCAGCAGGTCGTGGAAGCCGGCGTCGACGTGGCCAAGGGCCGCGTGCCGGTGATCGCGGGCGTCGCCGAATTCACCACCGCGTTTGCGATCGAAACCGCGCGCATGGCGCAGAAGGCCGGCGTGGACGGCGTGATGGTGATGCCCGCGCTGGTCTATACCGCCCGCCCGCACGAAACCGCGGCGCACTATCGCGGCGTCGGCAGCGCCATCGACGTGCCGCTGATGGTCTACAACAACCCGCCCATCTACAAGAACGCTGTCACGCCCGACATCCTGGCCTCGCTGGCCGATGTCGAGACGATCCAGGCCTTCAAGGATTCCTCGGGCGACACGCGCGCCTTCACCGACCTGCGGAACATGGTGGGCGACCGCTTCACGCTGTTCGCGGGCCTGGACGACACCGTGGTGGAAAGCGTCATGCTGGGCGCCGTCGGCTGGGTTTCCG
>JADLHU010000177.1 GCA_020848655.1 Novosphingobium sp.
CCGCCGGGTTGACCAGCGTTTCCACGGTGATCGCGTGCGCATCGCCGGGCAGGTCGATCAAGAGGTCGTCGCCGTCCATGCGCCAGTCGTTGATCGCGCGGCCATCGACCGCGACCGCACGCGCCGCAATGCCATCGCCGTTGAGGCGCAGCGTCGCCCCGCCATCGCCCGCCGGATTGCGCCGGACCTGAAGCGTGGCGACGACACGCGTCTGATCGAGGTCGAGCGCGAAATCGAGCGCGATCTCGGGCACCAGCCAGGCGGGCGGGCGATAATCCTCGCGCCGGATGACGGGCGGCGCCTTGGGAGCGGCAGTGGCGGTATCGGCTTCGGGGGTGCTGGCAATGTCCATACGGGCAATCTTAGTGCCCGCGCTTCCGATTGCCAGCGTTTGCGCCTATTTTCCGCTGCGATGGCACATCTCTTCCTGTTCGGACTGGGTTACAGCGCGAAAATCGTCGCCACGGGCCTGCGCGCGGGCGGCTGGACGGTCAGCGCCACGGGCAGCGCCGGCGACATCGCGTTCGACGATGATGCGGCGGTGCGCGCGGGGCTGGCGCGGGCCAGCCACGTGCTGTCCTCGGTGCCGCCAGCCGATGGCGTGGACCCGGTGCTGGCGCGCTATGGCGATGCGCTGGGGCATGAATGGCTGGGGTATCTGTCGTCCACCGGGGTCTATGGCGATGCCGCGGGCGCGTGGGTGGACGAAAGCGCGTCCATCGGGAGCGGCCGCCGCTCGGCGCGCAGCGCGGCGGATGCCGCGTGGCTGGCGCGCGGCGCGCGCGTGTTCCGCCTGCCGGGCATCTATGGCCCCGGCCGCTCCGCGCTCGACCGCGTGCTTGATGGCAAGGCCCATCGCATCGACTTGCCCGGCCAGGTGTTCAGCCGCATCCATGTCGACGACATCGCATCGGGCGTGATCGCCGGGCTGGACGGCCCGCCCGGCGCCTACAACCTGGCCGACGACCTGCCGTGCAGCCAGAACGCGGTGATCGAGGAGGCCTGCCGCCTGCTGGGCATCGCCCCGCCGCCGCTGCAGGCACTGGACGATGCCGCGCTATCGCCCATGGCACGCGGCTTCTATGCCGAGAATCGCCGCGTCGCCAACGGCAAGGCGAAACGGCTGCTGGGCTGGCGCCCGCGCTTTGCCACCTATCGCGAAGGGCTGCGCGCCTGCCTCATAACGCCGCGATAGCCCTTGCCAGCGCGCGGCAGTCCGCCTCGCGGCTGTCCCAGGCGGTGACGATTCGCGCGGCTTCCTCGCCCCAGTCATAGAAGCCGAAGCCTTGCGCGCGCAGCGCGGCGCGTTCGGGGGCGGCCAGGCGCAGGAAGATCTGGTTGCCTTCCACCGGCTCCAGCAGGCGCGCGCCCGCGCCTTCGGCGATGGCCTGCGCGGCGGCATTGGCGGCGCGGGCGTTGTCGAGCCACAATCCGCCTTCGAGCAAGGCCAGAAGCTGCGCGGCCAGGAACCGGCCCTTCGATTGCAAGTGCCCGGCGCGCTTGCGCATGCGGCGGGCCTGGTCGGCCCGCGCCGGATCGAAATGGACCAGCGCTTCCGCGCCCATGCCGCCGTTCTTGACGAAGCCGAAGCTCAGCACGTCGACCCCCGCCGCGCAGCTTGCCGCCGCCGGGGTGCAGCCCAGGAACGCCACCGCATTGGCGAAGCGCGCGCCATCCATGTGCAGCGCCAGCCCGGCGGCGCGCGCGTAGGCACCGATCGCGGCCAGTTCCGCCAGCGTATAGACGCGGCCCGTCTCGGTCGCCTGCGTGATCGAGACGGCGTGGGGCTGGACACGGTGAACGTCGTCGCGGATCGGGGCGATCGCCGCGCCAATGCTCTCGGGCGTCAGCTTGCCGCCTTCGCCGCTGGCCAGCAACAACTTGGCGCCATGCGTGAAAAAGCTCGGCGCGCCGCCCTCGCTGGTTTCGATATGGGCATCGCGGTGGCAGATCACCCCGCCATGCGGCGGCACCAGCGCCGCCAGCCCCAGGCAATTGGCCGCCGTGCCGCTGGCCACCCACAAAGCGACACACGGGCGGTTGAACAGCACCGAGAACGCCTCGTCCAGCCGCTGACTGAGCGCATCGCCATCATAAGGCGCATCGGGCGCGTCGGCGGCGGCGATCGCGCGCCAGACGGCGGGGTGGACCCTGGCGGCATTGTCGGACAGGAACTGCATGTCCATATCATCGAAGCAGGGCGGCATGCCCGTCAAGCCGCCCGCCTCATCCAGCCCAACAAGCCCATCAAGCGAAGGAAACCGCACCGATGCCCGATGTCACCATCACCCGCCACGGCGACGACGCAGCGGGCGAATACCACGCCCATGTCGAAGGCAGCGCGCTGATCGGCCGGCTGACCTGGGTGGCCCGCGATGGCGCGCGCGTGGCGGAGCACACGCTGGTCCCGCCCGAACTGGGCGGCCAGGGCATCGCCGGCAAGCTGGTGGACGCGCTGATCGCCGATGCCCGCGCACAGGGCTTTCGCATCGTACCCCAGTGCAGCTACGTTGCCGCCGCGTTCCGCAAGCACCCGGACTGGGCCGACCTCCTGGCCTGACCTGACCCAGCCGCGCGGCTCAGCCGAAGCCGCGTTCCAGGAAGCGTTCGGCCAGCCCCGCCAGCAACGCCGCGCCGCGTGGCATCACGCTTTCATCGACCATCATCCGCGTCGAATGGATGCCGCAGCAGGCCGACCAGTCTTCGCCCGCGTGGCTGACGCCCAGAAAGAACATCGCGCCCGGCGTCTTTTCCAGCACATAGGCGAAGTCCTCGGCCCCCATGATCGGCGCGGGCAGGCGCAGGAAGGCGCCTTCGCCGAACAGGTCGCGCGTCACCGCTTCGCCGAAGTCCACCGCGCGGACATCGCAGATGGTGACGGGAAAGCCTTCGTGGATGTCGACCGTGGCGACCATGCCATGCGCGGCCGCGATGCCGCTGGCGAGCCGGGTCAGTTCATCGCGCAACCGCAGGCGATTGCCGGGCGAGAGCGAGCGCATCGTACCCTTCATCACCGCCCGGTCGGGAATCACGTTGTGCGCGCTGCCGGCATCCAGGTGCGCGATGGTGACGACCACCGGATCGTGCGCGTTGAAGCGGCGCGTCACCATGGCCTGGATGGCCAGCACGATCTCGCAGGCGACGGGCACCGGATCGGCGGTCTCGTGCGGCATCGAGGCGTGGCCGCCGCGCCCTTCGATGGTGATCGCGATCTGGTCGGCCGCCGCCATGAGCGGCCCGGCGCGCCCGCCCACCACCCCGTGCGGCGCATTGGGCATCACATGCAGCGCGAAGGCCGCATCGGGCAGCGGATCGAGCAGGCCATCGTCCAGCATGAAGCGCGCGCCGTGCCAGCCTTCCTCGCCCGGCTGGAACATGAAGCGCACTTCGCCGCGCAAGCTGTCCGCGCGGCGCGCCAGCAGTTCGGCCGCGCCGGCCAGCATCGCGACATGGGCATCGTGCCCGCAGGCATGCATGACCCCGGCGGTGGCGGAAGCGAAGGGCAGGCCCGTTTCCTCGGGCATCGGCAAGGCGTCCATGTCGCCGCGCAGCAGCACCGACCGGCCTGCTCCCGCACCGCCCTTCAGCGTGGCGACGAGGCCCGTGGTCGACGGGCCTTCGCGCCAGTCAAGCGGCAGGTGGGCCAGCGCGG
>JADLHU010000178.1 GCA_020848655.1 Novosphingobium sp.
GGGCATCCAGATGGCGCTGACCGAACCGATCCGCATCGGCGATCTGGTGGTGATCGACGGCGAAAGCGGCCGCGTCGAGGACATCCGCATGACCTATGTGGTGGTCCGCACCGGCGATGAGCGGCGGCTGATCGTGCCGACGATCAAGTTCCTCGACACCACTTTCCAGAACTGGACCCGCGTGGCCGGCGGGATCACCGGCGCGGTGGTGCTGCCGATCGTCCCGGGGCACGAGATCGCCCCGATTCGCGCCGCGTTCAAGGCGGCGCTGGCAACGCGCGCGGAATGGGATGGGCGCACGGCCCAATTGCAGGTCTTCGAAGTGCGCGTCGATGCGATCGAACTGCGCCTGATGATGAGCGCGGCCGATCCCGCCGCGCTCGTCCGCCTGCGCCTCGCCATGCGCGAGGCGATGCTCGAATGGCTGCGAGTGGAAATGCCCGACGCGCTACGAAAGTAGATTCGGGCGGCGGGAGATTTGCAAGGTGGATCCTCCCCGAGCTTGGTAGCCCGGGGAGGATGGATCACCCGTGCTTCTTCTCGCGCGTCGATTCCAGCATGCCGGGGGCGATGAAGCCGATGGGGGGCACTTCCATCGCGCGCTTCTTCAGTTCGCCCTTCATCTTCTGGTATTCGACTTCCATCTCCGCCGTCACCGTCGCGCGCGAATCGTCGAGCGCGTCGGCGAAGTCCTCGGCGGTGACGGTGCTGACCGTGGCGCCGCGCTTGCGGATGGCGATCAGGCCGGCGCGGCGCACCACGTCTTCCAGGTCGGCGCCGGTGAAGCGCTCGGTCTCGGCGGCGATGACGTCGAGGTCCACGTCGTCGGCCAGCGGCATCTTGCCGGTGTGGATCTTCAGGATGCGCACGCGGCCGGGCAGGTCGGGCGTGCCGACATAGACCAGCTCGTCGAAGCGGCCGGGCCGCAGCAGCGCCGGATCGACCAGCGCCGGGCGGTTGGTCGCGCCGATCAGCACCACCGACTGCAATTCCTCCATGCCGTCCATTTCGGCCAGGATGGTGTTGACCACCCGCGCCGTCACTTGCGGTTCGCCGGCCCCGCCGCCGCCCATGCCGCGCGCGGGCACCAGGCTGTCGATCTCGTCGATGAAGATCACGCAGGGCGCGACCTGTCGCGCACGGGCGAACAGGCGGGCGATCTGCTGCTCGCTCTCGCCATACCACTTCGACAGAAGATCGGACGACTTGATGGCGATGAAGTTGGCTTCCGCCTCCTTCGCCACGGCCTTGGCCAGCAGCGTCTTGCCGGTGCCGGGCGGGCCATAGAGCAGGAAGCCCTTGGCCGGCCTTATACCCAGCCTGTGGAACGCCTCGGGGTTCTTCAGGGGCAGTTCTACCCCTTCTCTGAGCTTCAGTTGCGCGTCGTCCAGCCCGCCGATGTCGGCCCAGCCGATGTTCGGCACCTGCACCATGACTTCGCGCATCGCCGAAGGCTGCACGCGCTTCAGCGCCTCGATGAAGTCCTCGCGCGTGACCGACAGGCTTTCCAGCACTTCGGGCGGGATGGTCTGCGCCTCAAGGTCCAGCTTGGGCATGATCCGGCGCACCGCCTCGATCGCCGCCTCGCGGGCCAGCGCCGCGATGTCGGCGCCGACGAAGCCGTGCGTGGTGCGTGCCAGTTCGTTGAGGTCGACGCCTTCGGCCAGCGGCATGCCGCGCGTGTGGATGCCCAGCACTTCGCGGCGGCCGCTTTCATCGGGCACGCCGATCACGATCTCGCGGTCGAAGCGGCCGGGGCGGCGCAGCGCCTCGTCGATCGCGTCGGGCCGGTTGGTGGCGGCGATGACCACGATGTTGGAGCGCGCCTGCAACCCGTCCATCAGGGTAAGCAACTGGGCGACAAGGCGTTTTTCGGCCTCGCCGTGCACTTGCGTGCGCTTGGGCGCGATCGAATCGATCTCGTCGATGAAGATGATCGACGGCTGCGACTTGGCCGCGTTCTCGAACACCTCGCGCAGCGCCTTCTCGCTCTCGCCATAGCCCGATCCCATGATCTCGGGACCGTTGATGGTGAAGAACGACGCTTCGCTTTCATTGGCGACGGCGCGGGCGAGGCGGGTCTTGCCCGTGCCCGGCGGGCCGTGCAGCAGCACGCCCTTGGGCGGATCGACGCCCAGCCGCGTGAACAGTTCGGGATAGCGCAGCGGCAGTTCCACCATCTCGCGCAACTGGCGGATGGTATCGCCCATGCCGCCGACGTCGTCATAGTTGACATCGGCGCGGCCGGCGCGCGCTTCCTCGAATTCCGCGCGCAGTTCCACTTCGGTGTGTTCGTCGATGTGGACGATGCCCTTGGGCGTGGTTGCCACCACGGTCAGGCGGATCTGCGTCAGCGCATAGGCGGGCGCATTGAACATGCGCGCCAGTTGCGGCGGCAGGTCGCGGACCTGTTGCTGGCCGGCAGTGGCGACGATGTCGCCCGACACCAGCGGCCGGCCGAAGAAGTTGCGCTTGAGCGCCAGCGACGGCCCTTGCAGGCGCATCTCGCGCTGGGCCGGCGCGAAGACGACGCGCTGCGCGGGGCGCGATTCCACCTTGCGCACGGTCACATGATCGCCCGATCCGACTTCGGCATTGGCGCGTTGCAGGCCGTCGAGGCGGATGACTTCCAGCCCTTCGTCCTCGGGATAGGCCAGCACGCCGCGCGCCACGGAAGCGCGCTTGCCGGTGATTTCCAGCACGTCGCCTTCCATCGCGCCCAGCGCCGACATCGCGGCCTTGGAAAGCCGCGCGATGCCCTGCCCGCTTTCCTCCTGGCGGGCGGCGGCAACCTGGAGCCGTACCGTCCGTTCGTCTACGCCTGCCGCGGCAGCATCAGCCATGGAGTTTTGTCCTGAATTGCAATGCCAGAATGTGGCAGGTCCAAGCTAGGAACTCACCGCTCCGATTGCAAAGGGGGGATTGGGGGCGGGGGCGGAGCGGCAAGGGCGCGCGGCGCTTGCCGCCTGGGGAACGGACACAAAAAAAGACCCGATCGTTGCCGACCGGGCCTTGGAAGTTTTGGGAGAGGATGCCTGAAAGGCCCGTCCTTTATGTCTAGAACGTATAATTTGTGCAAGTGCGAAAGTGACATTGCTGGTTGATATTTTTGCAACCATCGCTTTGCACTTTTCTGCGTCCTTTGATTTAAAACAGAAATTTACAGGGATGGGTGCGTAATCCGCATCTGAATCGGCGATTGGACCGCAATCGGGACGCAGCATGCGGGAAAGGCGTGCTGCATGTGCGCCGCCACACATGTGCATGTGCAGCAAGGGGGTGCGCCGCAGAATGCCCCCCGCCGCTGGCGGCAGGGGGCTGTTCCTGTGCGTCGCGCCTGCTCTCGCGTTAGTGCGCGAGGAGCAGGGCCGGCGCGGCGTTGTCCTCGATGAAATGGCGCGTGACGCCGCCGAACAGGTATTCGCGCATCCGGCTGCGGCCATAGGCGCCCATCACCAGAAGGTCGGCGCCGGCGGCCGCGACGGCCTTCGCCAGTGTCGCCTCGGTGCTGCCTTCGCGCTTCAGTTCGACGAGTTCGGCCGAGACGCCGTGCCGGGCGAGGTAGCGCAAGGCGTCGTCGGCGACGAAGCCCGAAGGCTTTTCCTCGACCGTCAACACTTGCACCGCGCCGGCGGTGGCGAGCAGCGGCGCGGCCAGGCGCAGCGCCAGCGCCGCTTCGTCGCCGCCGTCCCAGGCCACGCAGGCGCGTGCCAGCGGCACGGTCAGCGCCCGGTCGTCGGGCAGGAGCAGAACCGGCGTGCGCGAATTGAGCGCCAGTTCGCCCGCCAGCCTGCTAGAGCGCGACACCACCGTCAGGTCGGCCAGCCGCGCGGCCGTGGCAAGTGCGGGCACCGCCTCGACATCGCTGCGCAGGATGTCGAAGGCCACGTCTTCGCGCGCAAGGCGCGCTTCGAGCGCGGCGGCCTGGCGTTCGTCTTCCGCCATCGCGTTGGCGAGCGCTTCGGCCGACAGATAGCTGCCGCCCATCGGGTCCATCGCGATATAGCGCGTGGTCGGCGTGTCGATCAGCACCGTCACGTGTCCGCCAAAGCTGCGGGCCAGCGCCAGCGCGGATTGCAGCCGCGGTTCCATGGCCGGGCTGCGGTCGGCATAGACGAGGATTGAACGCATCGAACATCTCCCATTGGCGAACGCCATGTTGGCATATAGTCGCGCAATTCGGGCGCGGTTTGTTTGTTCCGCGTCAAACCCCGCGACGATGTCTTGCGGCTTGGCACGGGGGGCCTGTCGCACTACGCTGCATTGCAAAGAAAAACCTGCCGATTGACGATTCACCCAGGGACGGAGGGTTCCCCACACGATGAACAAGCTTTTTCCGAATGCCGCCGCCGCGCTCGACGGGTTGCTGCGCGATGGACTGCTGATTGCCTCTGGCGGTTTCGGCCTCAGCGGCATTCCCGAGCGTCTGCTCGACGCGGTGCGCGACAGCGGCGTGAAGAACCTGACATTCGCTTCGAACAACGCCGGCATCGATAACGAAGGGATCGGCAAGCTGCTGCGCACCAGGCAGGTCGCCAAGATGATCGCGTCCTACGTGGGCGAAAACAAGGAGTTCGAACGGCAGTACCTGGCGGGCGAACTGGAAGTGGAATTTGCCCCACAGGGCACGCTTGCCGAACGCATGCGCGCCGGCGGGGCAGGCATCCCGGGCTTCTACACCAAGACCGGCGTCGGCACGCTGGTGGCCGAAGGCAAGGAAGTGAAGAACTTCGACGGGCAGGACTATATCCTGGAACGCGGCATCTTTGCCGATCTCAGCCTGGTGAAGGCCTGGAAGGCCGACACCACGGGCAATGTGGTGTTCCGCAAGACGGCGCGCAATTTCAACGTGCCCGCCGCCACCTGCGGCAAGGTCTGCGTGGTGGAAGTGGAAGAAGTGGTGCCCGTCGGCAGCCTCGATCCCGATTGCATCCACCTGCCGGGCGTGTACGTGCAGCGCATCATCGTGGGCGCGCCCTATGACAAGAAGATCGAATTCCGCACCGTTCGCGAGCGCCAGAAGGAGACCGTCTGATGACCACGCATGATGGTATCACCAAGGGCTGGAACCGCGACGAGATGGCGGCGCGCGCCGCGCGCGAACTGCAGGACGGCTTTTACGTCAACCTTGGCATCGGCATCCCGACGCTGGTCGCCAATCACGTGCCCACCGGCATCACCGTGACGTTGCAATCGGAAAACGGCATGCTGGGCATCGGCCCGTTCCCCTATGAAGAGGACGTCGATGCCGACCTGATTAATGCCGGCAAGCAGACGATCAGCGAATTGCCGCATTCCGCCTATTTCGACAGCGCGCAGAGCTTCGCGATGATCCGCGGCGGCCATATCGACCTGACGGTGCTGGGCGCGATGGAAGTGTCCGAAGGTGGTGACATCGCCAACTGGATGATTCCGGGCAAGATGATCAAGGGCATGGGCGGGGCGATGGACCTTGTTGCCGGGGTCAAGAAGATCATCGTCGTCATGGAACACACCGCCAAGGATGGCAGCCCCAAGTTCATCCCGGCCTGCACGCTGCCGCTGACCGGGCGCAACGTCGTCGACATGATCGTCACCGACCTTGCCGTGTTCCAGCGTACCGACCACACTTCACCGTTCCGACTTGTGGAGCTGGCGCCCGGCGTCACCGCCGAGGAAGTGCGGGCCAAGACCACCGCGCACTATACAGAATAAGGAAACGATCCATGGCAGCCGATCTTGCCGCAATTCCGCTGACTCGCATCGATGGCCAGCCCGATAGCCTGGCCAACCATGCGGGCAATGTCCTGCTGGTGGTGAACGTCGCGTCGAAGTGCGGGCTGACCCCGCAGTACGAAGGGCTGGAAAAGCTTTACGAGGACTTCAAGGGCAAGGGCTTCGAAGTGCTGGGCTTCCCGGCGAACGATTTCGGCGCGCAGGAACCCGGCACGCACGAGGAAATCGCCGAGTTCTGCAAGCTGAACTACGGCGTGTCGTTCCCCTTGTTCGGCAAGGCCGACGTGACCGGCCCGGCCAAGCAGCCGCTCTATGCCGCGCTGACCGCCGCCCGGCCGGAAAAGCAAGGCCCGGCCGAGGAATTCCGCGAAAAGCTGCGCGGATACGGCATGACGCCCACGCAAGACCCCGAAGTGCTGTGGAACTTCGAGAAGTTCCTGATCGCGCGCGACGGCAGCGTCGTGGCGCGCTTTGCGCCGGGTGTCACCCCGACCGATCCCGAACTGGTCACCGCGATCGAGGCGGAACTGGCGAAGTAGGAGGGCAGGCGGGTAGGGCCGCGCCATGGCCCGGGGCCATCCCGGGATCGTCACGGCCCTGCGGGACCGTTATTTGGATGTCGTCGCGTCGATCTACATCTATAACGAGCATCGCGGCTACACCTCGCTCGATCGCGTGCTGGAGGCGGCGCGGCGGCATTGCCCGCAGGACACCGCCTTCATCGCCGCGATCACCAGCCATCGGGCGGACGAACGCAAGCATTACCTGATGTTCCGCCGCTGGTTCGAGCGGCAGGGCCGCATGCCATTGGGCGTGGACCGTTCGTTCGGCCACATCGATCGCTTCATCGGCTTCGCCTTCGGGCGCGGGATCGACGATCTCGATGTCGATACCGTCGTCGCCGATGTCAGCGCGTTCGAAAAGCTGTGCCGGGTGATCGTGCTGACCGAGCAGCGCGGGCTGGTGCAGGTGGAACAGTTGCTGCGCAGCCGCACGATCCTGTCGGACCCGGTGATGACGCGGATCTTCCGCGTGATCCACCGCGACGAGCCGAGCCACTTCCTGCCCTATCGCGACTGGCTGGTCCGCCGTGGCCGCCCCGCCGAAACGCGGGCCGAACGGCTGGCGGACTGGTGCATCCACAAGGTCCTGCTGCTGGTGAAGCTGCCCGCGCTGTTCCTTAACGTGCGCACCGCGCGCCTTGGCCAGTGGCCCGATGCGGGGGAAGCGGCGGGTTAAGGCAAAACCCGCCGATCAGGTCTGCTGGACGAGTTCGTCCGCCAGCGCGGCCTGAAGGTCTTCCACCAGATCGACCTTTTCCCACGGGAAGAAATCGCCGTCCGGCGTGCGGCCGAAATGGCCATAGGCGGCGGTCCTGCGGTAGATCGGCTTGTTGAGGCCCAGCCCGGTGCGGATACCGCGCGGGGTCAGTCCGCCCAGCCGCTTGGCCGCGACCGCCGCGACGGCGGCTTCCAGCCGGTCATCGGGCACGGTGCCGGTGCCATGCGTATCGACATAAAGCGACAGCGGGTGCGACACGCCGATGGCATAGGCCACCTGGATGGTCACGCGCTTGGCCAGCCCCGCCGCGACCACGTTCTTGGCGAGGTAGCGCGTGACATAGGCGGCCGAGCGATCGACCTTGGTCGGGTCCTTGCCCGAAAACGCGCCGCCGCCATGCGGGGCCGCGCCGCCATAGGTATCGACGATGATCTTGCGTCCGGTCAGCCCGGCGTCGCCGTCAGGCCCGCCGATCTCGAAGCTGCCGGTATGGTTGATGTGATAGACGGTTTCGTCGGACAGGAGGTGCGCGGGCAGGATGTCGGCCACCACCTGCTTCACGTAAGCGCGCAACAGGGCTTCCTTTTCGCCCTGGTCGTAGCCCGGCTTGTGCTGGGTGGAGACGACGATGGCGGTGGCGGCCACGGGCTTGCCGTTGTGGAAGCGCAGCGTGACCTGGCTCTTGGCGTCCGGTTCAAGGAACGGGGCCGCGCCGGAATGGCGATCGGCGGCGAGCCGTTCGAGGATCTTGTGGCTGTAATCCAGCGTCGCCGGCATCAGGTCGGGGGTTTCGTCGCAGGCGAAGCCGAACATGATGCCCTGGTCGCCGGCGCCTTCATCCTTGTTGCCCGCCGCGTCGACGCCTTGCGCGATATGGGCGGACTGGCCGTGCAGGTGGTTGGCGAAGACCAGGTCCTTCCAGTGGAAGCCATCCTGCTCGTAGCCGATGTCGCGCACGACATTGCGCACCACTTCCTCGATCTCGTCGCGCGCGCCGGGTGCCCAGCCATGATGCTCGGGCCACTTGTCGGCATCGTAGACCGGCAGGCAGCGAATCTCGCCGGCCAGCACCACTTTCTGCGTGGTCGTAAGCGTCTCGCAGGCGACTCGCGCCTCGGTGTCTTTCGACAGCAGGAGATCGACGATGGCGTCTGAAATCTGGTCGGAAACCTTGTCGGGGTGGCCTTCGGACACGCTTTCCGACGTGAAGAGATAATCGCTGCGCATGGACATTCCGATATAAAGAAATCTTTATGTGGCTGGCTGCTCTAATGCCTGCCGCGCCGCAAGGCAACCAGCGACAGAACGAGCAGGAACGCCGCCCATACGAGCGGCAGCGCATTGCCCATCCGGGCGAACAGCGTCGGCGCGTGGGCCGGCGGGATCGTGCCGTCGAGCCGGGCGGCGGTGTGGCGCGGCACGTGCTGGCGGACCACGCCATCGGCATCGATCACCGCGCTGATGCCCGTGGTGGTGGCGCGCAGCACCGGCAAACCTTCCTCCACCGCTCGCAGCCGCGCCTGGGCCAGGTGCTGCGGTGGTCCCCAACTGCCGAACCAGCCGTCGTTCGACGGGTTGAACAGGTAGTCGGGCCGATGGCGGCGATCGACGACTTCGCCCGAGAACACGATTTCATAACAGATCTGCATCCCGGCCTTGCCCCAGCGCCCCAGATCGACGGTGCGCGGACCGGGGCCGGGCCAGAAATCGAGGCTGCCGGCGACCAGCCGCGATGCGCCCAGGGGTTCCAGCAGCCAGCGCAGCGGCAGGTATTCGCCATAAGGCACCAGATGCGCCTTGGCATAGCTGCCGCGAATCGCGCCCGCGCCATCGATCGCGGTGATGACATTGCGCGCCGCCACCGCTTCCTGCCCGCGCACTTCCAGATCGACCGCGCCGGTCAGAAGCAGGCCATCCGCGCCGATCACGCGCCCGATGCGCCGGCGCGCCAGCAGCGGATCGGCGGCGAAAGTGGTCTCTTCGTAAAGATAGCGCGGATAGCCGGGCCGCAGATAATCGGGCACGCCCGATTCGGGCCACAGCACCAGCCGGGGCGCGCCGGCCTGTACCGGCTTGGCCAGGCTGAGCCGCGCGGTCTTGATGAACTGGCTTTCCCACTGGCGTGGATCGTTGAGATCCTCCTGGCGCACATCGGGCTGGACCAGCGTGAAGGGCAGCGTGCCCGGCGCGTCGGGCGCGGGGTGGGGCAGGACCATGCCCAGCGCGATCGCCGCCGCCCCCGCCGCGCCGATCAGCGCGGCGCGGCGCCTGTGCTGCGCCAGTGCCAGCGTGCGCACGCTGCCGGCCAGCAGCACGACCAGCCCCGACAGGCCATAGGTTCCGCTCCACGGTGCCAGCCAGGCCCAGCCCGGCGAGCCGAAATCGCCCAGCAGTACGACGCCGAGCGGGTTCCAGGCGAAACCGGTGAACAGCCAGGCGCGCAGCCATTCGGCCACGATCCAGCAGCCGGCAAAGGCCAGCGCCAGCGCCAGTGGCGCGCGGCGCGCCAGCCGCCAGGCGGCGAGCGCCGCCAGCATGGGAAAGAGCGCCAGATAGAGCGAGAGCAGCACCACCGCGATCGCGCCCAGCCAGGCGGGCATGTTCGCCTGATAGGTGAAGGCGGTGGCGATCCAGAAATTGCCGACCGTGAAAAGCCCCAGGCCGAACAGCCAGCCGATCAGCGCGGCCCGCCGGGCGGTGCCGGCGCGCGCGGTCAGTTCGATCAGGCCGGTGATGGCCAGCAGCGTCAGCGGCCACAGCGCCAGCGGACGAAACCCCAGCGCCGCCAGCGCGCCCAGCACAAGGGCGCAGCCGCGCGGATGGGCATGGGCGAAAGCGACGCTGCGAGCGAGAGGGGCCATCACCGCCGGCTTGTGGCCGCTTGGCGCATGGGGCGCAAGCGTTGCCGGCGGTGCAGGATCGGCCCCGATGGGCTTCAGCTTACCGATTCGAGCGTTTCACCGGCATCGTCCACCGGCGGACGCGGCTTGCGCGTGCGGCGGCGCGGCTTGGCTTCGCCCTCTTCCGCGGGCGTGGCGACGGAAACCGGCGGTTCGTCATCGCTGCGCACCGCGCTGATGGCTGGCGGCAGCGCGGCCGGATCAAGCCCGGCGGGCGCATCGGCCTGGCCGCTGGTATCGGCCCCGTCGCTGGCGACAGCGCGTGTCGATGCGCGGCGCGGGCGTTCCTCGCGGCCTTCACGGCGGGGACGCGGACCCCGTGCGCGGCTTTCGCGCACGAAGGGGTTCTCCACCGGTTCGTAGACCGAACGCGGCGCGGCATCGTCGCTCGCGCCGTTTTCCTCGGCCGGCTCGACGGCGGGCGCGGTGTCCTGCGGGGCGGGCGCGGGGGTGGCCCGTTCGCGGTCGTCGCGGCGCGGGCGCTCCTCACGCTCGCGGCGCGGCGCGGCGGATTGCTGCTCGCCCCGGTCGCGGCGCGGTTGCTCGTCACGGTCACGGCGGGGCTGCTCGTCGCGGTCGCGGCGCGGCTGAGCCTGCTGGAGTTGCTGGTCGTAGGCGGCGTAGGGGCCGTCGTCGATGCCGTATTCGCCAGCATCGTCGGCATCGTCGCGGTAGGAATCGCGATCACCGTTGTCGCTGCCGTCCTGCGGGCGATCGTCGCGGCGCTGGCGCGTTTCATCCTGCCGCACGCGCGTGTCGGCGATGACGCGGAAATAGTGATCGGCGAACTGGAGGAAATATTCCTCGGTCACACGGTCGCCGTTGAGATGGGCGTCGTGCGCCAGCTTGCGGTACTTTTCCAGCATTTGCGGCGCATTGCCGCGTGCCCGGCTGTCGATCCGGTTCAGTTGCTGGCCACTGCCCTGCTGACGATTGTTACCGCGGCCGCGCCTGCGGTTATTACCACGATTGTTGTTCAAGGGTGAAAGTCCTTAATAGCCCCTGGCTGTCGCCCGGCCTGTCGTCATCCGGCAAGTTACCTTCGGGCAAAGCGCCATCCGGCAAGTCGCACGCCGCACCGCCACGGCCCGGCCCTGGGTCGTGGCCCAAACATCTGCGCTGGGGGCACGGCCGCTCCACCATGCCCGCTAGCAAATGCTGGAGTTGAACCGGGCAGACGGGGAAGCCTGCATCCGTCGCCTGATTCCGGGACGCACTTAGGCATTGCATCGGCAAATGCCAAGCGGAATTTTACCGCAAATGCGATCGTTCCACAGCTAGTTGCGCGCTAGCTGCAGGGCGCGGGGGCGATTGGCCAGATCGCGATGCAGCGTGGCGCAAAGGCCGGCGGTGGCCGCGATCGCGCCCACCGCATCGGCCTGGGCCGCGCCGATCTCGACCAGCGCGATGCCGCCGGGCGCAAGCAGGGCGGGCAGTTGCGGCACCAGCAGGCGATAGGCATCCAGCCCTTCCGGCCCGGCGAACAGCGCGCCCGCCGGCTCATGCGCGCGCACCGAAGGCGCCAGGTCGGCCATCGTCTCGACATAGGGCGGGTTGGCAAGGATCAGGTCGAACGCTTCCCCCAGCGCCTCGGTCCAGCCCGGCGCTTCCCAGTCCGCCACCGCCATCCGGGCGCGGCCGGCCAGCCCCAGCCGTGCCGCATTGGCGGCGGCGACGGCCAGCGCTTCGGGCGAACGGTCGATGCCGATCCCCGTCGCTTCGGGCAAGTGGGCCAGCGTGGCCAGCAGCAGCGCGCCCGATCCGGTGCCGCAATCGAGCAGGCGCCGCGCATCGGGCCGGGCGGCCAGCGCCGCTTCCACCACTACCTCGCTATCGCCGCGCGGGATCAGCACGGCGGGCGAAACGGCGAAGTCCAGCCCGAAGAATTCCTGCCGGCCCAGGATATAGGCCACCGGTTCGTGGGCCTGGCGCCGCGCCAGCAGGCCCGCGAAGGCGGCAGGCGGCGCGGCGCGCATGTGGCGCAGCAGCAGGTCCGAACGCGATAGGCCCAGCGCATGGGCCATCAGCAGTTCGGCATCGAGTCGGGCGGTGTCGCTGGTTTTGCCAAGCAGGGCGGCGGCCTCGCGCAGCGCGTCGGCAACGGTCATGCGTCCATTGCCGCCAGTCGCTTGGCCTGGTCCTCGGCGATCAGCGCGTCGATCAGTTCGCCCAGCCCCGGCCCTTCGAGGATTTCGGGCAGGCGGTGCAGAGTCAGGTTGATGCGGTGATCGGTCACGCGCCCTTGCGGGAAATTGTAGGTGCGGATGCGTTCGGAGCGGTCGCCCGAACCGACCATGGCCTTGCGCGCTTCGGCCTCGGCGTCGTGCGCTTCCTCGCGCATTTTCTCGTAAAGCCGCGCGCGCAGCACTTGCATGGCCTTGGCGCGGTTCTTGTGCTGGCTGCGCTCGTCCTGCTGGATCACGACGATGCCGCTGGGCAAGTGCGTGATGCGCACGGCCGAATCGGTGGTGTTGACGTGCAGCCAGCCCGCGCCCGACGCCCGGTAGAGATCGATCTTGAGGTCCTTGTCCTCGATCTGCACGTCCACTTCGTCTGGCTCGGGCAGCACGGCCACGGTGGCGGCGGACGTATGGATGCGCCCGCCGCTTTCGGTCACCGGCACGCGCTGCACGCGGTGGACGCCGCTTTCGAACTTCAGCTTGGCGAACACGCCTTGCCCCGAAATGTTGGCGACCACTTCCTTGAAGCCGCCGATGTCGCTGGCGTTGGCGCTGATCATTTCCACCCGCCAGCCGCGCTCTGCGGCATAGCGTTCGTACATGCGGTAGAGATCGGCGGCGAACAGCGCGGCCTCGTCGCCGCCGGTGCCGGCGCGGATTTCCAGCATGGCCGGGCGCAAATCCGCCGAATCGCGCGGCAGCATGGCCACCGCCAGGCGATGCTCGGCCTCGGGCAGGTCCTGCCGCAGCCGGGCGATTTCCTCTTCGGCCAGCGCGCGCATTTCGGGATCGGCTTCATCAAGCGCCGAAAGGTTCGCCAGTTCGGCGCGCATCAGCGCCACGTCCGACGCGGCGCGCGCCACCGGCTCCAGTTCGGCATAGTCGCGGCTGGCGGCCACGAAGTCCGGCCCTTCGAGCGTGCCCGAAGCAAGCCGCGCCTCCAGCTCGGCAAAGCGCGACGCGATCTGGGCGAGGCGGGTGTCAGAGACGCTCATTGGCCCTCGGCTCCACGCTCGTCATGCTGAACTTGTTTCAGCATCCATCGCGCCTTCGCGGACGAAGCCGCGTGGGGAAGGATGGACCCTGAAACAAGTTCAGGGTGACGAATATTGAGAGCATTGCGGAGCATCACGAGCCCAGCGAATTCAACAGGCCGTTGATACGATCGTACATGTCTGACTTCTGTGCCGACCGAAGATTCGCAACCACTGCGCCATCCTTGACGGCAAACGACACAAGCACTTCCGCATTGATCTTCGATGCCTTGTCGAAGCGTTTGCGTGGAGAACCCGATGCGATCATGTCGGCCGAGATGCCATTCGCGCGCAAGGCGGTGATGGCTTGTTGCGCCCTGGTCAATGCGGCATCATCCTCGACGGCGATAATCACGCCGAGCACGTCCTCGACCACCTCGCCCGCATCGGCCACCAGCATCGCCAGCCGCTCGATCCCCGCCGCCCAGCCGACGGCGGGCGTGTGCGGGCCGCCCAGCGCCTCGATCAGCCCGTCATAACGGCCGCCGCCCAGCACGGTGCCTTGCGCGCCCAGCCGGTCGGTGACGAATTCGAAGGCGGTATGGCGGTAATAGTCCAGCCCGCGCACCAGCGCCGGCGCGCGCGTCCAGGCAACGCCGGCCGCGTCCAGCCCGCTGGTGACCTTACCGAAGAAATCCTGTGCCTCGGCCGAAAGGTAATCGTCGATCCTGGGCGCATCGGCGGTGAACGGTTTGTCGCGCGGGTCCTTGGAATCGAGGATGCGCAAGGGGTTGCGTTCCAGCCGGTCCTGGCTGTCCTCGCTCAGCGAAGCCTTGTGATCGCGGAAGTATTCGATCAGCGCGGCGCGCCAGGCATCGCGGCTGGGCGCGTCGCCCAAGGTGTTGAGCTGCAACGTCACCCCATCCGCGATGCCCAGTTCCTTCAGCAACTGGTCGGCCATGGTCAGCAGTTCGACGTCGGCCTGCGGCTCGGCCGCGCCGATGATTTCCGCGTCGATCTGGTGGAACTGGCGATAGCGGCCCTTCTGCGGGCGTTCATAGCGGAACAGCGGGCCGTGCGTGGCCACTTTCAGCGGCGCGAACTGCTGCCAGCCATTGGTCAGATAGGCGCGGGCGAGGCCGGCGGTGAATTCGGGGCGCAACGTCAGCGATTCGCCGCCGCGATCCTCGAAGCTGTACATTTCCTTGGAAACGACGTCGGTCGTCTCGCCCAGCGAGCGCGAGAACACGGCGGTCTTTTCGAACACCGGCATCTCGGTGCGGCGGAAACGATAGAGCTTGCGCACCTTTTCGAAGGTTTCGACGACGCGGGCGAAGGCTTCGGCATCGGCGCCGAAAATGTCCTGCGTGCCCCGGATGGCTTGTGGCGTGGTGTTCATGCCCGCGCGCTTAGCCCCATTTTGCGGGGGTGGAAATATCCCTTGCCCACGCCGGCGCCAGCGCTGGCCGTTGCGTTGCGCGCGTCATCCGGCCATGTATCTCGAATGAGGAGCCTGATTTGCGCCGCGGCCATGCTTGCCGCCCTTGCGCCCGTTGCGATCGCCAACGCCCAGAACACCCCGCGGCAGGCCACGCCGCCCGATGGCGCGGCCTTGTCCGGCCCCGTGGCCGTGCCGATCCCGCGCACGATCCCCGATGCGCAGGACGTGGCCTATCCCGGCGGCACGATCCGGCTGGATATCGACGCCAGCGACGTGGCGCGGGGCATCTATCGCGTGGTCGAGACGATCCCGGTGGCCGATGGCACGCGGCGGCTGACGCTGCTGCTGCCCGAATGGCTGCCCGGCCATCACGCCCCGCGCGGCCCCATTGCGGAACTGGCGGACATGCGCTTCCTGGTCGATGGCAAAGCGGTGGACTGGTCGCGCGATCCGGTCGATGTCTATGCCTTCCATGTCGATCTGCCGGCGGGCACGCGCGAAGTGGTGGCCCGCTTTGTCCACACCTCGCCGTTGCAGACGGCCGAAGGGCGGATCACGATGACGCCCGACATGCTCAATCTGCAGTGGGAGAAGATGAGCCTCTATCCCGCCGGGCATTATGTGCGCCGGGTGCGGGTGCGGCCCACGGTCACGCTGCCGCGCGGCTGGTCGGCGGCGGCGGCGCTCGATGGCAAGGCGATCGCGGGCGACCGGGTGAGCTGGGCCGAAACCGATTACGAAACGCTGGTCGATTCGCCGATCTTCGCCGGGCAGTATTTCCGCAAGTGGGACCTGGGCAACACCATCACGCTCAACGCCGTGGCCGATGCGCCGGGGCTGCTCGACCTTTCGCCCGCCAACGCGCGTAACCTCGTGGCGCTTTCGGGCGAGGCGCTGGCGCTGTTCGGGCGGGCGCCGTTCGATCGCTATGAATTCCTCGTCGCGCTGTCGGACCGGCTGGGCGGCATCGGGCTGGAGCACTTGCGATCGAGCGAGAACCAGTTGGAGCCGCGCGCCTTCGTGGACTGGCGCGGCTATGACTGGGATCGCAACGTCCTGCCGCACGAACTGGTCCATGCCTGGAACGGCAAGTACCGCCGCCCGGCAGAACTGTGGACGCCCGACTATCGCCAGCCGATGCGCGACAACCTGCTGTGGGTCTATGAAGGCCAGACGCAGTTCTGGGGCTGGGTCCTGGCGGCGCGATCGGGCGTGCAGACGCGCGATACGGTGCTGGGCATGATCGCCGGGCAGGCCGGGCTGTACAGCGATCAGCCCGGCCGCGAATGGCGTTCGGTGGAAGACACCACGCTCGATCCGATCATCGCCGCGCGCAAGCCCAAGCCCTATGCCTCGCTGACGCGGGGCGAGGATTACTACAACGAAGGCGCGCTGGTCTGGCTGGAAGCGGACCAGATCATTCGCGCCGGCACCGCCGGCCGCAAGGGGCTGGATGATTTCGCACGTGCCTTCTTCGCGCCTGGCGGCAAGCCAGAGCGCCAGGCGACTTATGGTTTCGACGATGTCGTCGCCGCGCTCAACGCCATCTACCCGAGCGACTGGGCGACGTTCCTGCGCACGCGCATGGAAATGCCCGGCCAGCCCGTGCCGCTGGCCGGGATAGAGCGCGGCGGCTATCGCCTGGTCTGGAAGGACCGGCCCAATCCCTATGACGATGCGCGCATGGCCGACAGCAAGGGGCTGAACCTCTATCATTCGCTGGGCATCACGCTCGATCGCGAAGGCGCGGTCACGGCGTCGCGCTGGGGCGGTCCGGCGTTCAACGCGGGCGTGGTCACCGGCGCGCGGATCGTGGCGGTGAACGGCGTGGCCTATGACCAGGAGACGCTGCGCAACGCGATCACCCAGGCCAAGGGCGGTTCGCGGCCGATCGAACTGCTGGTCCGCCGGGGCGACCGGTTCCTGACCGTGCCGCTGGCCTATTATGGCGGGCTGCGCTGGCCGTGGCTGGAGCGCGCGCCGGGCGGCAAGGGCGTGGCCCCGCTCGACCAGTTGCTGGCGCCGCGCCGCGCCGCCGCGCCCCCTCCGACGCCATGAGCGGGCAAGGCGAAGGCGACCGGGCAGGGCGCAGCGCGCCAGACGATGGCGCGGCGCGGGATCTCGCGCAGGCGCTGGGGCTTGGCAATCGGCTCGCCCCGCCGCGTTTCCTGATGTTCGTGGCGCTGTTGCCGCTGACCTTTATCGCGCACCGCCTGCTGGTGGCCGGGGCGGACTGGCGCGAAGGCGTGGTCATCGCCTTCGATCTGGCGGCGTTCTGCTTCCTGGCTTCGCTGGTGCCCTTGCTGCGCGACAGCCGGATCGCCGATATCCGCCGCCACGCGCGCCAGAACGATGCCAATCGCACGCTGATCCTGATCGTCACCGTGCTGCTGACGCTGGTGGTGATGGCGGCGATCGGCGGCGAACTGGACCGCGCGCGCCAGGCCGATCTGCCAGCCGTGGTGAAGCTGGTCGCCACGCTGCTGCTGACCTGGCTGTTCGCCAACGCGGTCTATGGGCTGCACTATGCCCATGCGTTCTATACGCGCCATGGCGATGGCGGCGGGACGGATGCCGGCGGGCTGGAGTTTCCGGGCACGAAGACGCCCGGCTACGGCGATTTCGCCTATTTCGCCTTTACCGTAGGCATGACCTTCCAGACATCGGACGTGGCGATCACCACGCCGGGGCTGCGGCGGATCGTGCTGCTGCACGGCTTTGCCACGTTCGTGTTCAACATCGGGGTCATCGCCTTCACCATCAACGTCCTGGGCGGCGGCTGAACGCGCGATTTTGCGAAGGTTGCCGTTGCACTGCAGCATCAGCCCGGCTAGGGGCTTCGTCCATGCTTATCGACATGATCCCGGTGGGTGAAAATCCGCCCGAGAGCCTGAACGTCATCATCGAAGTCCCCCTTGGTGGTGAGCCGGTCAAGTATGAGTTCGACAAGGCGTCGGGGGCGCTTTTCGTCGATCGAATCCTGCACACGCCGATGCGCTATCCGGCGAACTACGGCTTCGTCCCGCACACGCTGTCGCCCGATGGCGATCCGCTGGATGCGCTGGTCGTCGCGCGCTCGCCGTTCGTGCCGGGCTGCGTGGTGCGCGCCCGTCCGATCGCGGTGCTGAACCTCGAAGACGAGCACGGCGGCGACGAAAAGCTGCTCTGCGTTCCCGATACCGCGACGTTCCCGTATTACAGCCACGTGTTCGACAAGGCCGACCTGCCCGACATCGTGTTCCAGCAGATCGAGCACTTCTTCACCCACTACAAGGATCTCGAAGCCGAAAAGTGGGTGCGCGTCGGCACCTGGGGCGATGCCGCAGAGGCACGCCGCATCATCCTTGAGGCGATCGAGCGCGAGAAGCAGGCCAAGTCGGCCTGATCCAGCCGGGGCGAAACGCCGCCGCCCCGCGCGGCGTTTCGCCTGCGGATCATGTCCAACACGGCTTTCAATCGGTGGCGGCACTCTATTGTCAACGAGGCGAGCACCTGTATCGGGGAGCAGAGGTTTTGTGGGCATCGGTTGCATTCAGCGAATGATGGCCGCTCGTCGCCTGGCCACGCGGTTTCGGTCCACGAACTCTTTGAAATAGGCTCCCTTATCGGATGCCCTGACGCACCGCCTGCAGATCAATGCCGAGTTTGTTGACTTTGTAATAGAACGTCTTGCGCGCCATCCCCAGCGCCTGGATCGCGCTGCCGATCCGCCCGTTTGCCGCCCGTATCGCAGCGATGATGGCCTCCCGCTCGAACGCATCGACCCGCTCCGTCAAAGGCGGCGGCGGCCCGGTTTCGCTGGCCGCGGCATCATTCTGCAGCAGCCCGAGCACGAATTGTTCTGCATAATGCGCCAGTTCGTGCGCGTTGCCCGGCCAGTCATGATCATCCAGCCTGTCACGAACGTCCGGGGTCAGCCGGGGCACGGGCACGCGAAGGCGTGCGGCGGCCTGGCCGACGAAGTGGGCAAACAGATCGGGTATATCCTCGCGCCGGTCGCGCAGCGGCGGTATCGCGATCCGCATCCCCGCGATCCGGTGCAGCAGCGCGGGAGAAAGGACATCGCCGGCGCGGCTGCCGGTACTGACGGTTGCGATCACCCGCACATCGAACGACACCGGTTCGCGCCCCGGCACCGATAGCGCGCGGTCCTCCAGCACTTGCGCCAAACGCATCTGCATCTGTGCCGATGCGTGATCGAGATCGTCGAGCAGCACGGTCCCCCGGTTGGCATGGATCAGGCTGGCCCCGCCCGACAGCGAAAGGATTTCGTCCTCCAGCGATCCGTTCAATCCGGCGCAGTTGATCGACATGAAACGGTGGCGGCGGCGCTTACCGGACTGATGGATCATCCGGGCGAGCAGTTCCTTGCCCGTCCCGCTTTCCCCCTCGATCAGCAAGTCCAGGTCAGCGTTTGTCAGCGTCGGGATCATATCGCGCAAGCGGCGGATCGTGGGAGAATTTCCTATCAGCGCGGACGCGGAACCTGCCGATGCTTCTGCCTGCAAACGCCGGTTGTCCAGCGCCAGGGCGCGCGCACGCGAAGCCCGTGTCACCGCAGCAATCATCGCGTCGGGGGCAAACGGCTTGGTCAGGAAATCCCAAACGCCCGCTTTCATGGCGTCCACCGCCATTGCCACGTCGCCGTGGCCGGTGATCAGGATGACGGGCAGTTCCTCGTCGCGCTGGCGCAGCGTGCGGTGCAGATCAATCCCGGACAGCCCCGGCATCCGCACGTCGCTCAGCACCACGCCCTCCCAATCGGCGTCCAGCACTGCCAGGGCCGCCTTCGCGTCGGCAAACGCCGTCACCGTGAAGTCGGCCAGTTGCAACAGTTGCGCGGTCGCGGCGCGAAGATCGTCGTCATCCTCGACCAGCGCCACCTTGCGCGCGGTCATGCCGGTGCCCTTGGCAGAACGATGCGAAAACAGGCGCCGACCTCGGCAGGTTCCAGCAGCAGGCTGCCGCTGAATTCTTCGACAATGTCCTTGGCAATCACCAGCCCCAGCCCCAGCCCCATGGTGCGGTTGGTGGCAAACGGAGTGAACAGGCGCTCGGCGATGTCCGGCGCGATCCCCGGCCCGTTGTCCGCAATCTTCAGGATTACGTTGTCCGCATCCTGAGTCACGGTCAGCGAAATCGTCGGATCACGCGTATTCACCAAAGCCTCCGCCGCGTTCTGCAGCAGGATCACCAGCACTTGCTCCAGCCGCACCCTTTCGGCCCGCACGGCAAGACCCTTGGCCAGCGCCGGGGCCGTGAATGAGACGTGGGACAATTGCTCCTTCAGGATCAGGCGCGCTCCGTCTATGGCTTCTGCCACGGATACGGCGTCCAGCCCGCCGTGCCCGCCCTTGCGCGCAAATCCGCGCAAATGTGCGGTAATCGCGCCAATTTTGTCCGATAGACGCGCGATAACGTCGAGATTTGCCCGCGCTTCGTCCACCGCTCCACGATCCAGCAGCATGGCCGATGCCGCCGCGTAGTTCCGGATCGCCGCGACCGGTTGCGCGGTCTCATGCGCGACGCTGGCCGTCACCTGGCCCAAAGTCGCAAGCCGGTTGGCTTGTCGCAAGCCCTCTCGCAAGGTGGCGGCCCGCGCTTCAGCGGCGGCACGCTCTTGTATCTGCGCGCGCAGTTCGGCGGTGCGTTCGGCCACCGCTGTCTCCAGCAACACCGTCCGCTGCCGGCGCTGCCGCGCGCGTTCGGCCAGCCCCGCGGTGATCCCTGCCAGCAACAAGGCGATCAGCGCCCCGACGCCCTGCGCCAGTCGAACATTGGCGTTCACGGCATCCAGCGGCAGGGCAAGGTTCAGTCGCCAGCCTTTTACGTCTGCTGCTGTGGAGATTTGCAAATAGGCGTCGTCCACGCCCGCAGGCACGATCAGGTTAGCGCCTATCCGGCGAAACGGCATGGGTCGGAGCGCGCTGACCCCGGTGACTTCTTCCTCCGTCTTGCGCAAGGCTGGAGGGATGGGCCCGGTCGCAGCAAAGCGCCAGTCCGGGCGGCTGGTGACCAGCACCACGCCTTGAGCATCGGTTACATACGTGATGCCCTGCGCCGCGCGCCACTGCGCCTCGATGCGGTCGAATTCCAGCTTGACCACCACCACGCTGTTGCCTGCCGCGCGCGTTGCCAGGAACAGGCCGGGTTTGCGGCTGGCCGTGCCAAGCGCGAACTGCTGGCCACTGCCGGAGCGTACTGCATCATGGAAGTAAGGCCTGAACCGGTAATTCCTGCCGATGAAGCTGTCCGCCTTGCGCCAGTTGCTCGCTCCGAAAGCCAGCCCGTCGCGATCGACCGTGTAGATCGCCGATGCGCCGAATTCCCGCGCCAGGATTTCCAGCTTTCGATTGAGCGCGGCGAGCGACTGGGGCGAGTTGCTTGACGTTACCGCCACAAGATCGCGATCGTCGGCAAGCGCGCGCGGTAACAGGCGGAAGCGGGCAATTTCGCTGGCCAGCAATGCTTGTCGCAGACGCGCATCCTCAACCGAGCGCGCCGCCAATCGGCCAAGCGAGATCGTGCGCGTTACTTCGCCCGCGACCGACGCCGCCGCCAGCGCCAGCAATAGCGCTGCCAAAACCACCCGGACTCGCAGGCTCGAGATCATCACAGCGCAATACCATGTTGTGTCGAAAGTTGCACATCTTGCTTTTGCATTGTGCAAAATGCGGCACAAACCGAACCGGCATATTCTTCTAAAGAATTGTTATAGAACGAATATCCCTCATTCAAACTTTCATTTTGACCGCATGTATCCGCCCGACATGCTTTTGATCGAGCAGGATCGCGAAAAAGTCGATCTTGCCGAGAGGATGAAAAAGGCAGACCCCATGCAACTTGCAGCCCCAGACACGTCGTCCCCCGGCCAGCCCGCCAAGCCGGGCCGCTGGTACAGCCATCTTTACGTGCAGGTGATTGTCGCGATCACGGCGGGCGTGCTGCTGGGCCATTTCTATCCGGCCACGGGCGAAGCGCTCAAGCCCTTGGGCGATATGTTCATCAAGCTGGTCAAGATGGTGATCGCGCCGGTCATTTTCCTGACCATCGTCACCGGCATTGCCGGGATGCGCGATCTGGCCGCGGTCGGGCGCGTGGCGGCCAAGGCATTTGCCTACTTCCTGTTCTTTTCCACGCTGGCGCTGATCCTCGGGATGATCGTTGGCAACGTGGTGAAGCCAGGCGCGGGGCTTAACATCGACCCGGCCTCGCTCAATGCCGAGAAGGTCGCCGAATATTCGGCCAAGGCGCATGACAGCACGATCATGGGCTTTGTCAGTGGCATGATCCCCGACACGTTCCTGTCGTCGCTGACACAGGGCAACATCCTGCAAGTGCTGGTCGTCGCGGTCCTGTTTGGCATCGCGCTGGCGTCGGTCGGTGAACGGGGCGAGCGTCTGCTCGACATTCTCGAAGACGTGTCGATCGCGTTCTTCAAGCTTGTGTCCATCGTGATGAAAGCGGCCCCGATCGGCGCGTTCGGCGCGATGGCGTTCACCATCGGCAAATACGGCGTGGATAGTCTTGCCAACCTCGCGCAGCTTGTCGCCACGTTCTACATCACCTCGCTGCTGTTCGTGCTCGTCGTGCTTGGCGTTGTCGCAAGGCTCGCCGGGTTCTCGATCTTGCGTCTGATTGCCTACTTGCGCGAAGAACTGCTGCTGGTGCTGGGCACGTCCTCGTCGGAAAGCGCGCTGCCTGCGCTGATCGCAAAGATGGAGCGCGCGGGCTGTTCCAAGACAGTCGTCGGGCTGGTCGTGCCAACGGGCTACAGCTTCAACCTTGATGGCACCAACATTTATATGACGCTGGCCGCGCTGTTCATCGCACAGGCCTGCAACGTCGAATTGTCGCTGGGCGAGCAGATCCTGCTGCTGGGCGTCGCGATGCTTTCGTCCAAGGGTGCTGCGGGCGTTACCGGCGCGGGGTTCATCACGCTGGCCGCAACGCTGTCCATCGTGCCTTCGGTGCCGGTTGCAGGCATGGCGCTTATTCTGGGCATCGACCGCTTCATGTCGGAATGCCGCAGCCTGACCAACTTCGTCGGAAATGCCGTGGCGACCATCGTCGTCTCGCGCTGGGAAGGCGCGCTCGACCAGACCCGCCTGGATGCAGCGATGCGCGGAGAGGCCCTGCCGCTGCCAATCGCACCTGCCCACATGGTTGCGTGAGCGTCGCCACAGGAAGGATCGATCCGATGATCTGTGCACGTTCGCGGCTTTGCGTTGCCACCATCCCGCTCGTGCTGCTCGCCGCCAATCCGGCGAAGGCCGATGCCGCCCCCGAGACGGCTGCGCCCGCATCCTACCCGCTTGCCAGCAATGGCGACGGGGCGACGGTAGGAAGTTATTCGGTCTCGCGCTGGGCCGAAGACTGGCAAGTCATGCGCGACCCGGCAAAGCGCGACGACCCGTTCGACCGGCTGAAGTTCATTCCGATCGATGATGATGGCGACGTTTACTTGACGCTGTCGGGCGAGGTTCGGCTGCGGGTAAACCTCACTACCAATCCCAACTTGCGCGAGGCCGGGCACCAGCGGCAAGACATCCACCGCATTACCGGCGGCGCAGACCTGCATGTCGGTCCGCACTTGCGTTTTTACGGTGAAGTATCGCACGGCGGGATCAGTGGCCGCAATCTGGGTGCCCCGGCTGCCACCCTGCGCAACGATCTGGTGGCGCTGCAATATTTCGCGGAAGTCAAAACACTGGTCGGCGGCGTTGAGGTCGGCGCGCGCTATGGTCGGCAGGAATTTGCCGACGGCCCGAATCTGCTGGTCTCGCAGCGTGACAACAACACCATCCGTTACACCCTCAACGGTTTTCGCGGCTGGGTGCGCGGGTCCGCCGCGCGGATCGACGTGTTCGACATGCGCCCCACCGCTTATGGCGATCTTGGCACGCACGATGACGTTTCCGATCCGGCCCGCCGGTTCTCGGGCGTCACGGCTGGCTTCATACTGCCCAGGGACACGCTTGGCGGATCGCAGCTTAATCTGGATCTGTTTGCCTGGCGCAGGCGCAATCTGGTGGGGACTTGGGGCGGACGCATCGGCCCTGCGACGCGCTACTACCTGGGTGCGCAATTGCGCGGCGACGTTGGGCCGCTGGCAGTGGACTGGTCGATCAACCACCAGTCAGGTCATTTTATCGATCAGAATATCGATGCGTGGCAGGTGTTCGTTGCCCAAACATGGCGCATCGGCAAAGCCAAGACCGCCCCACGCGTCGGCGTTCATTTCGATTATGCCACGGGCGGCGGCGGATATGGCGGCGGTGGCGGTGATGACACGCTGCGCAATGCCTACTCGCCGTTCGGCAA
The DNA here is from genome assembly GCA_020848655.1 of Novosphingobium sp. Lineage (GTDB taxonomy): Bacteria > Pseudomonadota > Alphaproteobacteria > Sphingomonadales > Sphingomonadaceae > Novosphingobium. The sequence continues at coordinate 23,816 of JADLHU010000178.1, forward strand.
CAACGTCTACTACAGCTACCAGCTCTACCTGACCCCTTCGAACCTTGTCACGGTGTCTCCAAACGTCAGCTTCGCCCCTTTCCGCAATGCAAGGGTGACGGCGGAATACGAAGTGGCCTGGCGCGATAGTGTGTCTGATGCGGTCTATCGCGCCAACGGTCAGCCGTTTGCCGGCACGCAGAACTTTCGCGGCCGCAGAATTGCCGATCTCACGCGGTTGCAACTGGTGTGGAACGCCACACCGCGCCTGACGTTCACCGGGCGCTACGAGCACCTCCAAGCCAAGTCCGCGTTGACCGATGCCGGTTATCGCAGCTCCGATTTCCTCGCCGGATGGATCAGCTTCCGGTTTTAAAGGCCTTTGTCCCGTGCCCAGTCATCTTGCCGCCCGCGCGCTCCTGTCCGATCCCTTGACCAACAAGGGCACCGCTTTTTCCGAGGCCGAACGCGATGCGCTGGGGCTGCATGGCCTGCTGCCACCGCATGTCGGGACGCTCGACAGCCAGATCGCCCGGCGACGACGGGCGCTTGATGGCATGGCCGATAACTTTCAGCGTTATGCCTTCCTGCGCGATCTGCAGGATTCCAACGAAGTGCTCTTCCACGCGCTGGTGCAAAGCGATCTGCCACACATGCTGCCGCTGGTTTACACGCCGACCGTGGGCGACGCGTGCGAGCGCTTCAGCGAGATATGGCGGCGTTCGCGCGGGCTGTTCCTGTCCTATCCCAACCGCCACCGCATGGCCGAAATCCTGTCTGACCCGGCTTATGATCGCGTGAAGGTGATCGTCGTCAGCGATGGCGAGCGCGTGCTTGGTCTTGGCGATCAGGGGGCGGGCGGCATGGGCATCCCCATCGGCAAGCTGGCACTCTATACCGCCTGTGCGGGATTTCACCCGGCGGAAGTCCTGCCGATCCTGCTTGATGTCGGCACGGACAATGTCGCCCGGCGCGAAGACCCGCTTTACATCGGATGGCGCGAGGCGCGCGTGCGCGGCGCGCAGTACGATGCCTTTCTCGAGATGTTCGTTGCCGCGGTCGAACAGCGCCTGCCCGGCGTGCTGCTGCAATGGGAGGATTTTGCCGGCAAGAACGCCTATGATCTCCTCGGGCGCTATCGCCACCGCCTGCTCAGCTTCAATGACGATATCCAGGGCACGGCGGCCACGGCTGTCGGCACGCTGATCGGCGGCGTGCATCGCACCGGCTTGCCCTTGGCCCGCCACACGTTCGTGCTGTTCGGTGCCGGGGCTGCCGGCAGCGGCATTGCCGAAATGCTGGTCAGCGTGCTGATGAGCGAAGGGCTGGACGAGGCCGCGGCCCGCCAGCGTATATGGGCGGTGGACCGCGACGGACTGATCGTTTCGGACATGCCCGATCTTGCCCCGCAGCAAATCCCGCTCGCCCGCCCGCGCAGCGATGTGGCGCACTGGCCGCTGGAAGCAGGCGTCACGCGCATCGGCCTGTATGAAACCATCGCCAACGCCCGCCCGACCGTGCTGATTGGGGCTTCCGGCCAGTTCGCGGCGTTCGACGAACACTGCATTCGGGAAATGGCGCGTCATTGCGAACACCCGGTGATCTTCCCGCTATCCAATCCGATTTCACGCGCCGAGGCCAATCCCGCTGATGTCCTGGCCTGGACAGAAGGCAGGGCCATAGTCGGATCTGGCAGCCCGTTCGGCATCCCCGGGGTGACGCAGGTCAACAACGTCTACATCTTTCCGGGTGTCGGCCTGGGTGCGCTGGCCGCAGGTGCGCGCGAAGTGACTGACGGCATGTTCCTTGCTGCCGCACGCTGCCTTGGCAGGCTGGGCGGATCTAACGGCAGCCTGCTTCCCGAAATCGCCAACTTGCGGCTGGTCGCGCGCGAGATCGCCGTAGCTGTGGCGCTGCAAGCGATGGACGATGACGTGGCGACGATCACCAGTGCCGACAAAATCAACGCCGCGATCGACTCCGCGATGTGGGAGCCGCGATATAGCGTAGAGATGGCGGGGGCGGCACGCTCGGCCTGAGCCAGGAAGATTTTTAGAGTGCAGCCTTTGACGCCATCAGCGCCACGAACTTCGTGTCCGCCATCCCGTTTCATAAGGTAGCGTTGCCTCGCTCACGTGCGAGGTCGATGAAAGCCTTGAACGCGGCCGAAGGATTGCGCCGGCTGGGATAGTAAAGGGCAAGAGGCGCAATCGGCGGCGTCCAGTCTTGCAGCGCGCGCACCAGGTGGCCGGCGGCAAGGTCTTCCCGGACATCGGATTCCATGAAGAAGCCTATCCCCAAGCTGTCCAAAACGGCCATGCGGGCAAGGCTGGCTTCGTCGAGAGTGATGGGGCCATCGACATCGATCTCGACGGGTTCGCCATTCCTTTCGAGATGCCAGCGGTACAACGCACCATTCGGTAGCCTCACGCGAATGCATCGATGGCTGCGCAGGTCCGCTGGAACGTGCGGCCTCCCCTGCCTTTCGAAGTATTCCGGAGTGGCTACGACCGCAAAGTGTCGGCGGCCGCACAGGGGAATGGCGATCATGTCACTGGGCACGAGGTCGGCGGATCGGACACCCAGGTCGAAGCCCTCGCCAACGACATCGACCAGTCTTCCTTCCGTGACGAGGTCAATGTGGACCAGCGGAAAGCGCCGCAGGAACGGCAGGATGAGCGGCGCCATGATTTCGCGCGCGGCTGATGGGAAGGCGTTGATGCGCAGCGTTCCAGAGGGCACTTCCTGTTGCGATCGAACCGTCTCCATCGCCTCGTGGATGTCCTTCAAAGCAGGACCCACGCGGTCCACAAAGGTGCGGCCCGCGTCTGTGAGCGAGACACTGCGGGTGGTCCGGTTGAAGATGCGCACACCGAGTTGACGCTCGAGCTTGCCGATGGCGTTGCTCAATGCCGTGGTGGACAGGCCAAGATCGATCGCGGCTGCGCGGAACGATCCCTTGCGCATGATGGAGAGCACCGCGTCGAGTTCGATCAGGCTATGTCGGCTCATTGTTGTGAAAATCGCAATGCCTCATCCCTCTTTATCCCGATTATCGCCCCAAAGGTCCAATGCTAAATCGGTGCCATCGTCGAACCCGTCATGGACGACCGCACGGGCCGTCCCCGGTCTTCGAAAAAGATGGAGAGAAAAATGGCACTTGATCTGCCTGAAGCCATCGCCGGCTACTTTGCCGCCGACAGGACCGATGATCCCGCACGCGTGGCGCAGTGGTTCAGCGCAACCGCCGTCGTGAAGGACGAAGGCGAGACCTACAGCGGCCGGGATGCGATCCGCGCCTGGAAGGCTTCCTCCTCCACCAAGTACAGCTACACGGCCGAGCCGTTCCGGATGACGCAAGATGCTGGCCGCATCCATGTGACCAGCCACCTCGAAGGGAACTTCCCCGGCAGCCCGGTCGACTTGCGCTATATCTTCGAACTGGAAGGCGGAAAGATCGCGGCGCTGGAGATCGTGCCTTGAGCCCGTTCCTTACCCTGCAGGGCAAGCGGGCGCTGATCACTTCGGGCACCCGTGGCGCCGGCGCTGCAACAGTCCGTCTTTTTCGCGAACTCGGTGCGCAGATCCTGACAACAGCGCGAACGCAGCCAGATGGCATCGCGAACGAAGAGTTCATCGCCGCCGATCTGACCACGCCCGAAGGATGCGCGATCGTCGCGGCGGCGGCAAGGGATCGCCTGGCAGGGTTGGACATCATCGTTCACATGCTGGGCGGTTCGTCGTCTCCGGCAGGAGGCTTAGCGGCCCTGGGCGATGCGGACTGGCAAAGGGAACTCGATCTGAACCTCTTTCCGGCGATCCGGCTGGACCGAGAGCTCGTCCCGGAAATGGTCGCCCGCGGCGGTGGCGCCGTGATCCACGTGACGTCCATCCAGCGCGAGTTGCCTCTGCCCGAGGCGACCACCGCCTATGCCGCCGCCAAGGCAGCACTATCGACCTACAGCAAGGCCCTCTCGAAAGAGGCCGCGCCCAACGGCGTTCGGGTGGTGCGCGTTTCGCCTGGCTGGATCGAGACCGAAGCATCGATCGAACTGGCTGCCCGACTGGCAGCCGATCATGGCGGTGACATCGCGCACGGCAGGAAGGTGATCATGGACTCTCTTGGCGGTATCCCCCTCGGCAGGCCGGTGAAGCCCGACGAAGTCGCCAGCCTCATCGCGTTCCTCGCCTCGGATCGTGCAAGCTCCATCACGGGCACCGAATATGTCATCGACGGCGGAACCGTGCCGACAGCCTGACGGAGAGAGCACTGGGAGACTGCATGCCGGCCAAAATGCGCCGTTTTCCGGCATTCTGCGTGTGTCTGCCGTCGATAGAAGCGGCCATGGCAATGTGGATCGCACCGGCGCGCGCCGTGTCGGGCTGGTGGTGCGATCCGCCGGGGAGATCGCCCGGTCGCCGATCCGCGGAAGCGGCCGCTTAACCGCCACCCGCCGCACTGTTCTATTTATTCGAATGATGGGCCATGTTTTATCAGACTGCGCAGCAGTAAGCGGCTCCGCTAGTTCTCCAATCACACCGGAACGAACCGAGTGTACGAAATTCGAATGGAGACCAGCATGACCATCACAGCAACCCCGACCCCCGGCAAATCCCTGATCTCGCCGACCGACCACACCCTTGTCATGATCGACTTCCAGTCGCAGATGGCCTTCGCCACCAAGTCGATCGCCACCGAACTCCTGCGCAACAACGCCGCGCTGGTCGCCAACGCCGCCGCCGGTTTCAACGTCTCCACCATCCTGACCACCGTCGCCGTCGACAGCTTCTCCGGCCCGATGTTCAGCGAGATCACCGACGCCTTCCCGAACCAGCCGCTGCTCGACCGCACGTCGATGAATACCTGGGAA
>JADLHU010000179.1 GCA_020848655.1 Novosphingobium sp.
CCGCAGCGACGGACCTGACCGGACCGAAGAAATGGACAAGCAGGTGCAGCATGTGACTGCCGAGGTTGCGCAGCGCACTTGCGCCATTGGCGGGATCGGCGAACCAGGCGTAGCCGGGCACATTGGCCTGCGCTGCGGTAAACAGTGGGGATTCGAACGCGATCTCCGCGCCGAAGAGGCGACCGATCCAGCCGTCTTCGACCATCGCTTGCATCTGCACCAGCGCGGGGACGGCCTGCATGAAAGCGTCAACCGCAGCCACCGTCCCAGCGGCCTGCCACGCCTTCTGCATTTCCTGCGCGTCGGCAAGGTCACGCGCAAAGGGAATGCCATTGTAGACGTGCTTGCCCGCCGCCAGCGCGGCCAGCACCATATCGCGGCGCAGCGCCGGGCGCGTCCCGCAGTCGATCAGGTCGATTTCAGGATCGCGGGCCATTTCCCGGAAGTCGTGGAACGCGCGCGGCACGCCGAATTCGGCCGCCGCGCGCGCCGCGGTTTCCGGGCGCGAGGTGCAGATCGCGGTGACCTCCACGCCGTCCAGGCTGCGCCAGGCGGGCAGATGCGCCCGCGCACCCCAGGCGGCGCTGATGATGCCGACCCGGAGCGGGCGCACGCTCATGTCCTCCGCCCGCTCAGGCGATGGCGCCCTTGGCCTTCAGTTCCTCGATCCGGTCCCACTCCACGCCCATTTCCATCAGGAACAGTTCGGTGTGCTCGCTCGCCTCGGGCGCGCGGGTGTTGGTAACTACTTCCTGGTTGAACTGGACCGGGTTGGAAACCAGCTTGATCGGCTTGCCGCCATCGGCGCTTTCGACCTCGAAGATCCAGCCGTTGGCCTGGACCTGCTCGTCCTTCTCGACGTCGAGCGGCGACTGGTAGGCGGCCCACTGGCCCTTCATCGTCTTCAGGCGTTCAAGCCAATGGGCAAAGGGCTGGCGCAGCATCGCCTCGCGCACCAGCAAGTGGGCGGCCTCCGAGTTCTCGTTGAGCTTCTCGATGGTCGAAAAGCGCGGATCTTGCGCGCATTCCGGAATACCGAGGTGGGTAAAGGTGTCCTCGATCAGCTGTGACGGGCTGAGAACCGTCAGGTTGATGTAGCCGCCGTCGCTGGTCTTGAACACGCCCATGAACGGGTTGGAGCCGACCACCGCCTTGCCCGGCAGGGCGTTGGCAAAGGGATCGACCTGCATTTCCATGCAGACGTCGATCGAGCAGGCCGTAGCCCAGATGCCAGACGACAGCAGCGACACGTCGACTTCCAGCGCCTCGCCGGTACGCTCGCGGTGGAACAGCGCGGCGGCGATGCCCCCGGCGATGTTCATGCCGCCGATCGTGTCGCCATAGGCCGGCCCGGGCTGGGTCAGCGGGCCTTCCAGTTCTCGAGGGGTGGCAAGGATCGCCGAACCGCCGCGCGCCCAATAGGCGGTGGAATCGAACCCGCCCTTGTCGCGTTCCGGCCCCTTCTCACCGAACGCCGATCCGCGCACATAGATGATGTTGGGGTTCGCTGCGCGCAGGTGCTCGACATCGATCTTCAGCTTCTGCCGGATGCTGGGCAGGTAGTTGGTGAGGAAGATATCGCAGGACTTGGCGATTTCGTAGATCAGTTCCTGCCCCTCGGGCGTGGAGATGTCGATCCCGACCGAGCGCTTGCCCCGGTTGGGGTGCTGCATCAGCGCATTGCGCCGCTGGTCGAGCGCGAAGCGCTGCAATTCCTTGATCCCGCGCTGGGCATCACCGCGCACGGGGTGCTCGATCTTGATCACGTCGGCGCCCCAGTCGGTCAGCACCGCGCCGGCGGCCGGCACGAAGGTGAACTGCGCAACTTCGAGCATGCGCACGCCCTTCATCACATGGGTCATGGCTTAATCTCCCTTCACTTGGCGCTGAACGAGATCACCTTTTGATAGGTGAATTCGTTGAGCCCATCCTCGCCATACTCGCGGCCATAGCCCGAGCGCTTGATCCCGCCGAACGGCGCGTCGGACTGCATGGTCCCCGCTCCGCCGTTGATCGACACGCCGCCGGTGCGGATGCGCAGCGCCATGTCGAAGGCCTTGCCGGCATCGGCCGACCAGATCGCGCCCGAGAGCCCGAAATCGCTGGCATTGGCCATGGCGATGGCTTCCTCGTCATCATCGTAGCCGATCACCGCACCGATCGGGCCGAAGACCTCTTCCTGGGCAAGACGGCTGTCGTTGCGCACGTTGTCGAACAGGGTCGGCTGGAAATAGAAGCCCTTGTCCAGCCCGTCCGGACGCTTGCCGCCCGAGATCAGCGTCGCGCCTTCGTCCTGCGCGATGGCGACGTAATCCTCGGTGCGCTTGCGCGCGACTTCGCGGATCAGCGGGCCATAGCTGACCGTGGGGTCCGCCGGATTGCCGATCTTGATATGCTCCATCATGCCCTTCAGCATGGAGACGAATTGCGGACGGACCGAATTGTGGACGATGTGCCGCGTGGTCAGCGCGCAGCCCTGGCCGCAGTGGACCGTGAACCCGCCCAGCCCCGCCATGGCCGCGCCCTGCAGGTCGGCATCGGGGCGCACGATCAGCGCCGACTTGCCGCCCAGTTCCATCACGATCCGCTTGAGCGTCGGCGCGCCCTGGGCCTGGATCATCGCGCCGACCTTGTCCGAACCGGTGAAGTGGACCAGGTCCACGCGCGGGTCGGTGGTCAGCAGCTTGCCGGCCTCGACATCGCCGGTAACGATCGAGAGGACACCCCTGGGCAGGCCCACTTCGTCCGCGATCTCGCCCAGGATCAGCGCTTCGAACGGGGTATAGGGCGAAGGCTTGAGCACCACGGTGCAACCCACCGCCAGCGCCGGGATTACCTTGCCGATGTTGAGGAAGAACGGGAAGTTGTAGGGTGAAATCGCCGCGACGACGCCCACCGGCTC
>JADLHU010000180.1 GCA_020848655.1 Novosphingobium sp.
GCTTGGTGCGATACATCGCGCCCGGCGCGGTCAGCCCGGCGCGCGCCGGCAGGTCTTCGGCCACGATGGCCACCGCGCCCAGCGAAAAGCCTTCGCCCAGCCGGTCCGGCTCGTCGGCGATCACGCCGCCCACGATCAGCGGCTGGTTGCCGATCGTCACGCGGTTGCCGGGCTTCACGTCCAGCCGTTCCGCCGCGCCTTCGGCCAGCCACACGGTGCCGGCGGGCGGCGCGCCCACCGCGCGGCCGTCCTTCAGCCTGAGCCGACCGACGAGCGGCCAGGCGGCATCGACCGCCTTCAATTCCACGGGCGCGGAATAGTCCCCCGCGCTGGCCATCGCCTGCAGCCGGGTGCCGCCCGAGACTGTGCCCAGCGCGGCGAAAGCCGCGCTTTCCTGTGCGGTCAGCGGCCGTTGCCAGACTTGCGCCTCTATGTCGCCGCCCAGGATGGCGCGGCCGCGCGTCGACAGTTCGCGCTCGATCGATCCGGTCAGGGTGCCGATCGCGGCGATCGCGCCCACGCCCAGGAACAGGCAGACCAGCAGCAGCCGCAAGCCACGGAACCGCGCCGAAAGATCGCGCCGGGCGATGCGCCAGGCGGCCTGCCAGGGAAGCGCGCCGCTCACGCCGGGGCGGTATCGCTGGCGATGCGGCCATCGGCGATGGTGACGATCCGTTCGCAGCGTTCGGCCAGCGCGGCATCATGGGTGATGATGATCAGCGTGGCGCCGGTTTCGGCGCGGCGGGCGAACAGCAGTTCGACGATGCCCGCGCCGGTCGTCGCATCAAGGTTGCCGGTCGGCTCGTCGGCGAAGATCAGCAACGGTGCGGGCGCGGTGGCGCGGGCGATGGCGACGCGCTGCTGCTCGCCGCCGGAAAGCTGCGCCGGATAGTGCGTCAGCCGGTGGCCCAGCCCCACCGCGCCCAGTTCGGCCGCCGCGCGTTCGCGCGGATCGGGCAGCCCGGCCAGTTCCAGCGGGGTCGCCACGTTTTCCAGCGCGGTCATCGTCGGCAGCAGGTGGAAGGCCTGAAGCACGATGCCGATGCGGCCGCGCCGCGCGCGGGCGAGGCCATCCTCGTCCAGCGTCGCGAAATCCTCGCCCGCCACGCTCAAGGTGCCCGATGTCATCCGTTCCAGCCCCGAAAGCACCGCCATGAGCGAGCTTTTGCCCGAGCCGGACGGGCCGAGCAGCGCCAGCGTCTGCCCTTGCGGCACGGTGAGGTCGATGCCCTTGAGAATGGCCACGGCGCTGTCGCCGCTGCCCAGCGAAAGGGTGAGGTTTCGCGCGGTGATGGCGGGGGGCGGCACGGGGGAGGGGCTTGTCACCGCGCGGGGATGGCATAGCTATGGCGGGTCGGGCAAGGAGACGAGTGTATGAAAGTGTATGGGCCTGTCCTTATGGGCATGCTTCTGGCGCTGGCCGGATGTGGCCGCGAACAGCCCCCGGCCGCGCCGCCGAGCGAGGCCGCCGCCGAAAGCCCGCCCGCGATCGCCGCGATGGGCCGCGAAGTGCCGATCCTGGCCTTCGGAGACAGCCTGTTCGCCGGCTATGGCCTGAAATCGGATGAAAGCTATCCGGCACGGCTGGAAGCGGCGCTGCGCGCACGCGGCATCAATGCGCGGATCGCCAATGCCGGCGTTTCGGGCAATACCACCGCCGATGGACTGGCCCGGCTGGCCTTCACGCTGGACGGGCAGAAGGCCCCGCCGGCGCTGGCGCTGGTGGAACTGGGCGCCAACGACATGCTGCGCGCGCTGCCGCCCGCGCAGGCGCGCGCCAATCTCGATGCGATCCTTGCCGAACTGGGCAAGCGCAAGATCCCGGTGGTGCTGATGGGCATGCTGGCCCCGCCCAACCTGGGCGCGGACTATCGCCGCCAGTTCGATACGATCTATCCGGCGCTGGCGAAAAAGCACGGCGCGGTGCTGGTGCCGTTCTTCATGCAGGCGGTGGCCGGGAAGCCCGCGCTGGTCCAGCCGGATCATCTCCACCCCACCGCGCAAGGGATCGACGAGATCGTGAGCGCCACGGTGGATGCGGTGGCGGGCGCGCTGCCGCCAAACCACCACAACGAATAAGCCGAGCGGTTACGTTCCCCGCGTATCGCCGAACAGGTGGATGTGCAGGCGGTCGGTGTACCCCATGCCGTGCTGCAGGCTGAGCGGCGCCAGCCAGCGGCCGCGCGCGCGCACCGTTTCGCTGTCGCGCCCTTCGGGCATCAAAAAGATGCGGCCGGCGGGGATCGCGTGCGCGTCGCGCAGCGCCAGCACTTCATCAAGATCGGACGGCTGGGCAATCACGAACTTGAACCAGGCGCGCGGATCGGCGGCCCAGGCGGCCAGCCGTTCGGGCAGCAGCGCCAGTTCGGCCGGGTTGCCGCTGTGCGCCAGCTTGGGGCTGACGTTGTATTGCTGAACCAGCGCATCGACGGCGGGCGTGGGCGCGACGGTGCCGTTGGTTTCCACCTCGACATGCAGGTCGGGCACCAGCGCCGCCAGCGCCGCGATCATGCGGGCCAGCGCCGGGGCCTGGAGCAGCGGCTCGCCCCCTGTCACCACCAGCCGGTTACCGCCCAGCGCGGCGATGCGCGCGGCGACATCGTCTTCGGTCAGCGACACCTGGTTGGCGCCTCGTTCGAACGCCAGCGCATCGCGGTGCGGGCGATTGTCGCCGGTGAAGCGCCAGGTATAGGCGGTGTCGCACCACTGGCAGGCCAGGTTGCAGCGCGACAGGCGCACGAACGTGGACACGCGCCCGGCCGAAGCGCCTTCGCCCTGGATCGACGCGAAAATCTCCGGTTCGTCCGGGGTGGTGGTGGCGAGGATCAGCGCCATGGGGCGGGGTGGGCGCGGGCTTGGGGCTGGCCTTGGCGCGTGGCCGTCGACGGGCTCAGGCTGAGCGGACCTTGGGGAAATTGCCTGAGGCGCGTGTTCCCATGCGTCACCCTCCGTTCGTGTCGAGCGAAGTCGAGGCACCGTGCGCCACGGTCCCGGCTGTCACGCGCCCCGAACGGACGATGCGCGGCCATCACCCCAGCCGCGCCAGCGCCGCCGCCAGCCGCTCGGCCTCGGCGGCATGGGCGGCGTGATCGGCACGCGCCTTCTCGATCGCCTCGGGCTTGGCCTTTTCCACGAACGCGGGATTGGACAAGCGCCCTGCCAGCGATTTCGCTTCCTTCTGCGACACGGCCAGCGCCTTTTCGAGCCGCGCCTTTTCGGCCGCGATGTCGATCACGCCTTCGAGGGGAATGGTGAGAGTAGCGTCTTTAATCGGGACTTGGATTGCGACTCCTAGCGGAGCGCTTCCGCCAGTCAGATCAACACGAGCGAGACGGCTGAGCGATGGTGTGTGCCAAGAGAGCCGAGCATCAGCACCCGCAGTCGCTTCACGGATGAAAATTGGCAATTTCGCGCTTGCGGGAATATTTAGTTCGTTACGGGCGGTGCGGATGTTGGCCACAAGAGCGATCAGCCACTCGACCTCGCGCTTGGCCTCGGCGTCCACCGCGGCGGCGGGGTCGGGCCATTGCGCGACGATCAGCTCATAGGGCCGGTCGCCCAGCTTGGACCACAGTTCCTCGGTCACGAAGGGCATGAATGGGTGGAGCATGACCAGGATCTGGTCGAGCACCCAGCCGGCGACGGCCTTCGTCTCGTCGTCGAAGCTGCCCTTGATCAGTTCGATGTACCAATCGCAGAACTGGTCCCACACGAAGTGGTAGATGGCATTGGCCGCCGCGTCGAAGCGCAAGTCGGCCATGGCCTTGTCCAGTTCGGCCACGGTGTCGACGACTTCGCCGATGATCCACTTGTTGACCGCCTGGCTGGCGGCGGGGGCGGCCAGCGACTGGCTCGCGCCGATGCCGTTGCTCTGGCAGAAGCGCGCGGCGTTCCACAGCTTGGTGGCGAAGTTGCGATAGCCTTCGACGCGGCGTTCATCCATCTTCACGTCGCGGCCCTGGCTTTCCATCGCCGCCATGAAAAAGCGCAGCGCGTCGGCGCCGTACCGGTCGATCAGCACCAGCGGATCGACGACATTGCCCTTGGACTTGGACATCTTCTGGCCATCGGCGGCGCGCACCAGCCCATGCAGGTAAAGCCGCTTCCACGGCACCTGGCCCTGGTTGAAGTGCATCCCCTGCATCGCCATGCGCGCATCCCAGAAGAACAGGATGTCGAAGCCGGAAATCAGCAGGTCGTTGGGGTAGTGCCTTTTGTACAGGGACGCGTTCGTGTCGAGCGTAGTCGAGACACCGCGCGCAGGGTTCTCGACTTCGCTCGAACCGAACGGAGGTTGGGTGTCCTCGGGCCAGCCGAGCGTCGCGAAAGGCCACAGCGCCGAGGAGAACCACGTGTCGAGCACGTCGGGGTCATGAAGAAGGACTACTTCGTTTGCACGGTCGGTTTCACCATTCGATAGCTTGGACAAATTTTCGATGTTGCGCCCAAGCCAGTCATTGAGTGTTGAAGTGATTACGTATTTTTTATCGGGTCCATAATAGGATTCGCACTGTGAAAGCAGTGTGCCTTCGTCAGCGCAGACGAACACCTTGTTCTGGGTTAAATCCGACAAATTGGTGCTTTTGCCATCATCAGTGACTGTTGGCCCATACCACGCCGGAATCCGGTGCCCCCACCACAGTTGCCGCGAAACGCACCATGGCTGGATGTTTTCCATCCAGTTGAAGAAGGTCTTTTCCCAGCTCTTGGGCACGATCTCGATCCGCCCGTCGCGCACCGCCTGCATCGGCGGCTGGGCCAGCGTTTCGGCATCGACGTACCACTGGTCGGTCAGCCACGGTTCGATGACCACGCCGCCGCGATCGCCGAACGGGGTCTGGATGGTGCGCGGTTCGGCGTCGTGTTCGGCGCCGTCCTTGTCGACGTGGGGCACGAGCAGGCCCAGCGCCTTCATCCGTTCCACCACCAGCGTGCGCGCGTCGAAGCGGTCGAGGCCCAGGAACTCTGCCGGCACCAGCCCGTCCTGCGTCTGCACGACGCGGGCTTCGGCATCGAACATGTTGAGCATGTCGCCCGCCTTGATCCCGGCGCGCTTGCCCACTTCGAAGTCGTTGAAATCGTGCCCCGGCGTGATCTTCACCGCGCCCGAGCCGAGTTCCGGATCGGCGTGTTCGTCGGCGACGATTTTGAACCGCCGCCCGGTGATCGGCTGGAGGATGTCCTTGCCGATCACGCTTCTGTAGCGCGGATCGTCGGCGTTCACCGCCACGGCCATGTCGGCCAGCATCGTTTCGGGCCGCGTCGTGGCGACGACGATGTGGTCGGCGCCGTTATCGAGCCGCACGCCATCGGCCAGTGGATAGCGGAAGTGCCAGAAGCCGCCCTTGATCTCGCGCGTTTCCACTTCCA
>JADLHU010000181.1 GCA_020848655.1 Novosphingobium sp.
ATGCGCGGCCTCATGGCCAAGCCGTCGGGCGAGATCATCGAGACGCCGATCATCTCGAACTTCAAGGAAGGCCTGACCGTCCTTGAATACTTCAACTCCACCCACGGCGCCCGCAAGGGTCTGGCCGATACCGCGCTCAAGACGGCAAACTCAGGTTACCTGACTCGCCGCCTGGTCGACGTGTCGCAGGATTGCGTCGTCGTGATCGAGGATTGCGGCACCGAGCGCGCGCTGGAAATGCGCGCCATCGTGCAGGGCGGCGCGACCATCGCGTCGCTGGGCGAACGCATCCTGGGCCGGACCCTGGCCGAGGACATCGTGACCAAGGACGGCGCGGTCATCGTCGCCAACGGCACCCTGCTCGACGAGCCGGCGGTGGCCGCGATCGAAGCGGCCGGCGTTCAGGCGGCGCGCATCCGCTCGCCGCTGGTCTGCGAAGCCACGCAGGGCGTCTGCGGCAAGTGCTACGGGCGCGATCTTGCCCGTGGTACGCCGGTCAACATCGGCGAGGCGGTGGGCGTCATCGCCGCGCAGTCGATCGGCGAGCCGGGCACGCAGCTTACCATGCGCACGTTCCACATCGGTGGCGCGGCGCAGGTGAACGAAACCTCGCACCTCGAAGCGATCGCCGCCGGTACCGTTCAGTATCGCGACATCCCCACCATCGTTGACAAGCGCGGCCGTCTGCTCAGCCTTGCCCGCAACGGTGAAATCGTGGTGATCGACACCGAAGGGCGCGAGCGCGCGATCCACCGCGTGCCTTACGGTACGCACCTGCTGCACACCGACGGCGCGATCATCGCCGAAGGCGATCGCCTGGCCGAATGGGATCCGTTCACCACCCCGGTGATCACCGAAAAGCCGGGTATCGTGAAGTACCAGGACCTGATCGACAGCCGCACGCTGACCGAGCAGACCGACGAAGCGACCGGCATGACCAGCCGTGTCGTCACCGAGAACCGCGCCACCAGCCGGGCCAAGAAGGAAGACCTTCGCCCGCGCCTGACGCTGCTCGACGAGGCTTCGGGTGAGGCCGCGCGCTACATGATGGCGCCGGGCACCACGTTGTCGGTCGAGGACGGGCAGCGGGTCGAGGCCGGTGACGTGCTGGCGCGTGCCAGCCGCGAAGCCGCCAAGACGCGCGACATCACCGGCGGTCTGCCGCGCGTTGCCGAACTGTTCGAAGCACGCAAACCGAAGGACAACGCGATCATCGCCAAGGTTTCGGGCCGCGTCGAATTCGTTCGCGACTACAAGGCCAAGCGCAAGATCGCGATCATTCCCGAGGAAGGCGAACCCGTTGAATACCTGATCCCGAAGTCGAAGGTGATCGACGTTCAGGAAGGCGACTGGGTCAAGAAGGGCGACAACCTGATCTCGGGCAGCCCCGATCCGCATGACATCCTGGAAGTTCTCGGCGTGGAGGCCCTGGCCGAATACCTCGTCGCGGAAATCCAGGAAGTCTATCGCTTGCAGGGCGTGAAGATCAACGACAAGCACATCGAGGTGATCGTTCGCCAGATGCTGCAGAAGGTCGAGATCACCGACGGCGGCGACACCACGCTGCTGGCCGGCGAGCAGGTCGATTTCGAGGAAATGAACGAGTACAACGCCAAGCTGGAGGACGGCCAGAAGCCGGCCGAAGGCAAGCCGGTGCTGCTCGGCATCACCAAGGCCTCGTTGCAGACGCGCTCGTTCATCTCGGCGGCGTCGTTCCAGGAAACCACTCGCGTGCTCACGCAGGCGGCGGTCGAAGGCAAGAAGGACTCGCTGATCGGCCTGAAGGAAAACGTCATCGTCGGCCGGCTGATCCCGGCGGGTACGGGCGCGGGCATGAACCGCATGCGTGTTGCCGCCACCAGCCGCGATGCGGCGCTGCGCGCGCAGTACCGCAAGCTGCAGGAAGTGCTCATCGCGCCGAACTCGGCGGCGGAAGAGCATGCGGCCGAACTTGCCCAGGGACCGGAAGCGGCGATCGGCGACGATCCGCTGGCGGCGGTCGAGGGCGAGACCCACGGCAGCGACGCGGATGCCGGCGATTACCTGCTGAAGGACGGCGAGGAGTAAGCTCCTCTCCTTCCCGGCAACGCTGACAAGACAAGGCCCCGCCGGAGCGATCCGGCGGGGCTTCTTGTTTTGGGGGCAGCGAGTCTCATTCGGGCCAACCCCGGTCCCCAACGCCCACTTCCCAACACCCGCTCAGCCTGAGCCCGTCGAAGGCCACGCGCTGACGGTGCGGCTGGCTTTCCAGTGCGCTGGGCCGGCCTCTTGCGCCGCCTTCGACAGGCTCAGGCTGAGCGGGTGTTGGCGTTCATGGGCAGTTTTCGGGGCGAACGGATGGAGGCAATTCCCTCTCAGCCCATTCCGTTATAGCTTGCCCGCATGTCCATCGCCCGAAAGCTTACCGCGCTGACCTCCCTGCTGCTCGGCACCGCGCCGCTGCTCGCGCAGTCCGCGCCCGAACCCACGCGCATCCTCGATACCACGGCGGCGCAGCGGCTGCGCGCCAACAAGGGCGTGACGCTGCAATGGATCGACTGGGATCATCGCGGCCATGCCTTCGTCAGCATCGATCGCGGACAGTGGCGGCTGCGCGGCGCGCAGGCCGAAGCGGGCGGGCCGGGCCGCCTGTTCCTGGACGGCATGATCACCGAGATCGGGCGCGGCTACTTCACCTTCGAAGGCCTGATCCGCATCACCGACACGCCCGATCGCGGCCGAACGTGCGAGCGGCGCAAGACCTGGCACTTCGCGGTCACCCAGCGCCGTTCGTTCTATCGCCTGCGCGAATTCGAATGGTGCGACGGGCTGACCGACTATGTGGACGTGTATTTTTGAGGGCGCGTGTCACCCAGCCGGGTGGATGACCATCCGGTCGCCGCGCAGTTCCACGCGGCCGAGGCGGCGCAGCACCGACTGGCCAAGCAGGTTGGTTTCAAGCCCGTCCATCACCACGGCATCGACATCGTGGAACTGTTCGCCGGCGATTTCCACGCGGTCGAGCCGGACGGGCTGGCCATAGCCGACACCCGACGCGGTGCGGCCGATCGGCATGAACGCGGATGTATCGACATCCAGCCCCAGTTGCTCGGCATCGCCGACGGTCAGCGCGATGGTGTCGGCGCCGGTATCGACAAGGAAGCTGACATCCTCGCCGTTGACCTGGGCCACGGTGTTGAACTGGCCGCTCGAATCGCGGTGCAGCTCCAGCACGTCGCTGTCGCGCCGGGCGGTCTTCGCGCCGGATGAGGCGGCCGCGCGGGCGGTGGCCTTGTCATCGGGCGAGGGCGCCGAAATGCGGCCCGTGGCGACGGCGGAAAACACGCTCAGCAGGGCGCAGGCGATCAGCAGGTTCTTCATGGCCGCCCTCGCATAGCAGCCGCGGGTTACGGAGTGCTTTCCGTCAGCCGTCGATTTCCAGCGAACCGATGCGCAACCGGTCCACATGGGCATCGCGCAGGCGCAGCTTGCCGATCGAAAGGCGGCCGATGGCCAAGGCCCCGATGGCGACCGCACCCATGGCCAGCGCGCCCAGCGCGAAGGAGCCGAGCGCCAGCGTGCCGATGGACCCCGCGCCCAGCGCGGCTGCCGGAACCGCGACGGGCCTTGCCACCGTTACCGGGGCCAGGTCGGTCTTATTCGGCGGCGTCGGCGTGTCCGGCATTTTCGTTCTCCGCGGCTTCGATTTCGGCGGCCTTGGCCTCGACCAGCGCGACGATGTGATCGAGCATGGCCTCGCTCGACACATGGTGGTCGGTCACGCCCGAAAGGTAGACCATGTGCTTGCCGTTGCCGCCGCCGGTCAGGCCGATATCGGTTTCGCGCGCTTCGCCGGGGCCGTTGACGACGCAGCCCAGCACCGAAAGCGACAGCGGCGTCTTGATGTGGCTGAGGCGGCTTTCCAGCGCTTCCACCGTGCGGATCACGTCAAACCCCTGCCGCGCGCAGGACGGGCACGAGACAACGCGCACGCCGCGCGTGCGCAGGCCCAGGCTTTTCAGGATTTCGAAGCCGACGCGCACTTCCTCTTCCGGCTCGGCCGAAAGCGAGACGCGGATGGTGTCGCCGATGCCGGCCCACAGCATGTTGCCGATGCCGATCGCGCTTTTCACCGTGCCGCCGATCAGCCCGCCGGCTTCGGTGATGCCCAGGTGCAGCGGGCAATCGACCGCTTCGGCCAGGCCCATGTAGGCGGATACGGCCAGGAACACGTCGCTGGCCTTCACCGCCACCTTGTATTCGTGGAAATCGTGGTCCTGCAGCAGCTTGATATGATCGAGCGCGGATTCGACCAGTGCTTCGGGGCACGGTTCGCCGTATTTTTCCAGCAGGTCCTTTTCGAGGCTGCCGGCGTTGACGCCGATGCGGATGGCGCAGCCATTGGCCTTGGCGGCGCGCACCACTTCGGCCACGCGATCGCTGCTGCCGATGTTGCCGGGATTGATGCGCAGGCAGGCCGCGCCGGCATCGGCGGCTTCGAGCGCGCGCTTGTAGTGGAAATGGATGTCCGCGATCAGCGGCACGCGCGCGGCGCGGGCGATCTGGCGGAACGCGGCGGTGCTGGCTTCATCGGGGCAGGACACGCGGATCAGGTCGGCCCCGGCATCCTCGCAGCGGCGGATCTGATCGATCGTCGCCACCGCGTCCGATGTGAGGGTGTTGGTCATGGTTTGCACCGTGATCGGCGCATCGCCGCCGACAGGGACGGACCCGACCATGATCTGGCGGCTCTTGCGGCGCTGGATATCGCGCCAGGGGCGAAGGGATGACATGGGCCACCTATAGACCCGCCCCGTTGCGGGTCAAAGACTCACGCGATCAAAGCCTACAGCATCAGCGAGAACAGGAATTCCTCGTCGCGCTGCTGGCCGACCCAGTAGCCGATGTCGGCGACCTTTTCGAAGCCGTAGCGCGCGTAGAAGCGCTGGGCGCCGAAGTTCTGGTTCCACACCGAAAGCTGGATCTCGTCGGCGCCGAACTGGTGCGCGGCATCAAGCGCCCAGTCCATCATCGCCGCGCCGATGCCGCCGCCGGTGGCATCGGGAGCGGTGTAGAGCTGCTTGATCTCGATCGGCTTTCGCCCGCGCGCGTGTTCGGGAAAGCCGCTGGCCAGGCCCAGCTTGCAATAGCCGACCAGCCGCGCATCGCGCTCCGCCAGGCAATAGCAGCGGTCCGGGCTGTCCATTTCGCGCGTGACGGCCATCGGTGAATGCATGTCCTCCAGGAACGGCAGCAGATCATCCGCCCGGTAAAGGTGGCCGAACTTGGCCAGGAAGCTGCTGCGCCCAAGGTCCGCCAGCGCGGGTATGTCGGCCGCGGCGGGCGCGCGCAAGGTGAGGGGCGTGGTCGTGGTGGTGGTCATCGTCATAGACTATCCGAAAATTTGTCGGCCTTGCGGCGTCCCATGCGCATGCCGGTTTCCAGCCGGGCGCGCAGCGCGCGATAATAAGCCTCAAGAAAGGGGCGGGCGTCGCCTGATCCGGGGGTCCAGCCGATCTTGCGACAGATTGCCTCGTAGACCGCGTGCAGCGCTTCGGGGCGATTTTCCCTTAGCAGGCGTTCCAGCGTCTGCAACTCGTACTCGCCATAGACCGCCAGTTCCGCCTCGCCGAAGCGATAGGCGGCGGAGCCCGCGCTGTCGGGCGGGGCGGCAGCCGGCGTGGCGGCGGGCGCAAGCGACATCGCCGCTTCCAGCTTGCGGCGGGGCACTTCCACCACCCAGCTTCCGGCGATCAGGTCCCCGGCGCGCAGCCGATCGCGATTGAAGCATGGGAACAGCGCGAAGATCAGGAACCACGCCGTCGCCGCAAGGCCAGCCGCGCCCATGTCGCCGCCGCCGTTGCTGGCCGAAGACAGCAGCACCAGCGGCAGGAACAGTTCGATATCGCGCAGCAGGTTGCGGGCGATCACCATGTCCGCCGTCAGCCGCCCGCCGCCATCGCCATTGCCGCGCGCGGCGATGCGGATGCCGGTGATGCGCTTGCCCGGCGTTGCGCCGCGTGGCCCCAGTTCGAAGAACAGGAAATAGGCGTTGCGGAACAGGAACATCGCCGCGATCCACAGGATGAACAGGAATTCCAGCGCATGGGCGCCGGGGGTGCTGGCTTCCAGCCGGGCCATGGCGGCGGCGGTGCCACCGGCGATGAACAGCAGGCCGATCGTGGTCAGCAGCATCAGCAACCCGATGAACATCAGATCGAGCATGAGCGCCCCGGCGCGGGTGCCCCGGCTGGCCAGCGTCAGCGGCAGGGCGATGCCTTCGGGGGTGATCATCACCCGGTCGCGGTCGCTTTGCCGCAGGCGCTGGGGCAGGGCGGCGGTCATCGCGCGCCGGCGCCGTCGGCGCGCCGGCCCAGGCCCAGGAAATAGACCAGCCAGAACACCAGCATGAAGCCGCCCACCGCCAGCCGGCCGGGCGTGTTGTCGATCAACTGGCGCGCGAAGCCTTCCAGCATCGCGGCCACCACCAGCATCAGCACCACGCCGGCCATCACTTGCGAGGCGCGGCGCCCGGCCTCGGCGGCGGCGGCCATCACCGAAAGCGCGCCGGGAAAGGCCATCGCGCGGCCGATATGCAGCCCCGCGCCGCCCGCCAGCAGGATCGCGAACAGTTCCGTCGTGCCGTGGACCGAAAGCCAGGCGACGAAATCGAGCGTCAGCCCCGCGCCGTGATAGAGCCACAGCATCGCGCCCAGGATCGCGGTGTTCTGCACCAAAAGCATCAGCGAAGGGATGCCGAAGGCAAAGCCCAGCGCGAAGGCCAGGATGGAAACTTGGGCGTTGTTGCTGAACAGATAGGCGGCAAAGGCCGACATCGCGTTCTGGTCCTGGTTGCCGAACAGCGTGCCGCGCAGCACGTCGGCGCTGGCGCCGGGCACGCGCGCATCGGCGAACTGGCCGGGCACCAGCACGTGATACCATTCGCTGTCGCCCGCGACGAGCAGCCAGCCGACCACCGTGCCCGCCACCATCACCGCCAGCGCGACCAGCAGGTCCAGCCAGATGCCGCGCACCGCCGCGCTCCACCCGCCGCCCAGGAACTGGCGCAGCCACGATCCCAGCGAGGCGCGCGGGCCATAGACGACGAACCACGCGCGCTGCACCAGCGTTTCCAGATAGCCCAGCGTCGCCGCATCGAGCGATGTCTCGCGCGCGATCGACAGGCTGGAGACGACCGTGCGGTAAAGCACCGGCAGCGCCAGCACGTCGTCGTCGTTGAGTTTGCGCAAGCGGCCTTTCTCCATCAGGGTGACGATCTTCTCCAGCCGCTGCCAGTCGTCCTCGCGCTCCAGCCGGAACCGGTCGGAGCGCAGCGCGGCGGCTTCGAGCGCGGACATGCCGGGGGTGGGTGACGCCGTCATGGCCGACCTCCTTCGTCAGCCTGAACGTGTTTCAGGGGCCATTTCTCCCCAGAATAGACCTGACCCTGCGGCGCGACGGATGCGGAAACACGTGCAGCATGACGATGCCGGGAAGGGGGACTGGAATGCCGCATCAGCCGATCGCTCCCGAACGCTTGATCGCCAGATAGGCATCGATCAGCCGCGTGCCGATCACATCGTGCGGCGCTTCGATCACGTCGACGCCCAGTTGCTGCAGCCGCCGCGTCACCAGCGCGCGCTGGCGCAGCAGCGAATCGGCGGTGACGGCCATGGCGACATGCTGCATGTCATCGGGGCGGGCGGTGGCGATGTCTTCCAGTTCGGCGTCGGCCATGGTCACGAACAGCACGACGTGGCGCGATACCAGCCGGCCGATGCTTTCGATCATCAGTTCGGCGCTGGTCGGATCGGTGAAATCGCTGAACACCACGATCAGCGAACGGCGCTGAAGCCGGCCGGCCAGCGTGGCCAGCGCCAGCGTGAAATTGGGTTCCTGCGCGTGATAGTCCAGCCCTGCCGCCGCGCTTTGCAGGCGGTGGAAATCGCGCGCGTCGGCCACGAACGGGGTCATCACTTCGGGTCGCGCGGCAAAGCCGAACAGCGATACGCGGTCCCCCGCCTTCAGCGCGACATAGCCGGTGGTCAGCGCGGCGGAGACGGCGCGATCGATGCGTGGCATGCCGGCCAAGGGTTCGCACATCGTCTGGCCGCAATCGAAGGCGAAAACGATCTGGTTGTTGCGTTCGGTCTCGAACTCCTTGGCATAGAGATGGACGTGGCGGGCCGAGCTTTTCCAGTCGATCCGCCGCCGGTCCATGCCCGGCTGGTATTCGGACAGGGCTTCGAACTGCGTGCCTTCGCCCCGGATGCGGCGGGCGATAAGGCCGAACTGCGCGTCTTTCAGGAACGTCTGCAATGCGGGCGAGCGGATCGCGCCGATATTCGGCCAGACGCGCACGGCCTGATCCTGCCCGCGCGCGGTCTGGCGCGCGCCCAGGCCCAGCGGCCCGGTCCAACGCAGCCACAGCCGGTCGACCGCGCCGGTGCCGCGCCGGCTGGGCGTGAACGCCGTGCCGCCCGTCCAGTCGGCGCCCTGACCGCGAAGCGAAAAGCCGATGCGCCCGCCCGGCGCGAGTCGGGGATCGAGCGCGAGCGCGGCCTCCACCTGGCCGCGCAGACCGCCGGCGAACAGCGCCTGCAAGGCGATGTGGTTTTCCGCGCCCACTTCCACGTCGGCCGGCACGCCCAGGCGCAGGTCGCGCAAGCCGCCCGCCGCCAGCGCATCGGCGATGATGACCAGCAGCAACGCCCCGCCCAGCGCCGGGGCGACGATCCACGCGCCCGGCGCCACCGCCGCGATCACCACCGCGACCGGCGCGGCCAGCGCCAGCAGGATCGCCGCGCGCAAGGTGGGCACGATGGGGCTCATCGGCGCGGCAGGCTCCACGCGCTCATCGCGGCGCTTCCGTCTGGCGGACCAGATCGGCAACCAGCGCTTCCACTTGCTTGCCTTCTATCTCTGCCGCCGGGCTGAGCAGCAGGCGGTGGCGCAGCACGGCGGTGGCGAGCGATTTCACATCGTCGGGCAGCACATAGTCGCGCCCGTCCAGCGCGGCGCGGGCGCGCGCGGCGCTGGCCAGCAGCACGGCGGCGCGCGGGCTGGCGCCGCAGGCCAGATCGGGGCTTTCGCGCGTGGCGCGCACCAGCCGCACGACGTATTCGGTCACGCTGTCGGCCAGCGTCACCGTCCTGACCGCCGCTACCGCCGCATCGAGCAGCGCGGGGCTGGCCACGGCGGCGATGCCCAGTTCGGCGGGCGTGGGCAGGCCGCTGCGTTCGCCATAGCGCGCGACGATGCGTGTTTCCTCCTCAAGGCTGGGATAGGGGATCAGGAGCTTGAACAGGAAGCGATCGAGCTGCGCTTCGGGCAGCGGATAGACGCCCTGGCTCTCGATCGGGTTCTGCGTGGCCACCACCATGAAATGCGGCGGCAGCGCGTGGGCGCTGCCGTCCAGCGTGACGCGGCGTTCCTGCATCGCTTCGAGCAGCGCGGCCTGCGTCTTGGGCGGGGTGCGGTTGATCTCGTCGGCCAGCAGCAGGTCGCAGAAGATCGGCCCGCGCGTCAGCGTGAACTGGCTGGTCTGGAAGTTGAACAGGTTCGATCCCAGGATATCGCCGGGCATCAGGTCGGGCGTGAACTGGATGCGCCCGAAATGCAGGCCCAGGCTGGCGGCGAAGCACTGTGCAAGGAACGTCTTGGCGGTGCCCGGCGGGCCTTCCAGCAGCACGTGCCCGCGCGCCAGCAGCGCGATCAGCAGGTGATCGACGGTTTCAGCCTGGCCGACCACGGCCTTGCCGATCTCGCCCCGGATCGCAGTGGCGAGCGCCCCCACGTCGTCGAGGGTCAGGGGTGCAGTCGCGGTCATCGGATCAGCGTCCTTTCAAGCGCGTGAAGGTCTTGCGCGGCCTTCACGATGTCATGCGGGCGGCGCGCGGCACGCAGGCGCGCGGCGATGGTGGAAAACGCGATTGCATCGGGCTGGCGGGCGGCCAGCGCGCGGTCGATCGCCTCTTCGCTGGCGGCGGGATCGGCGCGGCGGGCCAGCGCCAGCGCGCGCACCAGCCGCTCGCGCGCGGCGGCGGCGTATGGCCCCGTCACCAGATGCAGGCGACGGGTGCGGCGAATCAGCCCGGCGGCGTTGGCCACCAGTGCGCGCTTGCCGAAAGCGATCACGCGGTCGGGCGCCTTTGCCGGGCCGAAGCGCAGGAACGCCCGCCAGCCGACCACCAGCGCGGCCAGCAGCAGGCACAGCGTTGCCGCCAGGAACGGCGGGGTGAAGGCCAGCGTCAGCAGGTTGGCGCTGCGGCCGTGCCCGTTCAGCGTCAGGTCGAAGCTGACGGGCATCGCATTGTCGCCGCCGGTCGCTGCCCGGATCAGCGCCAGCGCCAGCATCGCGCGATCGCGGTCCGCCAGGCCGTAATTGTCCAGCAGGTCGGGTTCGGCCACCACGATGACCGGATGGATGTCCTCGTCCTCGCCGGCTCCGGGATCGACGCCGGCGGCATTGGCCAGCACGGGATAGTATCCCGCGTCATCGAGATAGCCCGCCAGCGTGCCGCCCGCGCCATCGCGCACCAGCGCGGCGATGCGGCCCGAGGACATGCTTTGCACCGCTTGCGGCGCTGCGAGCGTGCCGCTGCGCCCGCCGGCTGTCCAGCGGGCCTGGCCCGGACCCAGCGGCGCGAGGCGCAAGTCCAGCGGGCCGATTCGCGCGATACGATTCGCCCAATCGGGCGTCGCCGCGCCGGTCAGCCAGACCCAGCCCGTGCGACTGCCCTTGCCGCTGGCCTTGGTGGCGCGCCACTTGGGCAGGACCAGCAGCGTCGGGCCTGCATAGCGGTGCCTTGCGATGGCGCTGTCGATGGCTTCGGGCTTGGCGTCGTGCGGCGGGGTCAGCACTAGCAGGCCGGGCGCCGTGAAGGCATCGTCGGCGCGGGTGCGGCGCACCGCGTGGCCGCGCCGTTCCAGCAGGCCAGCCAGCGCGGCATAGCCGTTCAGCCCCTTGCCGCCGGCATGGCCGCCGCCATCGTTGGTGGAGCCGCCGGTCATCCCCGCGCCGATCATCCATAGCAAGGCCACGAAGACCAGCGCGCCGAAGCCGACCAGCGCCAGCGCCGCGCGCGGCGAAAAGGGGCTGGCGCCGCCCGCGCTCATGGAACGGGTCCGGCGGCGCCGTGTTCCAGCCGTTCCAGCGCGAAGGCGGCATAGGCGGCGCGCGCGGCCTGCCAGTCCGCCGCATCGAGATCGCGCAAGGCAAACAGGCTCCGCTCGACCCGGACGGCGATCTGCGAAAAGGCCTCGCGCGCGCGGCGCGGCAGCATCGGTAGCACGGCGATTTCGCGCGCGGTGCTGGCGGGCAGCAGCCAGTCGGGCCGGGCCTGGGCGATGTGATGCACGCTGCGCTGGAGCAGCAAGTGCGTGGCCTCGCCAAAGCGTCCGGCGGCGGCAAGCGTGTCGGCGTCTTCCAGCAGTGCCACGGCGGCGGCGCGATCGGGGGCCCATTCGGCCTCGGCTTCGGGGCGGGGCCGGGCGCGCCAGGCCAGCAGCGGCTGCACCACCAGCCGCCACAGAACGAACATCGCGCCCAGCGCCGCCAGCGCGATCAGGATATTTTGAAACATCGGCCACGACAGGCCCAGCGCCTCGCCCAGCGGGCGCAGCAGGTTGGCCAGGCCTTTCAGCGCGGCTTCCAGCAGCTCACCCAGCGATTTCAGCCAGTGCGGCGGTTGGGGCGGCGTGGCGGGGGCAACGGGCGCGAACTGGATGTCGCCATCGCCGCGCAGCGCCTGCCAGTCCCGCGCGGCGTCCGCACTTGCGGTCGATCCCGCGATCCGCGCGCTCTCGCCGGCGATCTGTGCCCCCTGGGTCGTCACCCGATCTTGGTGGCATGGCGGCGGGGCAAGGGCAAGCGTTCAGCCCGGAATCGTTCGGCCCGAATCGTCTGGCCCGAATCGTTCAGCCGCGCGGGCGCGCCTGCCGGTACGTGCCCAGGATGCGCAGGTACTTGCAGTGGAACGCCAGCTCCTCGATCGCGCGATCGACGGCGGGATCGCCCGGCGCGCCCAGGATATCGGCATAGAACGTGGTCGCCGCGAAGCTCGCCCCCTTCTGGTAGCTTTCCAGCTTGGTCATGTTGAC
Source organism: Novosphingobium sp. (assembly GCA_020848655.1). Taxonomy (GTDB): domain Bacteria; phylum Pseudomonadota; class Alphaproteobacteria; order Sphingomonadales; family Sphingomonadaceae; genus Novosphingobium. The sequence goes on from JADLHU010000181.1 coordinate 12,082, forward strand.
GCCGTTGGTGGCGAAGCCGCCCAGCGCCTTGTAGAGCGCGGCGGGCACGTTGCGCACTTCGAACACGAACGTGGTCATCGCCGGGCCGCCGGCCAGCGTCGCGGGATCGAGCGGGGTGCGTGCCAGCACCACGAAGCGCGTGGTGTTGTCGTTCGCATCCTCGACGTTTTCGGCCACCAGTTTCAGCCCGTAAAGCTCCGCGGCCAGGCGCGGCGCGATGGCGCAGGCGCGCGGATCGCCCTGTTCGCGCACGAAAGCGGCGGCCCCGGCGGTATCGGCATAGGCCATCGGCACGATGCCGCGCTCGCGCAAGTAGTGGCGCGACTGGCCCAGCGCCTGGGGGTGGCTGTAGGCGGCGGTGAACGGCCCTTCGGTCAGCCCCATCAGCGCGTGGTGGATGGCCATGACATATTCGCCGACGATGAACAGCCCGCTTTCGGGCAGCAGGAAGTGGATATCTGCGACCCGGCCGTGCTGCGAATTTTCGATCGGGATGATCGCGCGATCGGCCTTGCCTTCCTTCACCGCGTCCAGCGCGTCTTCAAAGCTGAAGCAGGGCAGGGGCAGGCAATCGGGCGCGTATTCCAGCGCGGCGCGGTGCGAATTGCAGCCTGGGGCGCCTTGCAGCGCCACGGCGCGCTCCGGCTGGGCGGCGGCGGCCTGTGACATCTGCTCGACCATGGCGAGCGCGGGTGCGGGAAAACTGTGCATGATGGGGGGCGGATTACGCAGCAACGGCAAATCCCGCAATGGGCCTTGCGCTTGCGGGTTTGCGTCACTAGAGCGACGCCCAAGGCCAGATACCATCCACGGGGCACTCTTCGATGGACGACCGTTTCAATACAATCGCCGGCTGGGCGCTTTTCTCCGGCGTTGTCGCGCTGGGGCTTTCCAGCCTGAGCAGCCATTACTTCCAGGCGGACAAGCCGCACCGTCCGCACACGATGGGCTTCGAGATCGAAGGCGTCGTGTCGAGCGAGGGCGGCGCCAAGGAAGTGCCGATCGAAACGCTGCTTGCCAGCGCCGATCCGGCCAAGGGCGCAGCCGTGTTCAAGAAGTGCACGTCCTGCCATACGGACAACCAGGGCGGCGCCAACGGCATCGGCCCGAATCTTTATGGCGTGGTGGGCGAAGCGATCGCTTCGCCGCATCGGTCCTTCGCGTTCTCCGACGCGCTGAAGGGCGTGGGCGGCAACTGGGACTTCACCAAGCTGAACGACTGGCTGCACAACCCCAAGAAGTTCGCGCCCGGCACCAAGATGACCTTCGCGGGTCTCAGCAATGCCGAAGATCGCGCCAACCTGATCGTCTATCTCAACACGCAAGGTTCGAACGTGCCGCTGCCGGCGGCACCGGCCGCCGATGCCGCCGCCGCCCCCTCGGGCGAGGCCAGCGCGGCAGCCTCGGGCGCGCCTGCCGCTGGCGCTTCGGAAGCGGCCGCGGCGGCTTCGGGCGAACCGGCCAAGAAGTAAGCTCTCCCGGCAACGGGCGAATCGAAGGGCGGGGCCGCGGCTCCGCCCTTTGTTTTTTGGGCAGGCGTTGTTGGGCTGGCAATTCGGGTTCGACCGAACGCGCCGGGGTGGGAATTGCCGGACATCGCCCGTTATTGCGACCCCGCCCTCAGCCCCGCTCCTTGAATCCTTGCGCGATCACGTACCATTCCGAAGAATCCTTGCGGCTGGCCGGCGGCTTGGCGTGCTTGACGGTGGCGAAGTGGCGCTTGAGCAGCGCCAGCAACTGCGTGTCCGTGCCCCCCGCCAGCACTTTGGCCACGAATGTGCCGCCCGGCGCCAGCGTGGCGATGGCGAAGTCCACCGCCGTTTCCACCAGCCCCATGGTGCGCAAGTGATCGGTCTGTTTGTGGCCCACGGTGTTCGCCGCCATGTCGGACAGGATCAGGTCGGGCGCGCCGTCCAGCGCTTCTTGCAGCGCGGCGGGGGCCTCGTCGGCCATGAAGTCCATCTGGTAGATGGTCACGCCCTCGATCGGGTCGGTCGGTAAAAGGTCTATGCCCACGACCGCCGCCTTGGGGCAGCGCTGGCGCACCACCTGGCTCCATCCGCCCGGCGCGATGCCCAGGTCCACCGCGCGGGTCACGTGCTTCAGCAGGCCGAACTTCTCGTCCAGTTCGATCAGCTTGTAGGCGGCGCGGCTGCGGAAGCCTTCGGCTTTGGCCTTCTTCACATAAGGATCGTTGATCTGGCGCGAAAGCCAGCGGTTGGAACTGGCGGTGCGCCCCCGGCCGGTGCGCAGCCGCTCGCCCGGATCGCGGCCCGAACGGCTCATGACGGGTCTCGCCGCGTGCGGCGCAGTTCGGCGCGCGCGCGTTCGCCTTCGCCGGTGGCGGCGATCAGGCTGCGCAGGATGCCTTCGCGGATGCCGCGATCGGCCACGCCCAGCCGGTCCGCCGGCCACAGGTCGAGAATCGCTTCCAGGATCGCGCAGCCGGCCACCACCAGGTCGGCGCGCTCGCGCCCGATGCAGGGCACTTCGCGCCGCTGGTCGAGCGACAGGCCCGACAGGTAGCTGCTGATCGCGCGCATCGAATCGGCGGGCACGATCAGCCCGTCCACCGCGCGCCGATCATATTGCGGCAGATCGAGGTGCAGGCTGGCCAGCGTCGTCACCGTGCCGCTGGTGCCCAGCAAGCGCAGCGGCCCGACCGGGGCCAGTTGCGCGCGCATGCGCCCGGCGCGCTCGGCGAAGGTGGCGAAGCTGTCGCTCACCATTTCGCGCATGCGGACATAGCGCGCCGCGCGCGATGCGGCGTCCGGGCCTTCATCGCCGCAGGTCTCGGTCAGCGAGACGACGCCCCAGGGCACGCTCTGCCAGTCGAGGATGCGCGGCACGGTATCGGTGTTCTCGATCAGCACCAGTTCGGTCGATCCGCCGCCGATATCGAAGATCATCGCCGGTCCGTGGCCGGGTTCCAGCAGGATGTGGCACCCCAGCACGGCCAGGCGGGCTTCCTCCTGGGCGCTGATGATGTCGAGCGCGATGCCCGTTTCCTGTCTCACGCGTTCGATGAATTCGGCTCCGTTCTCGGCGCGGCGGCAGGCCTCTGTGGCGACCGAGCGGGCAAGGTAGACGTTGCGGCGTTTCAGCTTGTCGGCGCAGATCGTCAATGCGGAAAGCGCGCGGTCCATCGCGGTGCGGCTGAGCTGGCCCGTCTGCGCCAGGCCCTCGCCCAGGCGCACGACGCGGCTGAAGGCATCGACGACGATGAAATTCTCCCCGGCGGGGCGCGCAATCAGCAGGCGGCAGTTGTTGGTGCCCAGATCGATCGCGGCATAGGATTGCCGATGAATCCCGGCACGCCGCCACTCGGCCTCGCCATTTTTCTGGATAAGGCCAGCGTTCTGGATGAGATCGCCGGGCGGCGCGGAAGCAGGCGCCGGAGACGTTGCGTCGCGTGCCTCTGCATCGCGCTTTTCCCGCTTCGCGTCTCTACCGCCATAGGCCTCCGTGCGCGTTGCCGGCGGAGCTTTTTCCGCCATGTCGATGCACTCTTTATCGTTATCCCGCCGTGTGGCGAGTACCTGAACGCGATGCTAGCCGTCCCGGCGCGAACCGGCAAGTCTACGTCTTGACGCGGCGGTTCGAGGCCACTAGAGGCGGCCTCCTCGTTGCCCCTTCGTCTAATGGTAAGACTACGGACTCTGACTCCGTCAATCGAGGTTCGAATCCTCGGGGGGCATCCACTTCCTTCTCGTCGCGCTGCTTCCCCTTGCCGGGGCCGCCGTTTCGCCTGTAGCGCGCAAGCGGCGGGTTGACGCTGCGGGCGGGCTGCTGCCACGGTGGCGGCATGACTGAAGAAGAAAAGAAACTCACGCGCCGCCGCTTCTACAAGGCCGAACAGGAAGCCTCTTTCGAAGCCGCGCGGCCCCACGATACCCCCCAGACGCAAAGCCCGTCGTACCGGCTGGCCTTCCGCGACACCGATTTCCTGCTGCGCGAGGAACTGCGCCCCGTCCGCTTCCAGCTTGAACTGCTCAAGACCGAGATGCTGATGGAAGAGGCCGACATCGGATCGACGCTGGTGATCTATGGTTCGGCGCGCATTCCCGCGCCCGACCAGTGCGAGGCGGCGCTCAACACCGCGACCACGCCCGAACGCAAGGCCGTGGTCGAGCGGCTGGTCGCCAAGTCGCGCTATTACGACGAGGCGCGCAAGCTGGCCCGCACCGCCAGCGAATGCGCGATCGTGGAAAAGGGCATGCGCCAGTTCGTCGTCTGTTCGGGCGGCGGGCCTTCGATCATGGAAGCGGCGAATCGCGGCGCGGCCGATGCCGGCGCCGATTCGATCGGGCTGAACATCGTGCTGCCGCACGAACAGGCGCCCAACACGTTCGTCACGCCCGAATTGTCGTTCCAGTTCCACTACTTCGCGCTGCGCAAGATGCACTTCCTGCTGCGCGCCCGCGCGGTGGCGGTGTTCCCCGGCGGCTTCGGCACGCTCGACGAATTCATGGAACTGCTGACCCTGATCCAGACCGGCAAGATGAAGCCGCTGCCGGTGCTGCTGTTCGGCAAGGACTACTGGTCGCGCGTGATCAACTTCGCGGCGATGGCCGAGGAAGGCGTGATCAACGAAGTCGACCTGGGGCTGTTCCACTGGGTGGAAACCGCCGAGGAAGGCTGGTCGAAGATCGTGGAATTCTACGATCTGGATTGCGGCTAGAGTGATTTCGAGCCGGATGGAATCATCTGGCGGCTCGGAAATCACGTAAAAACAAGGATCTATAGCGCAGCTTTTGATGCAATCGAGAGCGGGCGCACTCTAGGCGCTCAGCGCACCGCCTGATGGCCCAGCGGGCCATGCCCCGCGCCAAAGCCCGGCGCGGCGGCCAGCGCGGCGCGCACGAAGCCGCGCGCATCGGCCACCGCGTCGGCCAGCGCAAACCCTTGCCCCAGCCGCGTGGCGATGGCGCTCGACAGCGTGCAGCCCGTGCCATGGGTGTGGCGCGTGTGGATGCGCGGGGCCTGCCAGACCAGCGCATCATGGCCCGGCATGACCAGCCGGTCCTGCACCACATCGCCGGGCGCGTCGCCGCCCTTGGCGAGATAGGCCACGCGCCGCGCCGCCATCGCCGCATCGCCGCCCAGCGCGATCAATTCGGGCACGTTGGGCGTGGTCAGCGTGGCCAGCGCCATCAGCCGTTCGAAGCCGGTGATCGTCGCCGCATCGGCCAGCGCGGCGCCGCTGGTGGCGATCATCACCGGATCGAACACCACCGGCACGCCCAGCGCTTCCAGCCGGTCCGCCACCACCATGGCGATTTCGGGCGATCCCAGCATGCCGATCTTCACCGCGTCCACGCCGATATCGGCGGTGCAGGCATCGATCTGCGCGGCGACCATCCCGGCCGAAAGCGCCTCCACCCGGGTCACGCCCAAGGTGTTTTGCGCGGTGATCGCGGTGATCGCGGTCATCGCATAGCCGCCCAGCATGGCGATCGTCTTGATGTCGGCCTGGATGCCGGCGCCGCCCGAACTGTCGGACCCGGCGATGGAAAGGATGCGGGCGGGGGCCGCCATCAGCCCCGGAACTTGCGTTCGGTTGCCGGCGGGGCCTTGGCCTGAAGCGCCTTGCTGCGCGTCGGGCGGTCCATCAGTTCGCCGCCGCAATTGGGGCAGCGATCGTCCAGCGCGTCGGCGCATTCGGCGCAGAACGTGCATTCGAACGAGCAGATGAACGCGCCGGGCGCCGCGGCGGGCAGGTCGGCGCCGCAGCGTTCGCAATCGGGGCGCATTTCCAGCATCAGGCGGCAGCTTCCGCCACGGCGGCGCAGATCGCGGATACGGCGGCTTCCACATCGCCGGCATCGTCGCCTTCGGCCATCACGCGGATCACCGGCTCGGTGCCGGATGGGCGAATCACCAGCCGTCCCTTGCCGGCAAGCGCGGCTTCGGCATCGGCGATCACCGCCTTGACGCGATTGTCGTCGAGCGGTTTCCCGCCGCCGAAGCGCACGTTCTTCAGCAGTTGCGGCACGGGATCGAACAGGTGCAGCAATTCGCTGGCGCGCTTGCCCGAGCGGACCAGCGCCGCCAGCACTTGCAGCGCGGCCACGGTGCCATCCCCGGTGGTGGCGTGATCGAGCAGGATCATGTGGCCCGATTGCTCTCCGCCGACATTGTAGCCGCCGCTCCGCATCGCTTCGAGTACATGGCGATCGCCCACCTTGGTGCGCACCAGATTCAGCCCGCGCCCCTGGAGAAAGCGTTCAAGCCCCAGGTTCGACATCACCGTGGCGACCACGCCGCCGCCGGCCAGCCGGCCCTGGTCGGCCCACTGGCTGCCGATCAGCGCCATCAACTGATCGCCGTCCACGATCTGGCCCTGTTCATCGACGACGATCAGCCGGTCGGCATCGCCATCGAGCGCGATGCCGATGTCCGCGCCCGATGCCACCACCGTTTCCTGGACGAGATCGAGATGCGTCGATCCCACCTTGTCGTTGATGTTCTTGCCGTTGGGCGAAACGCCCACCGCCACGATTTCCGCGCCCAGTTCCCAGAAGGCCGACGGGGCGACCTGGTAGGCGGCGCCATTGGCGCAATCGACCACGATCTTCAGCCCGTCGAGCCGGATCGAATCGGGCAGCGAGCTTTTCACCGCGTGGATATAGCGGCCGCGCGCATCGTCGATGCGGCGGGCGCGGCCGATGTCGGCCGAAGGGGCCAGCGGCAGTTCCTCGCCCAGCATCGCCTCGATCGCCAGTTCGTCCTCGTCGGACAGCTTGAAGCCGTCCGGGCCGAACAGCTTGATGCCGTTGTCCTCATAAGGGTTGTGGCTGGCCGAGATCATCACGCCCACGTCGGCGCGCATTTCGCGCGTCAGCAGCGCCACCGCCGGGGTCGGCATCGGGCCAAGCAGGATCACGTCCATGCCCACGCTGGTGAAACCGGCCACCATCGCGCTTTCCAGCATATAGCCGGACAGGCGCGTGTCCTTGCCGATGACCACGCGGTGCCGGTGATCTCCGCGCAGGAATCGCCTGCCCGCCGCCTGGCCCACTTTCATCGCCACGGCGGCGGTCATCACCCCCGCGTTGGTTTTTCCCCGAATGCCGTCGGTGCCGAAATATGACTTGCCCATGCGCGGACCATTAACCCTGATTTCCTGACAAATTGCTATGATATGGCGCGCGGGCAATGTCACGCGGACAAACGATGACATCTTCGTCATGCGGGGTGGCGGCAGGGGGCAACGCCCATGACGGACCCGGTTGCGAAGCCCGGCGCTGACGAAGTCCCTGGGGCGTGCGGGCGCCCCGCTGGCGTCCTGCCCCTTAGTTCTTCTTCGGCACCGAGAACGTGCCCGAAACGCGCCCGCCGCCCGAACCGCCGCCCAGCGCGGGGGAGCCGCCGCCGGCGCGCCCGTCGACGCTGGAAATGCCGGTGTTGAGGTCCATCACCAGGCGCCCGCCGTTCAGCGTATCGCCGCCGCGCCGCAGCGCGACATCGCCGACCAGCGTGATGATGCGCCGGTCGAAATCGTAGATGCCGACATTGCCCTGCGCGCTTTCGGTGCCGCGCGTGACGTGGACCCCGCCGGTCGCGTCGATGCGGCGGATCTTGAGATCGCCGTCGTTGGTATAGGCCACCGTGGTGCGCGCGGCGCGCAGCCGCAGTTCGGCCTGGACGATATCGACATTGCCCGAAAGCACGACGCGCTTCTGCTTGTCCTGCAATTCGATGCGATCGGCCGAATAACTGACCGGCGCATCGCTGTTGTGCCCGGCGATGCCTTGCGCGGCGAGGTGCTGGACGCCCAGGATCAGGGCGCCGCCGGCCGCGAAAGCCACGCCCGCGATGCGGATGGGCCGGGAGACCGGGAGCCGGCGGGCGAAAGAACGAAGCGTCATTGCGGCATCCTGATCTTGCCGGGCGTCATCAGCAGCCGGGCGTTTCCTTCAAGCGTCACGGTCCTTTCCCCAAGGTCCGCGCTTATCGTGTTGGCCGAGAAAGTGCCAGTCGGAACCGCGCCCTGCACCCCGCCCGATCCCACCACCTGGCGGGTCTTGAGATTGATGGCGACGCCGTTCGTGGTCATGCGATAGCCATCCGCCGCGGTGACGTTGACCGGGCCGGGCACGTCGACCTGGCCGGTGTTGAAATTGTAGGCGCCGCTGCCGGCGGTGATGCGCGCCGGTCCTTCGGTCAATTGCAGGGTGCCGACCAGATCGCGCATGTCCACCACCGGCCGCGCCGGGGATACCTGCACCGCGCTGCCCGCCGTCAGCGAGAACAGCCGGCCCTCGTTGTCCTGCCCGCGATACATCGCCTTGTCGACGCGGATACGCTCGGACGTGATCGCCACCCGGTTGCGATCGAGCAGGAAGCTGATTTCCCCGCGCGGCGAAAGCGGCGCCAGGATCATCACGGCCGCGATCAGCCCGATCGCCGCCGGCATCGCGCGGGAGAGGAAGCGGATCAGCCGATCGTGAAATCCCCCCGGCGCGGCGAAGTGGCGCCGCCGGTCACGGATGATGTCGGCTGCGGCAGTCATTGTGGGGCCGTCATTCTGGAATGGTCATTCGTGGCTGAAGATGTCGCGCTCGGCCCAGCCGGCAAGGTCCAGCTTCGCGCGCGCGGGCAGGAAATCGAAGCAGGCCTGCGCGATTTCGCTGCGGTGTTCACGCGCCAGCCGTTCCACCAGGATGGCGTGCATGGCGTGCAGGTGGCGCACGTCGGACGCGGCATATTCCATTTGCGCGTCCGACAGGATGGGGCCGCCCCAGTCGCTCGATTGCTGCTGCTTGGAGATTTCCTTGCCCAGCAGTTCGCGCACCAGATCCTTCAGACCGTGGCGATCGGTGTAGGTGCGCACCAGCTTGCTGGCGATCTTGGTGCAGAACACGGGCGCGGCCATCACGCCAAGGTAGTGCTGAACCGCCGCCAGGTCGAAGCGGGCGAAGTGATAGAGCTTGATCCGCGCGGGGTCCGCCAGCACCGCCTTCAGGTTCGGCGCGGCATAGCTGCTGCCGGGGCTGAAGCGCACCAGATGTTCGTCGCCGCCGCCGTCCGAGATCTGGACCAGGCACAACCGGTCACGCGGGGTGACAAGACCCATGGTTTCGGTATCGACCGCAACGGGACCGGGGGCGAGCACGCCGGCGGGGAGATCTTCTTCGTGGAGATGGACAGCCATAGGGCAAGCGGCTTAGGCCCATCCGCGTCTGAGGAAAAGGGGGTTGCGGAAAAGGACGATGGCGGCAGACGCGGTTCCCGATAGCTGGCGCGATGCGTTGGCGCCCTTGCTGGCCACGCCGCAGGCAAGGAAGCTGGGCGGTTTCCTGAGCGCCGAGGAAGCGGCGGGCAAGCGTATCTATCCGCCGCGCGGCTCGCGACTGCGCGCGCTGGAGCTGACCCCGCTCGACCGGGTGAAAGTGGTGATCCTGGGGCAGGACCCCTATCACGGCGCGGGACAGGCGCACGGGCTTTCGTTTTCGGTGCCCGAAGGCGTGAAAGTGCCGCCGTCGCTGCTCAACATCTACAAGGAGATCGAAAGCGATCTCGGCATCCCGCGCGCCGCGCATGGCAACCTGGAAAACTGGGCGCGCCAGGGCGTGCTCTTGCTCAACAACGCGCTGACGGTGGAGGAAGGGCGCGCCGGATCGCACCAGAACCTGGGCTGGGAAGCGATCACCGATGCCGCCGTGGCCGCCGTCGCCGCGCGCGCGGAGCCGACGGTGTTCCTGCTGTGGGGCAGCCACGCGCGCAACAAGGCGGCGCGCGTGCCGGATTTGCGCAATGGCCGCCACCTCGTGCTCACCGCGCCGCACCCCAGCCCGCTGTCGGCGCATTCGGGGTTCCTCGGCTGCCGCCACTTCAGCAAGGCCAACGCCTTTCTGGACGCGAACGGGCGCGGGGCGATCGACTGGCGGGTTTGAAAGGTAGGTTGATCGCAATGGATCATTTCATTCGGGACAAAGAGTTCCCGAATTCAACCGGTTCGCTTTGAGATCATTCCGAAATAGAGAAGTGCGGCTTCGATTGCTGCCCGTTTTGAGGCCGGGCACGGATGTTCCCTGATTTCAGGATGGATGCGGTTAGGAGCCTGTGAGCGGGTTAAGCCATTCTCGGCTTTTAAATCTGCAATCCAACATGGCTTTGGAACAAAGCCATGGGTCTGTTTAACACGCTCTTGAATCTTGGGATATGTGGTCATGGTTACCTCCGAATCGTCGAGGCATTTCCACTACGCAAAATTTATCTGAGTATTCTAGTTTCAATCAGCGATCCTCAGAAAAAACATTACCGCCGCCGCAGCGTGTAGATCATGTTGTCGAGTGCGAACAGGGCGGTGGCAGGATCGGTGAAGTGGAAATCGATCGCGCCTTCGCAGCCGGTTTCCAGCGTGACGATGCTGGCCGAAAAGCCCAGCGCGCGGGCCTGTTCGGCGGGCGCGGTCAGCCCGCCCTGGAACAGGTAATCCGGCCCCACGACGCGGCGTTCGTATTTCGGGCCACGGCAGGCCAGCGGGGCGGGACCGTCGATCCGCGCCTTGCGGTAGACCACGGTGCGGCCGACGAGGTGCCAGATATCGCTGGCGTGGCGCACATGGTCGCCCTTGCCCACCCAGGGCGCGGGCTGCGCCCCGGTGATCCGCCAGGTGCCCAGCCATGGCTGATCGCCGGCGCGGGCGGGCGCCGCGGCAAGCGCGGCGAGGAGGGCGGCGGCCAGGTGCTTCATCCGCCCGTCATCGCGCAGGACCGGGCCGCGCGCAAGGCCCGCCCCGCTTGACTTTGCGCGTCCCTTGCGCCAAGGGCCGCAGCCGACCGGTGTTCGCATCGGTCATCCGTCCGAGACAGTCGGTGCCAGGCCAAGAGCAATCGAGGCCCAGCTTAATTTCCGGCCTAGACGGGGAAAAGAGAATTCCCGGGTCCGCGCTCCTTTTGGATGCGGTGCCAATTCTGCGCTTCGGCGCAGGCTCCTTCCCCCCTCAACGGACTCGCCCGTGTCGATATTTCGGCATGGACATACGTAGCCGGCCGTGGGGGCGTGCCCTTGCGGTCATTTGTGAAGGAGTAAGGCATGGATCGTTCGCAGAAAGCCGATTCGGTCGCCCAGCTCAACGCGGTCTTCAACGAGGTCGGCGTGGTGGTCATCACCCGCAACCTCGGCTTGTCGGTGGCTCAGTCCACCGTCTTGCGCGGGAAGGTCCGTGACGCGGGCGCGACTTACAAGGTGGCGAAGAACCGTCTTGCCAAGCTGGCCATCCAGGACACGAACTACGAAGGCATCGGTGAATTCCTCACCGGGCCGACGGCAATCGCGACTTCGGTCGATCCGGTTGCCGCGGCCAAGGCCATCGTGGATTTCGCGAAGACGACCGACAAGATCGAGATCGTCGGCGGTGCGATGGGTGCGCTGGTTCTGAACGCGGAAGGGGTCAAGGCGCTCGCCTCGATGCCGTCGCTCGACGAACTGCGCGCCAAGCTCATCGGGCTTGTCCAGGCACCGGCCACGAAGATCGCGCAGCTCAGCACCGCCCCGGCGGCAAAGCTGGCTCGTGTCTTCGGCGCCTATGCCGCCAAGGATGCCGCGTAAGCAGGTTCGAAACGATTTACCGGGACAGCGTCGTTCGGACCTGCCCGGCCACAACATCAGGAGTAAAGCATCATGGCCGATATCGCCAAGCTGGTTGAAGAACTGTCGCAGCTCACCGTCCTCGAGGCGGCTGACCTTGCCAAGGCCCTCGAAGAAGCGTGGGGCGTTTCCGCTGCCGCCGCTGTTGCCGTGGCCGCCCCCGCCGGTGGTGGCGACGCCGCTGCCGCCGTTGAAGAAAAGACCGAATTCGACGTCATCCTGACGGGCGACGGCGGCAAGAAGATCCAGGTCATCAAGGAGGTCCGCGCGATCACCAACCTGGGTCTGACCGAAGCCAAGGCGCTGGTCGAAGGCGCTCCGAAGGCGGTCAAGGAAGGCGTGTCGAAGGCCGAAGCCGAAGACATCAAGAAGAAGATCGAGGAAGCCGGCGGCACCGTCGAGCTCAAGTAATCGATCCTTCGGATTCTTTCCGAATTTAGGGAAGGGCGGCGCGAGCGATCGCGCCGCCCTTTCCGTTTGGCCGCCGCGCGCACATATCGGTGCCGAAAAAGGAACCTCCGCGATGGCCGATACCCGCATCGAAACCGATACCATGGGCGAAATCGCCGTCCCGGCCGACCGGCTGTGGGGCGCGCAGACGCAGCGATCGCTGGAGAACTTCCGCATCGGCGGTGAGCGCATGCCGCTGCCGGTCATCCACGCGCTGGCGCAGGTCAAGCGTGCGGCGGCGCGGGTCAATCACCGGCTGGGCCTGATCGATGGGCGGCTGGCCGATGCCATCGTCGCGGCGGCGGACGAAGTGATCGCGGGCGCGCTCGACGATCATTTCCCGCTGGTCGTCTGGCAGACCGGATCGGGCACGCAGACCAACATGAACGTCAACGAAGTGATCGCCAACCGCGCCAACGTGATGCTGGGGGGCGAACCCGGCGCGAAAAGCCCGGTCCACCCGAACGATCACGTCAACCTCTCGCAATCGTCGAACGACGCGGTGCCCAGCGCGATCCATATCGCCGCCACGATCGAGATCGAGCGCGCGCTGCTGCCGGCGCTGCGCGGCCTGCATGGCGCGCTCGATGCCCGGGCGCGCGACTGGGCGGGGATCGTCAAGATCGGCCGCACGCACACGCAGGACGCCACGCCGCTGACGCTGGGGCAGGAGTTTTCGGGCTATGCCGCGCAGGTTTTCCATGGCGCCGGGCGGATCGAGGCGACGCTGGGCGATGTCCGCGCGCTGGCGCAGGGCGGCACGGCGGTCGGCACCGGGCTGAACGCGCCGGCGGGTTTCGCGGAAGCGATCGCGGCGGACATCGCGGCCCAGACGGGCCTTGCCTTCACCACCGCGCCCAACAAGTTCGAGGCGCTGGCCTGCGAAGACGCGCTGGTGTTCTGCCACGGCGCGCTGAACGCTTTGGCGGCGGGGCTGTACAAGATCGCCAGCGACATCCGCCTGCTTGGCTCCGGCCCGCGCTCCGGCCTTGGCGAACTGGCCCTGCCGGAAAACGAGCCGGGGTCCTCGATCATGCCGGGCAAGGTCAATCCCACGCAGTGCGAAGCGATGACGCAAGTCTGCGCGCAAGTGTTCGGCAATCACGCGGCGCTGACCTTCGCGGGCAGCCAGGGCCAGTTCGAACTCAATGTCTATCGCCCGGTGATCGCGTACAACCTGCTGCAATCGATCCGCCTGCTGGCCGATGCGGCGGACAGTTTCCGCGTTCATCTGGTGGAAGGCCTGGCCCCGCGCGCGGACAATATCCGCGCCGGGGTGGACCGATCGCTGATGCTGGTCACGGCGCTGGCCCCGCGGATCGGCTATGACCGCGCCGCCGCCATCGCCAAGGCCGCGCACAAATCCGGCCAGACGCTGCGCGAGGCGGCGCTGGCCAGCGGTTTCGTGACGGCGGCCGATTACGATGCGCTGGTACGGCCCGAAGCCATGCTCGGGCCTGGCGGGTAAGCTACAGCCAGCCGGCGGTCTGGGCCAGCAGCCACAGCCCGATCGCCAGGAACAGCAGTGCGGCCACGGTGCGCACCACAGCCATGGGCACGCGCTTGATCAGTTCGTTGCCCAGGAAGATCGCCGGCACGTTGGCGATCATCATGCCCAGCGTGGTGCCGGCGGTGACCATGAAGACATTCTCGAACCGCGCGCCCAGCGCCACGGTGGCGATCTGCGTCTTGTCGCCCATCTCGACCAGGAAGAAGGCGACCAGCGTGGTCAGGAACGCGCCAAAACGGGCGGGCCTGGCTTCGTCTTCGTCGAACTTGTCGGGGATCAGCGTCCAGGCGGCCATCGCGATGAACGATGCGGCGATGGCATAGCGGAACCACTGGCCATCGAGCAGCATCGCCGTGCGTTCGCCCACCAGCGCTGCGAGGAAGTGATTGGCCAGCGTGGCGAAAAGGATGCCCAGGATGATCGGCACGGGCCGCTTGAACCGCGTGGCCAGCACGATCGCCAGCAATTGGGTCTTGTCGCCGATTTCGGCCAGGGCGACCACGGCCATCGACGTCAGCAGGGCTTCCATATTAAGTCTCCGGGGCCAGGCGCAAGACAAGCAACGGCATCGCGCATCCCGCCCGGCCGAGCGGAGGCGCAATGCCATTGGTCTCGCCCGAACGGTGATCCGTTCCTTTCGCACCATGGCCGCTAAGCCAAGTATGTTGACGCGAAAGCCCGCCCGAAGGCGGCTGGCTACTCCCCAGATGACGGGACGCCGATAGCCGCGAACGCGCGAAATGGAAAGACGATTATGGCGATGCGGGCGCGCCGGCGCTTTCGCTCGCTTGCGCCTGCAAGTCCCGGTCGATCGCGGCGGCCTTGTCGCGCACGGTCTTTTCGGCCTTTTCATAGCGTTCGTCGAAGCTGGGCTTGTGGCAGGCCGCGGCGAACAGCAGCAGGACGATGGCGGCGGGCCGGCGCATCAGTAGTTCTTGCGCAGTCGCAGGTTGAAGTTGGTCACCCCCGATCCGCCCGCCTGGCTGAGGATCGACAGCGCCTTGCTCAGGCTGATCTCGAGCTGGGTGGCGGTGAAGCCGCGTGCGTCGGTGATCAGTTCCACGTAGATATCGTTGGTGATGTACTGCCCCGCCGCCAGCGCGGTGCCGCGCCCGGTGGCTTCGTCGGCGCCCAGGATGCGCAGCCGGTCGATCCCCGCGGCCGAGCGCAGCTTGCCCAGCGGGTTCAGCCCGCCGCCCGTGGCGCGCAGCGAATTGAGCGAGGCGGCAAGCTGCACCGCCTGGATCGCCGAAAGGTTGGCGATCGAGCTGCCGAACAGGATGCGCGACACGATTTCGTCCTGCGGCAGGCTGGGCGTGCTGGAGAAGGTGACTTGCGGGTTGAAGGCCCGGCCCGAGACGTTGACGGTGACGGTGATGTCATCGACATCGTCGCTGCCGGCGATGGCGATCACCGGATCGATGGTCTGCCCGCCGGTGAAATCGAGATGGCCCGACGACAGTTCGAACTGCCGCCCGGCGAAGCCCAGCGTGCCGCGCAGCAGTTCCACCTGGCCGGCCAGCGTCGGCTGCGCCGATGTGCCGCCAACGTGGAAGTTGGCGCGCCATTCGGATTCCAGCCCCATGCCCGAAACGTACAGTTCGTCGCGTGCGATCAGCTTGAGGTCGAGCCGGATCAGGCTGAGCAGGCCGGCGCTGGGCGTTGGCGGTTCATCGCCGGTGACAAGCTGGCGGCCGTGCGAAGGCTTGAAGCGCACGCCCGAAAGCTGCGGCACTTCGGCCGCGCCCTGGCGGATCATCTGGTAACGCGTTTCGGGCAGGCGCAATTCGCCGCTGAGCAGCGCGGTCTCGCCGGCCTGCTTGGTCAGGCGCAAGGTGCCGGTGGCGCGGGCCGACAGCGCATCGCTGCGCGCCACGCGCGCGTTCTGCACGGTCGCGGCGATATCCATCGGATAGCCGGCATCGGCGGCCAGGCTGACATAGCCCTTGGCGCTGACCGTGCCGTCGCCCGCCCTGGCGGTCAGCGTTTCGATTTCCAGCCGCTCGCCGGTGAAGCGCCCGGTCACCGCCATCTGCGTCAGCCGCGTGCCATAGGCCTGGTTTTCATACGTCAGCGCGTTGCCGCGCACCACGCCCTGAAGGCACGGGCTGGACACCCGGCACGAGAAATCGGCGGCGACGGCGATCGGGCCGGACAGTCGCTGCCCCACCGCGCCCGAAAGCGACATCAGCGTATCGGCCGGACCGTTATAGCGGATGCCGCCGGTCAGCGGCGCTTCGCGCAACCGCTCGGTCCACGATCCGGTGCCGGGTGGCAGCGGGCGCAGCGAGGCCTGCATGCGGCCGATCACGGTGCCGCGCTGGCGGAACACGGCGCGCGCCTCGCCGCCATCGGGCAGGAGCTTGCCCACGAAGTTCACGTCCACCGCCTGGCTGACCGAAGTGGCCGTGGTGCGCGTGAAATTGTCGATAGAAAGCCGTGCGTCGGCGCGCGGGAAGGCAGCAGGGCCGGCTTGCGCGAAATCGAGGCTGCCCGTGGCCTGCCCGCCGATGCCATAGCCGGGGAGGAAGGCGTTGACGATCGACAGGTTCAGCGCGTCGAGCCGGCTTTCCAGCTTGATGCCGCCCGCGTTTCCGGCGCCCCAGGTGCCGGCCAGCCGCATGTTGCCCCGGCCCATGTCGATGCGCGTGGGCAGCAGTTCATAGCCGGCCTTGCCCGGTACGATGCGCGCCGGGCTGGAGGTGCGGAACGGCGTGCCGCGCACGCGCCCGTCGATCATCACCTTCCACAGTTGCGGCGTCAGATCGGCGTTGGCGGCCAGCCGGAACGGCGCGCCGCCCGCGCCTTCGACCATGGCCTTGGCCTGGCCGCGCCCGTCGCGGTAATCGATGATCACGCGCGCGGCGTTGATGTCGAAGCCGCCGAAGGTGGTCTGCGCCACTTGCGCATCGGCCACCACCCAGGGCTTGTCATACAGCACCACCCGGCCATCGACGATGGCCGATCCGATCGCCAGCCTGGCCGGGCCGGGCAGCACGGTATCGGTGGCGCGCAGGTTGAACAGCGCTTCCTGGAACTTGCCTTGCGCACCCAGCCGCACCAGCCCGGTCAGCCCGCGCCCGTTGGCGGTAAGCTGGCCGGCGAACGGACCCGACGGCACTTGCCGCAGCGTGCCGGCAAACTGGATGCCGCCAAGGTCGGCGCTGTCGATGCGCAGCGTCGTCGCGCCTTCGAGGCCCAACACCACGTCGGCGGTCAGCGGGCCGTAATCGGTGGCGCCGGTGGCTTTCAGGCGATAGCCGCCGGGCGCGCCGGTGATCTGCGCGTCCAGATCGGCCAGCCCGATGCCAAGCCCCGGCCGCGTGGCGGTGACGTGGGCCTGCGGGTTGGCGATGGTGCCCGTCACGCGCACGCCGACCGGGCCATACTGGCTCGAGACGGCATCGGCGTTGAGCGCGATTCGCCCGTCCGGCGCATAGCTGCCCGAACCGCCGGTTACGCGCAGCAAGGGCGCATTGAGCCTGAGCGCGGCGAAACGCACCACGCCATCGGCGCCATAGCGCACATCGGCGGAAGCCACGGCGTTGCCGCCCAGGAAATCGCGCACGCCGGCGTTGGTCAGCGTCTTGGAGCGCGCCCGCACCTTGCCGGCCAGCGAGAACCCGCCACCCGGTTCGGCGCGCAGATCGGCCTGCGTTTCGATCGCGAACGTGCCCACGCTTTCGATGCGGTAATTGTCGATCTTGCCGTCGACCGCGCCGGTGTACAGCCCCTTGGCGGTATCGGCGAGGAGGATGAGCCGGGCGTCGATCCGGTCGGAGCGGATGCGCATGTTGTCGGACAGGATGCGCGGCCCGTCGATGGCGAGATCGCCGTTCAGCCGCACATCGGACAATGTGCCGCCGGCCACGCTGTCCAGCCCGGTGATGCGCGCGACGCGGGCTTCCACCGGGATCAGGATGTGATCGGCATCGATGCGCGCCGCGCCCTTCGCGGTCAGCCGTTCCAGCCCCATGTCGTTCATCACCAGCCGCGCGGCGCTGAGCGTATAGCGCACGCCGGGCGTGGCGAAGGCGCCGTCGAGCGTGAGATCGGCGGTCAGCCCGCTGCCCGCAAGGTTGGGGGCCAGCGCCGATGGCTTGAGCAGCGCGAAGGCGAGGTTCAGCCCGTCGAAGCGGCTGGCGCCCAGGTCCAGGCCGCCTTTCGCATCGAGCACGAAGGCATCGCTGCCCGCCTTGCCGGTGATCGTGGCGCGCCGCTGGTCGAGCGCGGCGGTGAGGTCGAGCGTGGTGGTGGGGCCAAGCAGCGCCGCCGTCGGCCCGGTGAACAGCCGCGCGATCCGCGTCGGGCCTTTCAGCGCAAACGTGCCGTTGCGCGCGGTCAGCGCCAGCCGCGCCAGCTCGCCGCCGCCCAGGTCCGCCGCGATCGTGCCGTTCCAGGCCTTCCAGTCACCCTTGCCGGCGACGCGCGCCGACAGCGGCTGCGCCAGGCCCGCCAGCGCCGCGATGGTGCCGCCCCGCGGTGCGTCAAGGTCGAGCGCCAGGTCGAGCCTGTCGGCCTCGGGCACGGCATCCAGCGTCAGCACCAGGCGATCGCCGCCGCCGTTGGCCGCACCCTTCGCCGCGCCGGGCACGGGCGCGGTCGCGGCGTCGAGCCAGACTTGCGCGCGGCCATCGGCGATCTTCGCGCGGCCGGTGATGCGGCCGATGCGGCGCAGGCCCGAAACCGGTTCCTCGGCGATGAAGCGATCGATCTGCAGCTTGCCCACGTCGATATCGATATCGGGCAGCAGCGGCGCATCGCTGGGCGGGGTGGCGCGGAAGGCGGGCACGCGGCGCAGCGAGACGCGCGGCGACACGGCGCTGCGCACATCGACATGGTTGTTCAGGAAGGCCAGCGGCCGCCAGTCCACCCGCACTTCGGGCGTGAACAGGAATTCGCCTTTGGTATCGCGCACCGACACGTCGCGCAGCACCATCCGGCCATAAAGCGAGCCATCGATGCGCGCGACATCGATGCGCATGCCGTTGGCGAAAGCATAGCGCCCGATCATGTCCGCCACGAAGCGGTGGCCGGGTCCGGTATCGAGCACGAGCACGGCTAGCCCCGCCAGCGCGACCACGCCCAGCACCAGCGCCACCACGGTCTTGACCAGCCGCAGCCGCCAGCCGCGCCAGCGGCGGGCCGGGGGCGTGTCGACCGGGGGCGGATCGTCCGTGGCGTCGCCGCTCATCAGAACGCCTGCCCGATCGAGACGTAGATGTTCAGCCGCGCTTCGCCGGGGCGGCGTTTCAGCGGGGTCGCCACGTCGACGCGCATCGGCCCGAAGTTGGTATAGAGTCGCCCGCCCAGGCCCACGCCATAGCGCAAGTCGGAAAAGCGCGGCATCGACGAGGCATAGGACTGGCCGACATCGAGGAAGGCGACCACGCCGTAGTTACCGAAGCGATAGCGCACTTCGCCCGCCGCTTCGTTCAGGCTGCGCCCGCCGATGGGATCGCCATTGGGATCGAGCGGGCCGAGCTTCTGGTAGCCGAAGCCGCGCACCGATCCGCCGCCGCCTGAATAGAGCCGCCGCGACGGCGCGATATCGAAGCGCGTCGCGCCCTGGATCGTGCCGAGCCGCACGCGCCCGGCCAGGACGATGCTGTCCGCCACCGCAAAATAGCCCGAGGCATCGAGCCGGGCGCGGACGTAGGGATTGAAACCGTTCTCCAGCGAGCCTTCGGGCTGGACCAGCGCCGTCACCTTGTAGCCCTTGCTGGGGTTGAGCAGATCGTCGGTGCGGTCATAGCCCAACTGGCCGGTCAGCGCCGCGATGTAGAACGTGCGCCGGTTGCGCGCGGCGCGGGTGAAATCATAGTCCTTTTCCGCCGTGGCGACGAGTTCGCCGCCATAGGCATAGGTCATCCGCTTTTGCCACAGCGGTGTCGAATCGCGGCTGACGCGGGCGGAAAGGCGGCCGGTATAGGCGTTGTAGGCGTCGTAATTGCTGTGCAGCGCCTCCGCGCCCAGTTCGAACGTGCGATCGCGCTTGCCGGCGTTGGAACGGCGGAACGTCACGCCCGCGCCCTGTTCCTGCGTGCCGGCCACGCCGTGGCCGATCAGCGCGCCTTCGGGGCGGAACAGGTTGCGGTGCGTCCAGGTGCCTTCCAGCCGGAAGCCTTCGCCCGTGCCATAACCGGCGGTGCCCGCGATGGTGCGCGGCGGGCCGGCATCCTGGTTGACCATCACCGTCACGTATTCGGCGCCATCGGGCGCGATTTCGCCCGTGCGCTGCGGTTCGACCGACACCGTGGAGAACAGCCCCGTGGCGACGAGCGCCTGGCGCAGATCGTCGACCCGGCGGCTGTCGTACAGTTCGCCGCGCTTGAAACGCGCCAGCACACCGGCGTGCCGCGCGTCGAAAGCCAGGTCGCCGCGCGTGGCGAAATCGCCATAGCGCGCGCGCGGGCCGATGGTGACGGGCAGGGTGTAGATGCCATCGCCAGTGGCGCGATCGAGCAGGATGTCACGCTGGCCGACTTCGGCGAAGGGATAGCCGTTCTGCGGCAGCGCCACCGCCACTTGCGCTTCGGCGCCCTGCACGCGGTCGGCCACGATCGGCTGGCCCGGTTGCAGCGCCAGATTGTCGCGGATCAGCGTGGGGGGCACGGTCGGCAGCGCGTCGACGCGGATTTCGGCGAACGTGAAGCGCTGGCCAGGCACCACATCGAGCACGGCGGTCAGGCCGGCGTCACCGTTCTGGCTGTTCTCCTGATTCGCGCCGCGTTCGGGCCGGTCGATCCGCGTGGTCACGCGCGCGTCGTGCCAGCCTTCGGACGCGAGGATGCGTTGCAGCAGCTTGCCGTCCTCGCGCAGGCGGGCGGAAATCATCGCATAGTTCGCGGCCTTTCCGTCGCCGCCGCGCAGCGCCGAAAATTCGCGGAACAGTTCGCCCAGGCGCGCCGTGCTGGCCTTCTCCGCCTCGTCCAGCCCGTTGACCTTGACGCGATAGGCGATCTCGCGGTCCTTGTCGGGATCTTCGGCTTCGGCGAACTGGACGGGTTCGACGTTGAACTGGTCGAGCGGCGGCAGCGGCTTGGCCAGTTCGGCATCGCGCACCGGGGCATCGCCGATCGCCTCGAACGGCACGCCATCGGCCAGCGCGGGATCGCCCAGCGGCGGGGCCTGCCCTTCGGCCGGTTTCGCGCCTGCCTGCTTTTCGGCGATGCGGCGCTCGAATTCGGCGATCGATTCGAGCGGGCGATCCAGTTCCGGGTCGGCGGCGACGTCGAGCGAGGGGATCGCCGCGTTGAATTCGGCGTCGGGAATGATCGGGGCGAGGGCCGGCAGCGCCGCATCGGCGGGCGGTGCGGGCACCGCCACGCCGCCGGCCACCAGCGCTCCGTCAGGCCCTGTCGCCTGTGCGGGGGGCGGTGCGGGGGTCTGTAGCGGGACCTGTACCGGCGCGGGTGCGGTGGTTGACGTATCGGCCGTCGCCGCCTGCTGGGCCAGCGCGGCGCGCGCGGCCAGCGCCAGCGCCAGCGCGCCGGCCGATGCCGCGAACCTGATGGCGCCCGATCCGCCTTGGCTCCACCGGCCTGGGACTGCTTGCTTCGGCATAACCCCCGAAAAATGGCTGCGCGACAGGAAGGGGGCTCAAAGCGGTTGGCACTCCCCGGGAAACACAAGCGGATTCAACCGCGAATGTTCCCGGCAGAAAGCGCTCCTTCAGCGTTTCGAGATAGTCGATCACTTCCTTGCGCCGGACCGGATCGGACATCCCGGCATAGATCATGCGCGTTCCGGGCACGGTCTTCATCGGCGCGGTCAGCCAGCGGTCCAGCGTTGGCCGATCCCAGGTCAGGTTGGCGGCGGTCAGCGCGGGCGAATAGGCGAAGCCCGGCACGCTGGCCGCCTTGTGGCCCGCGATGCCCGCCAGGCTGGGACCGATGCCGTTGCGGCCGGGCTGGATGGCATGGCAGGACATGCACTGCGCGAAGGCGGCGGGCGGCGTGTTGGCCGGCGTGGCGCCGCTCGCCCCAGGGGTCGCCTCGGGGCTTGATGCGGGTGCGCTTTCCGCCTGCGAGCTGGCGTCCTCGTGCTGTTCGCCTTGCGGCTGGCCGCCGCAGGCCGCCAATGCGCTGGCCAGCGCCACAAGCGCGGCCGCTCTCAACCCGATCGGCCTGAATCCGGTTGCCGTTCCCCGTGTCCGCATGGCCTTCGCTCCTTGAAATGTGCCTTGAAGCCGGCGCCTCTCTACCGTGTGGCGCCGGTCAGGCAAGGATTCGCTTTGCCCGGCGGCGCCGGCTCGCCTATCGGCTCGGCTCCGATGTCCGCGCCCCAGCCTTTTGCCTCGCCCGCCCCGTCCCGTTCGGCGTTCCGCGTCGAACTGGGCGCTACCTTGCGCCTGTCCGGGCCGCTGGCGCTGGCCAACATGTTGCAGATGGCGGTCTATGCGATCGACGTGATCTTCGTCGCACGGCTGGGGCAGGAAGCGCTGGCCGCGTCCAGCCTGGGCGTGTCGCTGTTCGTGCTGATCGTGTTCGGCTGCACCGGGCTGACCGGCGCGGTCGCGCCGCTGGTCGCCGCCGAACTCGGCCGCCGCCGCCATGCCGTGCGCGAGATTCGCCGGTCGGTGCGCATGGCGATGTGGCTGGCGGTGGGCTGCGGCCTTGCCGGCATGGTCATCTGCCTGGCCGGCGAATCGCTGCTGCTGCTGACCGGGCAGGACCCGGCGGTGGCCGCGCTGGCCGCGCGCTTCCTGGCGGTGCTGGCCTTCTGCCTGGTGCCGATGCTGGTCAGCAATGTGCTGCGCACGTTCGTGGCCACGATGGGCCGGCCGGTCTTCGCCACGCTCATCACCGCGCTGGCGATCGGGGTCAACGCGCTGGGCAATTACATGTTCGTGTTCGGGCGGCTGGGCGCGCCGGCGCTGGGGCTTGAAGGCTCCGCGCTGTCGAGCGTGATCACGGCCGTGGCCACGGTGGCCGCCTATGCGATCGCCATTGGCGCCGATCGCCGGCTGCGCCGCTTTCGCATATTCGGCCGCTGGTGGCGGCCCGAATGGTCGCGCCTGCGCGAAATCGTGCGGGTGGGGCTGCCGATCGGCATGACGCTGGTTGCCGAAGCCGGGCTGTTCAGCGGCGCCGCCTTCCTGATGGGCCGCATCGGCGCGGCGGAACTGGCCGCGCACACGGTCGCGCTGCAAATCGCCGCGTTCTTCTTCCAGGTGCCGTTCGGCGTGGCGCAGGCCGCGACGATCCGCGTCGGCTATCACTTCGGCGCGGGCGATGCCGCCGCGATCGCGCGCGCCGGGCAGGCGGCGCTGGCGATCGGCTTTGCCTTCGTGGGCATATCGGCCAGCGCGATGCTGTTCGTCCCCGAACTGATCCTGTCGGCCTATGTCGATGTCGCCGCGCCGGCCAATGCCGGGATGGTGGTCTTGGCGGTGCAGTACCTGGCGGTCGGCGCGGCGTTCCAGTTGTTCGACGGGGCGCAGGCCGTTGCCGCCGGGGTGCTGCGCGGCTTGCAGGATACGCGCATGCCGATGGTCATCGCGCTGGCGGGATACTGGCTGCCCGGCTTCGGCACCGCCGTGGCGCTGGGCCTGTTCACCCCGCTGCGCGGCACGGGCGTGTGGGTTGGGCTGGCGGTGGGGCTGGTCTTCGTGGCGCTGCTGCTGCTGTGGCGCTGGCACCGCCGCGAGGCGCTGGGCCTGGTCCGCTTCGCCGCGACCTGAAGATTCGCTACGGCCCGAAGAAATTTTGCACGCTTTGCTTGACGGCTCCGCGGGCCAGACCCATATGCGCGTCGCTGGCACTCTCGTGATGAGAGTGCCAATCCATTCCGGTTCACTGGTTTAGAGGGAGAACCCCATGAGCTTTCGTCCATTGCACGATCGTGTGCTGCTGCGCCGCGTAGAGGCCGAAGAAAAGACCGCTGGCGGGATCATCATCCCCGACAGCGCCAAGGAAAAGCCCGCTGAAGGCGAAGTGATCGCCGTCGGCGCCGGCGTCAAGGGCGATGACGGCACCGTCACCGCGCTCGACGTCAAGGTGGGTGACCGCGTGCTGTTCGGCAAGTGGGGCGGCACCGAGGTGAAGGTCAACGGTGAAGATCTCCTGATCATTCAGGAGAAGGACATCTACGGCATCATCGGCTGATCGCCCGAACGCTATCCATTCAAGCAATTGAACTAGAAGGAACATTCAAATGGCAGCCAAGGACGTACGTTTTTCGCGCGACGCGCGCGAACGCATCCTCGCCGGTGTCGACACGCTGGCCAACGCAGTGAAGGTCACGCTCGGTCCCAAGGGCCGCAACGTCGTGATCGACAAGAGCTTCGGCGCCCCGCGCATCACCAAGGACGGCGTCACCGTCGCCAAGGAAATCGAACTCAAGGACAAGTTCGAGAACATGGGCGCCCAAATGCTGCGCGAAGTCGCCAGCAAGGCCAACGACGCCGCCGGTGACGGCACCACCACCGCCACCGTTCTGGCCCAGGCGATCGTGCGCGAAGGCATGACCGCCGTTGCCGCCGGCATGAACCCGATGGATCTCAAGCGCGGCATCGATCTGGCCGTGACCAAGGTCGTCGAAAACCTGAAGGCGCGCTCGAAGGCCGTTTCGGGTTCGTCGGAAATCGCGCAGGTCGGCATCATCTCGGCCAACGGCGACGTCGAAGTCGGCGAGAAGATCGCCGAAGCGATGGAAAAGGTCGGCAAGGAAGGCGTCATCACCGTCGAAGAGGCCAAGGGTCTCGAATTCGAACTCGATGTCGTCGAAGGCATGCAGTTCGATCGCGGCTACCTGTCGCCCTACTTCGTCACCAACCCCGACAAGATGACGGTGGAACTGGATAACCCCTACATCCTGATCCACGAGAAGAAGCTCTCGAACCTGCAGTCGATGCTGCCGATTCTGGAAGCCGTGGTGCAGTCGGGCCGTCCGCTCCTCATCATCGCCGAGGACATCGAGGGCGAGGC
>JADLHU010000182.1 GCA_020848655.1 Novosphingobium sp.
CCGTGGATCACTTCGGTGTCGCGCTCGCCGTAGTGCATGGCGCGCGATTCCTCGGCGAAGTTGCTGCCCACCCAGCGCGAATCCTTCAGCGCTTCGGCCTGGAGGCGGGCCAGCTTGTGCAGCATCTGCACGGCTTCGGGGGGCATCACGCCCGTGCTCATCGGCTGCGAGGGCGGCGGCGCCGGCACCTGGCTTGGCGGCGATGGCTCGTGCGACAGGGCCGGGAGCGCAGGCGCGGCTTCGCGCTGGTTGCCCTTGCGGCCAAGGTTCGGGGCCATCGGCGCCTTGAGGACATCGCTTGCGCCGCACTGCGGGCAGGCAAGCAGCCCACGCTCGCACTGGCTGGCGAAATCCTGCGAGGAGCCGAACCAGCCCTCGAAGCGGTGCCCGGCGGGGCGGCATTCAAGATCGAAAACTATCATCGTGCGGCTTCAGATGGCGATCGTGCGGCGGTTGGCAAGGCTGGGCAATTGCGCGCGCACTTCGGCGATGCGCGCCGGATCGATCTCGGCAAAGCCAAGCCCCGCCGCCTCGCCGCCCAGATCGAGCCGCACATCGCCCCAGGGATCGACCACAAGGCTGTGCCCGAACGTGCTGCGCCCGTCCTCGTGCCGGCCGACTTGCGCGGCGGACACCGTATAGGCGCTGGCTTCCACCGCCCGCGCCCGTTGCAGCAAGTGCCAGTGCGCCTGCCCGGTGGGCACGGTGAAGGCGGCGGGAATGGCGATCAGATCACAGCGCGCCTGTCCCAGCGCCTCGAACAGGGCGGGAAAGCGGATGTCATAGCAGATCGCCAGCCCCAGGCGGCCGGCCGGCGTTTCCACCGTCACCGCGCTTTCGCCGGGCGCATAGGCATTCGATTCGCGCCAGCGTTCGCCCGTCGCCAGATCGACGTCGAACATGTGGATCTTGTCATACCGCGCGGCAATCCGGCCGGCGGCGTCGATCACCAGGGCGCGATTGGCCCAGCGCCCGTCCTCGCGCAGCACGGCCAGCGAACCGATCGCGGCCCAAACGCCCTCGCGCGCGGCCGCTTCGCGCACGGCGGCCAGAACGCGGTCGTCCTCTTCGCGCACGATGTGGGCGATGGCGCGGCTGCGATCGCTGTCGATCAGGCCCGACATTTCGGGCGTGAACACCATCGCCGCGCCTTCGCGCCGCGCCGCGCCCAGCGCGGAGACGATCGTGGCGGCGTTGGCATCGGGATCGATGCCCGATGTCATCTGGAGAACGCCGATCCGCGTCATCGGAACAGGGTCCTCACAACCCCAGCAAAGGATCGAGCTTGCCGGCCCTGTCGAGCGCGGAAATATCATCGAACCCGCCGAAAGGGCGGCCATCGATCAGCACTTGCGGCACGGTGGACGCGCCGGGCACGCGTTCCAGCATCTCTGCGCGCTTCGGGCCGCCCATGGTGATGTCATATTCGGTATAGGCAACACCCTTGCGGTCGAGCAGCGCTTTCGCCGAGGCGCAATAAGGGCAGCCCCATTTCGTATAGATTTCAACCTTCGACGTGGCCATTCCGCAAACTTCCTGCAAGCCTCTTGAAACGTCGGGGCGCTATCATATCTCATGGCACGTGTCATGCGCCTCTCGGGCATGACGCACTGCGCAGCGCCGGTTCGCCGGGCTTCGTCAGAACCGAAAATTGCTCAACAGAGGATTTTTGTCATGAATCGCTTTGATTTCACGCCTTATCGCCGCTCCATGGTGGGCTTCGACCGTTTGTTCGACATGCTCGAAAATCAGGCTCGCACCAGTTCCGGCGACAATTACCCCCCCTTCAACATCGAACGGCGCGGTGAGGATGCCTATCGCATCACGCTGGCCGTGGCGGGCTTCAAGGCCGCCGATATCGACATCACCGCCCAGCAGAACCTGCTTGTCGTGCAGGGCCGCAAGGGCGACGAAGGCCAGACCAATGGCCAGTTCCTCCATGTCGGCATCGCCCAGCGCGGGTTTGAACGCCGGTTCGAACTGGCCGACTATGTGCGCGTGGAAAGCGCCGCACTGGAAGACGGCCTGCTGGTGATCGATCTCGTGCGCGAAGTGCCGGAGATGATGAAGCCCAAGAAGATCGCGATCGGCGCGCAGCCGGCCCCGCTTGCCGTGGTGGAAACCATCGGCGTGGAAGACGGCGCCAGCAAGGCGGCCTGATCCGCGATCCAACCCGCGTCCGGCCCTGCGCTTCAGGGCCGGACGTTCGGGCCGTGGCGTTCCGGGGATGAAGCCGGGACAGGCCCCATCCCCGACGACGCAATGCGCCGCCCTGCCCGCCGTGTCATCGTCCGGGTCGTAATCTGACGATCACCTTTATGGGCAAGCTCAATGGCTTGGGCTGGCTCGCGGCGGGTGCCGCGGTGGCCCTTCTTTGCGGGCAGCGCGTGTCGCAGACCTTAGCGAACAGGGTTAATGCCGCATTAGGGATCGGGAATTTTCCGGCCCGGCCGACGGATGTGAAAAAGCCGCCCGCGCAGCCCCGGAAAGCTGCGCGGGCGGCTTGCATGAACTGCTGGAAACGGGACGGCGAAGGGCCGGCTTGGCCCCTCGCGTCAGACCAGCCGCGCCTGGCGCAGTGCCGCTTCGATGAAGCCGGCGAACAGCGGGTGCGGATCGAAGGGCTTGCTCTTGAGTTCGGGATGGAACTGCACGCCGACGAACCACGGGTGATCGGGCCGCTCGACGATTTCGGGCAGCAGGCCATCGGGCGACATGCCCGAGAACACCAGCCCGCCCTTTTCCAGCGCATCGCGATAGGCGACGTTCACTTCGTAGCGATGGCGATGCCGCTCGGAAATCGAGGTCGAGCCATAGATCGCCGCGACATGGCTGTTGCCGGCAAGGTCGGCCGGATAGGCGCCCAGCCGCATCGTGCCGCCAAGATCGCCGCCTTCGGCGCGCGTCTGGAGGCCTTCCTTGCTCATCCACTCGGTGATGATGCCCACCACCGGTTCGCCGGTCGGGCCGAATTCGGTGGACGAGGCATCGGCGATGCCGGCGGTGTTGCGCGCGCCTTCGATGCAGGCCATCTGCATGCCCAGGCAGATGCCGAAGAACGGCACCTTGTGTTCGCGCGCGAACCGGCCCGAGGCGATCTTGCCTTCGGTGCCGCGCTCGCCGAAGCCGCCTGGCACGAGGATGCCGTGCATCGGTTCCAGCCTGGCGTGGATTTCGGCGTCGTCTTCCTCGAACAGTTCGGCGTCGATCCAGCGGACGTTGACCTTGACCCGATGCGCCATGCCGCCGTGGACCAGCGCCTCGTTCAAAGACTTGTAGGCATCCTGCAGGCCGACATATTTGCCGACCACGCCGATCGTCACTTCGCCTTCGGGGTTCTGATAGCGATCGACGATATCATCCCAGCGCGACAGCACCGGCGGCGGCGAGGACAGCCCGAAATGGCGCAGCACTTCGGCGTCCAGCCCTTCGGCATGGTATTGCAGCGGCACAGCATAGATGCTCGACGCGTCGAGCGCGGGAATCACCGCTTCGGTGCGCACGTTGCAGAACAGGGCGATCTTGGCGCGCTCGGTATCGGGCAGCGGCTTTTCGCAGCGGCACAGCAGGATATCGGGCTGGATGCCCAGCCCGGTCAGTTCGCGCACCGAATGCTGCGTCGGCTTGGTCTTCAGCTCGCCGGCCGCCGCGATATAGGGCACCAGCGTGACGTGGACGAAAGCCGTCTGCTCGCGCCCCAGTTC
>JADLHU010000183.1 GCA_020848655.1 Novosphingobium sp.
CGCTTGCCGCCGCTTGCCTAGTCCGCCGAGACGATCGGCAGCCAGACCCGACTTGCCGTCGCCCCGCCCCGCTCTATCGTGACCGTCGCGCGCTTGTAATCCGTCTTTTCCGCCAGGAAGATATTGGGCACGTAAGTCTGCGGGTTGCGGTCGTACAAGGGGAACAGGCTCGACTGTACTTGCACCATGATCCGGTGCCCCGGCAGGAATACATGGTTCACCGTCGGCAACCGGAAGCTGTATTCCTGGACCTTGCCCGCCGGGATCGGCGAAGGGTCGGAAAAGCTGTCGCGGTATCGCCCGCGGATTATGTCGAGGCTGATCGGCAGTTCGTATCCGCCCATTTTCGGATCGGCCGCATTTTCCGCCGGGTATACATCGATCAGCTTGACGACGAAGTCTCCGTCTGTGCCGGTGGTGCGCAGGAACAGATTGGCGATCGGTGCGCCCGAAACGCGAACCGGCGCGGTCAGCACGCCGGTCTTGTACGTCATGACGTCCGGCCGGCCATCGACGCCGCGCTGGTCGCTGACCAGCCAGTCACCCCAGCGCCCGTCGCCGAAATTGACCGGCCTTGGCAAGTGGGGCACGGGCTTGGCCGGATCGGCAACATAGCTGTCGCTGCCGGGTTTCCCCTTGGCGAAGCCCAGCCCGCCATCCGCATCGAGATAGATCGGCGTCAGCGGCGCGGCGCAGCCCGTCTTGCAGGCCAGCGGCCACGTGGAAAAGCGGTCCCAGCGATTTTCGCCGGTGTTGTATATGGCGGCGGCGGGCAGGTTCGCGGGCGGCCCGTCCTTGAGATACTGGTTGAACAGCGGCAGCACCATCGTCTCGCGAAACTGCGCGGCGGTATCGCCATCCCACTGCAACGGGCCGAGCGAGCGCCCATCGCGATTGATCTGGCTGTGCCGCCACGGTCCCATCACCAGGAAGTTGTTGCCGATCTTGCCCTTGGCTTTCAGCGCCTCCCAGGTGGTGATGGCGCCGTACATATCCTCCTGGTCCCACAATCCCTGTTCCCAGATGGTGGGCACGTTCGACGGATTTGCGGCGACCAGCTTGTCCAGCGCCTGCCCCTGCCAGAACGCGTCATAGGCCGGGTGCTGGACGATCCGCTGCCAGAAGGGCAGCTTGTCATAGCCCTGCTTTCTGGCCCACGCGCCGGCCGATCCGGCCTCCAAGAAATTGTCGTAGTCGTCGTAGCCGCCGGTCGGCGGCGCCTTGCCGTCGCCCTTGTATCCGGTCTGGCTTCCCAGCCAGGAAATGTTGGAAAGGCGGAACGCCCCGTAGTGGAACCAGTCGTCCCCCATCCAGCCGTCGATCATCGGGCTTTCCGGGGCCGCAACCTTCAACGCCGGATGGGGATGGAGCAGCGCCATCACGACGGTGAAGCCCTCATAGGACGATCCGATCATGCCGACCCGGCCATTCGATTCGGGCAGGTTCGCCTTGTTCACCAGCCAGTCGATCGTATCATAGGCGTCGGTCACATGATCGACCTGGGTGGGATTGAGCGGGCCGATCACCGGCCGCGTCACCACATAGTCACCCTCCGACCCGTATTTGCCGCGCACATCCTGATAGACTCGGATATAGCCCGCCTTGACGAAGATCTCGTCGGCCAGCGGCAAGGTCGACAGCATGCTCGGGCTTTCCATCCGTTTGGCGCGGCCTTTCGCGTCATAGGGGGTGCGGGTCAGCACGATCGGCGCGTTCACGGCGCCCTTGGGCACGACGATGACGGTAAACAGCTTCTTGCCGTCGCGCATCGGCACCATGACCTCGCGCTTGATGTAATCGCGATTGTCGGTGGGCGCGGAAAACGTCGCGGGAATGTCGCCTGCGGGCGCCTCGGCGCGGACGGCCGTGTCCTGGGGCTGCGCGGCCGATTGCGCCATGGCCGTGGATGAAACCAGGCAGAGGAGCGCGGCGGCAAACAGGGGATTTCTCATCATCATGCTCCGGAGCTGTTGAGCCATCGCCATGGCCCGAAATGCGGATAGTCTTGCGGTCTTGGGGCTGCGCCCCGCCTTCACGTCATCAAGGTTCGCCTGGCTATGTCGGCCAGACGATCGATGTCGTCCTGGCTGTTGTAGACGGACGGCGACAGCCGAAGCCGGTTCGCATAAAGGCCCGCGTGGATATGGGCCTGTTCGAACGCGCCCGAAAGGCGCGCGGCGGCCCCCTTGATCGCAAAGGCTTCGATCGTCGTGGACAGGCCATCGGGCGTTATCGGCACGACGCCGGGCACCGCCGCCAGTCGCTCCCGCGCATGGGCGCGCAGCCGGTCCCGATGGGCCGCCATCCTGTCGAGACCCAGGCCGTTGATCAACGCCAGCGACGCATCGACGATCGCGGTGTTGACGATCGACTGCTGGCTTGTTTCGAACAGGCCCGCCGCCCCGCCCCGGAAATCGAAACGATCGGTGGTGATCGCCGCATCAAAAGGCGTTTGCTGGCCCAGGACGGCGATGTCGTCCAGTTCGTTCCAGCCCGCGATTGGCCGGGTCAGGCGCGATTGTACATCCTTGCGCACATAGAGAAACGCGGTCCCCAGATCGCCCATCATCCATTTGTAGGCGGACGCCGCGCAGAAATCGACGCCGGTCGACCGCACGTCCAGCGCTACCGCGCCGACCGCCTGGATGACATCGGCGAACACCAGAACGCCGCGCGCGTGGGCCATCTCGCAAATAGCGCGAAGATCATGCCTGAAACCATTGAAATTCGATATTTCTGAAACCGCCACCAGCCTCGTTTCGGGCGTGATAGCCGCATCGATATCGGCTGTCGAAACCCTGCCGTCCCTGGGCCGCACGATGGCAAGCGGCATGCCTTTGCCCGCACGCGATGCGTACATCGCCAGCGCGCCATCGAAATGCAGGCCATCGGTCACCACCCCGCGTCCCGGACCAAGGCCCAGCGCATCGGCGACCATGGATTCGGCGATGCCGGTGCTGGGCACCAGCGCGATTTCATCGGGCGAGGCGTTGATGAGGCTGGCGAAGAGCGGTCTGAGGTCGGGCCGGGCCGGCTGCGGACCGCTACGATCGGCGCGCGACGCGAGCATGCGCATGCCCGCTTGTGCGGATCGCAACGGAATGGGATGCGTCGCGGCGGCGTTGAGATAGGTTCCGATCTTGCCGAACGCCCGCCGCGCGGGGAAAGCTGTGTCCATGGAGCCTGTATCCGTTGAAGATGTCGTGGCGGCAAGCGTGGTGGACGTGCCCGCCGCCGCAGCGATCAGCCCGGCCTTGAGCATCCCTCTTCGCGACAGGGCATGAGCGGAATTCTGTTCGATCACGGTCATTCCCGTTGCCCCATTGCCTTGCGCGCCGCGTTCCACATTCGGCCTAGAGATTGCATACGGCCGGACGCGGGGTCGATGCGCCCCACCGGAAGCCATCGCGCGCCGGCCCCCACGGTTCCAGATGGACGTCGCGAAGCGTTCCCGCCTGCCTGATCCGAAGCGACACGGCGGCGCCCGGCTGCCGGGCTGCGCCATCGAGGTCGGCCCAGTTCAGTATCTCGTCGCCGCGCGTCAATCCGGCCGTCGCGGCGGGAGAACCCGGGCGCACCGGTCCTGCCGTGCGGCGCCCGTCCGTGCCGGTTTCGATGCGAAAGCCCGGGGAATAGCGGCGGACCGGCCCCGCTTCGCGGCGGAAGCACGGGCCGAACAGATCGGCCGGCAGATCGAGCATCCGCCCGGCCTTGAGATCGGCGAAATCCTGTCGGCCGCGCTCGCCCAGCGCCTGGGACACCAATGACAGCCACATATCCTCGCTGGCCGTGCCATCGCGGATCGCGTGGACCATCGTGCGGACGAGCGGATCGACCCTTTTGCGCCCGCCGCTGATGGCGCGCAGCCGGGCATCGACCAGCGCGATGTACAGCGGCCCGCGGCTATAGGGCAGCATCTGCGCATCGGCATCGGTCCAGAACGCCGCGCGCGCGGCATCCTCCCCCATCGTGCGGCGCGCATTGCCATAGTAGTTGCTGGTCCATTCGCCGATCTGCGCTTCGACTTGCGCGATGGAACGCCGGCCGATGCGATAGGGCAGGATCGCGGTATAATAATTGGTCGCGCCCTCATCGAACCAGGCCCCCTGCGGCCCCTTCTTCATGGCGTTGATCCAGTTGTGCAAAGCCTCGTGCGTCAAAAGCGCGTTGATTTCATCGGGTTCGCGGCCCTCGCCCTTCACGGTTCCGAATATGAACGAATTGCGCCCGCCGCCGCCGCCACCCTGAAACCGCTGAGTCGTGCGCATTAGCGCCCGGAACGGCTGCGGCGCCGTACCGAAAAAGCGCGTGGCATAGCGATAGGTCGCCGCGACGTCCTGCGCGGCGGCGTCCAGATCGAAGGCGGGCGGGGTCAGGTAATAGACCATGAAGCCCCGGTCCGCCGTTGGCGGCAGCTTTTGCCAGGGACCGGCCATGAAATAGCCATAGGCCAGCGTGTCCGCATCGAGCGTGGTGGTGGAATTGCCCTCGCCAAAGCTGGTGACGGCGCGCGATCCCGGCGCCATGGCCGCAAGATCCCAGTCGATCGTCACCTTTCGCGGCCACCCGCCCTCGGGCAGCGCCAGCAGCATCTGGGTCGATCCGTAGACGCCCTGCCCTTCGGTGCGCATGTCGATCAGCGCGGCGGGTTTCGTCTCGGGCGTTATCGCGCGGGGGCGCGCCATGTAGGTTACCGTGATCCGGCCGCCGGTCGCGCGGCTGGTGCGCCAGTGGCGATCCTGCTTGATCCCGGACGGATCGACCGGATCTTCCACCATGGCGAGCGGCAAGGGGCCGGACGGATCGCTGGCCACCAATGTCGCTGGATCGTCCAGCACGCCGGGCACCGATTGGCTGACCATCGGCAGCGACACGAGCGTGGCTCCCGCCAGCAGCGCCTCCACGTCGAACGTCTCCTGCACGACGATGCCATCGACCGCGCCGCCGCTGACCTGCGGCGTCAGGCGGATCGCAAGGCTGTGTTCGACCGGCCCGGTCGCCGCGCCGGACAGCAGCGCGACCATAATCGTGGAAGCGGCGGTGCGGCGGATCAACGCCCGGTTTCCTGAACGGGGGAAAGCGGCGGACGGGGCAGCCGCTCATCATCCGTGGCGGCTTGCGCGATCAGCGTGGCCAGCGTCACCGCATTGATCGCCAGATCGGCAGGGACCAGCCGCTCGGCCATGTCCATGTTGGTGTGATGGGCGCGGCTGTCATAGTCGAGCGGGTCCTGAAGGAACGACAGCGTCGGCAGCCCGATGCTGGAAAACACCCACTGGTCCGCCGGCCAGTTCGATTCGTCGAACACGCGCGCGCCCCCCAGATCGGCCAGCGGCGCCAGCCAGTCGCGGACCCTGGCGGCCATGGCCGGATTGTTGCCGCCGGTGAAGACGCCGCGCATGCGGCCGCTGCCGCCATCGACGTTGAACACCGCCGCCACGCGGCGCCATTCCGGCAATGCGGCCAGCGGCCCCACCGGCGCGCGCCAGCTTTCCACCGGGATCGCCGCCTGTTCGCTCGATTGCGAGCGTGGAACGCGCCCCAGATGAGTCTCGGCATAGCTCTGGGCGCCGAGCAGCCCCTGCTCTTCTCCCGCATAGAGCACGACGCGGATCGTGCGCCGCGGCTGGACGCCGGCATGACGCAGCAGGCGCATCGCCTCGATCACCATGGCGACGCCGGCGCCATTGTCGGTGGCGCCGGTGCCGGCCGCCCAACTATCCAGATGGGCGCCGACCACGACGACTTCGCGCGACAGGCGCCGATCGGTTCCGGGCATTTCCGCAACGATATTGGCCGCGCTGCCCGCGCCCTGTTCGGCGACATCGATCCGCCAGGCCAGCGACACCGGCACGCCGCCCTGCGCCAGCCGCGCCATGCGGTTGTACGCTTCCGGCTCCGCGATCAGGATGGGAAAGGGAACGCGCTGGCCGGGCCGCCATGCCTGGCCGCGCGCCGGCAGCGGCGGTTCGTCGACCGTCAGCAGCCCGCTATCACCGCCATGGGGAAGCGCGCGGCTGGCCGTGACGACCATGGCCGGGCGTTCGGCGGCCAGGAACGCGCCCAGCTTCGCGCGAAAGTCGCCGTCGGTCGCGAACTTCTTGAGACGATCCGGCCGGATCGTGAAATAGCGCCGGATGGGCGCCAGCGCCGCTTCGACATCGGCTTCGGATTGCAGGCGCTGCGCCAGCGGCGTGTCCGACAGGATCGGCGCGCGCGGATCGCCAAGCAGGACGACCTTGCCGGCAAGCCTGCCGCGATATTGCGCGAAATCATCCACCGTGGCGATGCTGGCCACCACGGCCTCGCCCTGCTGATCGCCCTGGCTGCCGACCGACCATGGCGCGGCCTGCGCGACGACCATCATGCTGTCCGGCGCGGTCATCCGCAACCACACGGTTTCCTGTCGCCATGACAGTCCCCGCTCCGCGATCGGCTCGCGATGGACATTGCCCAGCCCGATCCCGGCCAGTTGCCGTTCCGCCCATCGGTTGGCGCGCTCAAGATTGGGCGACCAGGTCAGCCGTCCGCCGATGCCGTCCGCAAGGTCGGTCGCGATCGTCGCGGCCTGCCCATGTGACAGGCCTTCGGCGCGGATGGCGGCGATCTGCGCGGGCGGCACGTCTTGCGCGCGCGCCGTGCCACCAAGAAGCAACGCCGCGACAGCAGCAAACAGGCGAACGGAATGGGCTGGAGCAGGCAGGACAGGTTATCCTTTCGAAAGAAACGGCAATCGCGCGCCAAGCTGCGCCGAGCGTGCAACCGGGCGCGAAAGCCGGATAGTGTAAAGACGGCCTGCCAGCGTTGCGCAACAGGCAACACCCCTGCGCGTGACGCCGCGACCGCACCTGACCCTAGCGATCATCTTTCACGACCTGCCCGCGATGCATGACAAAGCGGACATGCTCAAGGACATCCACCTGCTGCAGCGGCGATCGTTCGACCGAGATGATATCGGCGTATTTGCCGGGCGCGATGCTGCCGACGTCATCCTTGCCCAGAAGGTCCGCCGCCGACACCGTGGCGGCCTTGATCGCATCGGCGGGACGCATGCCGGCCTTGACCATCAGCGCGAACTCGCGGCCGTTTTCCCCCGGCTTCGATACCCCGGTATCCGTCCCGAACGCGATTTTCACCCCCGCCGCGATGGCCCGGGCGATGCTGGCGTTGGCCGCGGCGGAGGCCTGTTCGATCTTGGGCAGAACCGCGGCGGGCAAAGCACCGGCGCGGGCCTGTTCGGTAACCGTCACCGGCGCCAGCATGGTCGGGACCAGGTAGGCCCCGGTTTCCTTGAACAGGCGGATGGCCTCGTCATCCAGGAAGGTGCCATGCTCGATCGAATCCACGCCGGCCCGCAGCGCGTTCCTGGTTCCTTCGACGGCATGGCTGTGGGCCGCGACTTTTCGCCCAAGGCCGTGGGCGGTCTCGACGATGGCCTGCATTTCCTCAAACGTCATGGCCCGCGCCAGCCCGCCCGACACGTTCGACAGGACTCCTCCGGTCGCCGCGAACTTGATGACTTGCGCGCCAAGGCCGACTTCGGCGCGAACCGCGCGCCGGCAATCATCGGGACCATCGCAGATGTTCACCTGGTGCTGGTGCACGGCATCGGCGAACCGTTCCGCCAGGCCGTTGGTCTTGTCGCCATGCCCGCCAGTAACGGAGATGATGTCGCCGGCGTTGGTGATCGTCGGCCCCTCGATCACGCCCTTGTCGATCGCATCCCGAAGCGCCCGGACGCCGCGCGCATCGCCGCCCCGATCGCGAACCGAAGTGAATCCCGCCCGCAAGGTGGCCCGCGCATTGGCGACGGCGGTCAGTTCATCGTCGAAGCCGTCGCGCGTCATTGCCTCCAGCCGCGCGCGCAGCGGATCGCCCGCGATCCCGAACAAGTGGACATGGCTGTCGATCAGGCCCGGCATCACGAAGGCATCGCGCAGATCTATCACGCGGGCATCGGATGGTGGTTCCCGAAAGCCGTCCTCAACGGCCAGGATGCGCTCATTCTCGACGATGATCGTGCTTGGGCCACGCGGTGCGGTTCCGGGCCGATCCAGCAACGCACCCGCCAGAATGTATACGCGGCGCGGCGGACTGTCCGCCGCATTCGCGGCGATAGCCGATGCCGCCAGCATCATGGCCAGAACGAACCTGAACATCCAGCATTGCCTCCATGCGGGAAGGTCGCCCATCAGGCAGGCGTTTCCCGCAGCAACGCTACCCCATTTGCGCGCGCATAGGCAGGGCATTCCCTGAACGGATGCGTTGCGCGATACGCGCCCTCGGCCCAAGAGAGCCGATAGGGCATGTTGCCCAAACCGCAACGGGGCGTCCTCGTGTTGGCGCTCGCCGAACGGGCGCATCCGGAGCAGTCAGCATGCAAGGAGGCCGCACTCTTGCCGAACAGTTCAATCCCTAGCACCCGCCAGCAAGTGGCGGTCATCGCCCTGGGCGGAACGATCGCGATGCGCGCGGTTGACCCGCATTCGGGCGCCGTCCCCGATGATAGCCTGACGCCCCTGCTCGAAGACGCGGCGTTCTCGGGCGTCACCTTCACCAGACTGCACGATCTGCCCAGTTGCGAGATCGGCTTCGACCATCTGCTGGAACTGGCCCGCGTGATCGAAGATCGCTTCCGGGAAGGCTGCCCGGGCATCGTCGTCACCACCGGCACGGACACGCTGGAGGAAGTGGCCTTCGCGCTTGAACTGCTGGTGCGCCGCTCCGGCCCGGTCATCGTCACGGGTGCGATGCGCTATGCCAACGCCATTGGCGCCGATGGGCCGGTCAACCTGCTTTCGGCGATCATCGCCGCCAGGGAACCGGCGCTGACCGGCGCGGGCGTGCTGGTGTGCATGAACGAGGAACTCTATCCGGCGCGCTATACCCGAAAGACCGCCACGCATGGCCATGGCTTCCAGAGCGTACCGGTCGGCCCTGTCGCACGCGTGATCGAAGGGCGCATCCTGGTCCAGGCCGAACTGCCGCCCCTGCCCCTATTTCCCATCGCCCACGCGGCTTTCGTGCACAAGGCAGCGCTGATCTGCGCGGCGTTCGACGATGACGGGGCCGCATACGAACATCTTCTGCACCGTCCCGTGCCGGGGCTGGTCGTGGAAGCGCTGGGCGGGGGCCACGTATCGGGCGCGGTGCGCGATGTGCTGGAGAAGCTGGCCCAATCCATTCCCGTCGTCATCGCATCCCGCACCGGCTATGGGCCAACGCTAAGCGCCAGCTATGGCTATCGCGGTGGCGACATCGATCTGCGCCGGATCGGAACCATCGGCGCCGGCCTGTTCGATGCGCGCAAGGCCCGTGTCGCGCTGACGATCATGCTGACGGCAGGATGTGGGCACGAGGAGATCGCGGCGTTCTTTGCGCCATGATCGTTCGGTGAACCGGCAACGGCGGTGCTGCACTGCACGCAACACCGGCGTCGCGCATTTGCACTCGGCAAAGCCGTTTTGGTGGCACAGCTTCCGCTTCGTTCGCCTTGTCGGCAGATAGCACAAACAGGAAGCCCGCCATCATGCCACTGCATCGCTTGAAATTCGTCTCGCTCGTGGCGTTGTGCGCGGCGATGCCGGTTATCGGAACAGCGCACGCCGCCCCTCGCGAAGCGCGCGCGGCCAGCCCGAAAATCGCCATAACCCTCAAGCCCGAACCGGAAACGGCAACGGGGAACGACGTGCGGACGGTCGAAGTCCGGCTGCGCTTCGATGGGATCGCCACACAGGCCGGGACGCCCTTGGTCTATCTCGCCCATGTGTCGGACAACGTCGATACGGTCGCAACCGAGCTGACGACCATCGCCGCAAGCGATGCCGCCGGGCCGCTCCGGCTTTCCTGGCGCGACCGGGAGATTTCGGACGGTTCCGCGCCCAGCGGCAAGGCCGGCGATACGGTCCGCGAATGGGTGGCCGACCGCGCGACGCGCGGCGCGATCCGCATGGTCTACAGCGTCCCGGCAGAAGCCTCCGCACCGCCGCGCGGACCTGCGCCGCCGACCGCGTTTCGCAATGACGATGGCGGGGTATCGGCCGCAGGCAACATGTTCCTCCTGCTGCCACCCGGCGATGCGCGCTATCAGGCCAGCGTAGACTGGGACCTTCGCCTGATGCCAAAGGGCGCCAGGGGCATGAGTTCGCTCGGCATGGGGCACGCGACAGGCACGAAGCCCATGTCTGCGAATGAGCTGCTGCGCACCTATTTCATGGGCGGGCGCATCGGCGGGTGGCCGGCCCGCCCGGACAAGGCCGGATTCTTCTCGGCATGGCATGGCACGCCCCCGTTCGACGGGACGGACATCATGCAGTGGACCGGCAAGCTCTACGCGGGCTACATGGCGTTCTTCGGCGAGAAGCCGGACCATCCCTACGGCGTGTTCCTGCGCTACAATCCCGTGAACGCAGGCGGCGGAACCGCGTTCTTCCACAGTTTCGTTTCGACCTATGGGCGCGGCAGCGGCAACGGCACCGACGTTGACGCCAGCAAATCCAATATTGCCCACGAGATGTTCCATACGTTCTCACCGTTCATCAAGGTGCCCGAAGGCAAGGAATCGTCGTGGTTCGGCGAGGGCCTGGCCACGCTCTATCAGCGGCGCCTGCCTTTAAGGCTTGGCCTGATGACCCCGGATTATTTCCTTGAAAACCTGAACTATTACGCCGCG
This sequence comes from Novosphingobium sp., assembly GCA_020848655.1. Lineage (GTDB taxonomy): Bacteria > Pseudomonadota > Alphaproteobacteria > Sphingomonadales > Sphingomonadaceae > Novosphingobium. The sequence continues at coordinate 10,673 of JADLHU010000183.1, forward strand.
CGCTATTATTCGAGCGTGAAGGCGACGATACCCAACGCAGAGATCGGCAAGCGGTTCTGGCAGGACACCAGGGTGCGCACGATCGCCTATGATCGCGGAATGCTCTATTTTGCGAATGTCGACGATCAGGTGCGCAAGGCCACGTCCAACCGGCAATCGCTGGACGACCTGATGCTGAAGATGCGCGCGATGGAGAAAAGCGGCGCCGCATTGACGAACGCCGATTGGGAACATGTCCTGCAGGATGCGCTGGGGCCCCAGGCGGTCGACGCGTTTCGCGCATTCCTGGCCGGCAACCTGCAAGTTCCGGCGTCCGACGCCTTCGGCCCCTGTTTCAGCCGCACCACGGCCAAGGCCCGGCGCTATGAACTGGGATTTGAGCCCGACGTCCTGGCCGAACCGACGCGCATCGTGCGCGGGCTGATCCCCGGATCGGCGGCGGCGGCGGCGGGCCTGCGGGACGGCGACGAGATCGTGAAGCCGGTGCCGCAAGACTCGATCCAGGGCAACCAGCAGGAAATCCTGACGCTCGACATCCGGCGTGACGGCCGGACGTTCGCCATTTCCTACCTTCCGCGCGGAGAAGAGGTGGACATCTATCAGTGGCGCCGCCTCCCGGACGTCCCCGACGCCCGCTGCGCCCTCTGACCGTATCCAAAGGCGGGAGGATCGGATATCCTGCCGCCATACCGGCAAGCGACGGCAAAAAAGCCCATCATCGCTGAAAGCGCGTGCTAAAGCCCGGAACCGGTCCGTGGCGCCAGAGGCGACGGGCCGTCGCGAAGTTCTGGAGGGTAAGCCATGTTCCCGGGAGCATTGAAGGCATTCTACGAGGTCGCCCGCGCCGGTTCGATCAGGAAAGCGAGCGAAGTCATGGGGGTATCCCCCTCTTCCGTATCGCGTCAGGTCGCTGTCCTCGAACGCCAGATGGGCACGAGGCTGGTCGAACGATCGACCGGGGGCGTCGTGCTGACCCATGCGGGCGAGCTGGTCGCCACGTTCGCACGCGCCGTCATCCTGGACTTCGATACCCTCAAGGTCGATCTCGACGATATGCGCGGAAGCCGCCGCCGCCTTATCCGCATCGCGTCAGTGGAAAGCATCGTGTCGGGCGGCCCTCCGCTGGCCATGGCCGAGTTCAAGCGCAAGTATCAGGATGTAAGCTTCCAGTTTTCCGTCATGCCCGCAAAGCAGGTTCTGAACGCGGTCAAAAAGGATTTCTGCGATATCGGCATCACCCAGAATCCCCCGCCCGACCCCGACATTCTGTCGGTGGCGCATGTCGCCGAACCGGTCGTCCTTGCCGTCAATTCCAGCCACCCCTTCGCGGGCAAGGAAAAAGTGACGCTGGCCGAACTGGCCACGATTGATCTTGCCGTCCCCGACGAAAACTTTGGCGTGCGCGCGATCATGAACGACGCCTTCTATCGCGAAGGGCTAAGACCGCTTCCCACGATGGTCAGCAATTCGTTCGAAGTGCTCCGTTCCTTTATCAGCGCAAGCAACGGGGCGGCCATCATGCCGCTGCGGGCGGTGAAGGACGTGTTCGGCGGCGCCCATCTGATCCCGATCATGATCGACAGCGAACCGTTTCGCGGCGGCGCCATTCATATCGTCACTCACGCCGAGCGGCGCATGCCCCGAATATTGCAGGCGTTCGTAAGCGTGCTGGCCGCGCATATCTGAGACGCGATCGCAGCCCGTCAGCGCCCGTCCTTCACCCCGAACCAGTGCGCTTCGAACCACAACGACAGCCGCACCAGCGAAATCAGGACAGGCACTTCCACCAGCGGCCCGATCACCGCCGCGAAGGCGACGGGCGAAGCGAGACCGAAGGCGGCGATGGCCACCGCAATGGCGAGTTCGAAGTTGTTGGACGCCGCCGTGAACGACAACGCCGCCGTGCGGGGATAGTCCGCGCCGATGGCCCGTCCGCCGATGAACGCCACCACGAACATGGTGACGAAGAAGATCACCAGCGGCACGGCAATGCGCAAGGCATCGATCGGCAGCGCGATGATGTCTCCGCCCTTGAGGCTGAACATCGCCACGATCGTGAACAGCAGCGCGATCAGCGTGATCGGGCTGATCGCCGGCAGGAAGCGCCCCTCGTACCACTGCACGCCCCGCGCCTTGATCAGCATGCGGCGGACAAGGAACCCGGCGAGGAAGGGCACGCCAAGATACGTCAGCACCGCTTGGGCGATGGTTGCGAAGTCGATGTCCACGACATGCGCCTCCAGACCGAAAACGGGCGGCAGCACGGTCAGGTAAAACCAGGCATAGGGGACATAGAAAACGATCTGGAACAGCGAGTTGAACGCCACGAGGCCGGTAACGTATTCGGGGCTGCCCTTGGCGAGCTGGTTCCAGACAAGAACCATGGCGATGCACGGCGCTATCCCGATCAGGATCAGGCCGGTCATGTATTCCGGCCGATCCGGCAAGAGCAATGCGGCCAGCGCGAACATGAATGCCGGCGCGACGATCCAGCACAGCACGAACGACAGGAGCAGAATCCTGCCATCGCGAAAGACTTGGCCAAGTTCTTCGTAGCGGACCTTGGCCAGCGGCGGGAACATCATCAGGATCAGGCCGATGGCGATCGGGATGCTGGTCGAGCCGACCGACATCGCGTCCAGCGCCTGTGGAATGGCAGGGGCAAGCGATCCCAGCGCGATCCCGATTCCCATCGCCGCGAAGATCCAGACCGTCAGGTATCGATCAAGGAAAGACAGCCGTGGGCGCGGTGCCTCCATTGCGGTCGTCGCCATCAGGCCACTCCTTCCATCTGCCCGATGCGGGCGAGTTCCAGGGCAAGTGCCGTGCGATCCATCGTCTCGAACGGCAATTCGAGCAGCGCCAGGGCGCGCATTTCCAGCCAGTTCCATGTCTGCTCGAACGCGGCATCGACTTCGGCATCGTCGCCTTGGACATCGGCAGGATCGGGCAGGCCCCAATGCGCCTTCAGCGGTGCGCCCATGAAGACCGGACAGGCTTCGCCGGCCGCGTTGCCGCAGACCGTGATGGCCAGGTCGATGGGGGCAGCGCCCGGCCCGGTAAATTCGGTCCAGCTTTTCGAGCGGAACGGCGCGGTATCGATCCCCTTGCGGGCAAGCAGCCGCAGCGCGGCGGGATGCGGCTGCCCCTTCGGCTTGCTGCCGGCGCTGCGGGCCACGATACGCCCCGCCCCCAACCGCGCGAGGATCGCCTCCCCCAGTATAGAGCGGGCCGAGTTGCCGGTGCAGAGCACCAGTACGCTGAAGGGCCGTTCAGTCATGCGAAGGCATCAACAGCAGGCCGTGGCGGTGACGCATGGCGCGCCGCCGCAGCAGTTTTCGGTCATGTAGGCCATCAGGGCGTTCATCGCGGCAAAGTCTGCCGAATAGATGATCGACCGGCCCTGCCGACGCTGACCGACAAGGCCGGCATGGGACAGTTGCGCCAGGTGGAAGCTCATCGACGAGGCGGGAAGCCCGACCGCTTCGGACAAGGCGCCCGCAGGCAAGCCATCGGGTCCGGCCTGCACCAGCAAGCGAAAGACCGCCAGCCTGTGTTCCTGCGCCAGCGCGCCCAATGCCCGGATGACAGCGTGTGACTCCACCACCAGCTCCAATAATTCGATAAATATCGAAATATAGAATTGAGGACGTCCGTCAACCCCGAAACGTAGGAGGCAGTCCGAGCGAGGTGCACGCTACCCCTTGCCTGACCTTAGGCAGGGCGCCGCTTCCCCTGCAGCGCCTGCACCGCGCCCCTGAACTGGGCTTCCAATATGCCGATCACTTCCGCTTTCGATTCGCCCCAATAGGATGTCGTATCCATGGCCGCCTTGCGGATCGCGGTGATTGCCGCACATACGTCCGCAATTGCATGTTCGCGACCGGCCTCCATCCACTGCGCGATGGCCAGTGCCTCGTCGTGCGTCAGTTTCGGGAAAAACAGGCCAAGAAGCCGCGCCCGCATCGGCGTCTTGCGGCGCTGGTGGCCGGCATGATCGGGGCCGGATTCCGCCGTCAGGTTGCCCTCGTGGCGATAATAGCACAGCAGATAGTCCTGCAGCACCGCAAAGCGCGCGCCGCGCAGCATGGCCTCTATCCACAACGCATGATCGACATCGGTGCGTACCATCGGATATCGCAAGCCATGTTTGCGAAGAAACTCCGCACGCATCATCGTGGTGGGGTGGATCATGGCGACACCGGTCAACGCAAGGAGCCGCGCCTTGATGATCGCGTCGTCCGCGGCATGCTCTTGCTGGAACGATTGCCCCGAGACGATCTTGAACAAGTTGGTGCCCAGAAAGTCGACGTCTGGATGCGCCTTCAGGAAACGCCACTGCTTGCCAAGCCGTTCCGGCAGGGCGACATCATCGGAATCCATCGTGGCAATGAACTCTCCCCGCGCAAGGTTGAGGCCGAGATTGCGGGCGATCGCGTTGCCGCAGGTCGTGGGCATGGTGACGAGCCGGATGCGCGGATCGTCGAAGCCGCCAAGCACCTCAAGCGTTCCGTCCGTCGAGCCGTCGTTGACGATGATCAGCTCGAAATCCTCGAAGTCCTGGGCCAGGATTGACGCCACCGACAAGGCGACAAGGCTCTCCCGATTGAAAACGGGCAGGACCACGGAGATTTTCGGAACCAACGCCAAATGCCTTTCCCGCAACCACTTCAGACGGTGATCTGCCGAAATTGACGCAAACCCGCCCTTATGGCAAATGCCCCCGCCCGAACGGGCACCGCTTTCGGCACTGGCCTTACCCGACCCTCAATGCCATATTCCTGAAAATATTGCATTTCCGCAGAAGGTTAGCATGACAGAAACGCTTCCTCCATCACCCCATATGGATCCGGAAGGCTTGCACTGCTTTCAGACCGCGCTGGCGACAAGCAGATGCTATCTGGAATATGGCAGTGGCGGCAGCACGATTTATGCGAATAATATCGCGAAAGTAAAAAACATCATATCCATTGAATCCGACCGCAGTTGGGCGGAAAATGTCGCGAAATCGCTCGACAAGAACGGCTCCAAGGTTTTTATATCCTATTGCGACATTGGCGACGTTGGCGATTGGGGGGCACCCAAAAGCCGGGAACGCATGGAAAACTTCTGGCGCTATGCGACCAATCCATGGGAAGCGGCCAGGCAACACAACCTTGTCCCCGATACCGTTCTGATCGACGGCCGCTTTCGCGTTGCCAGCTTTCTGTACAGCCTGCTGTCATCCCGTGTGGGAACCACCCTATTGTTCGACGATTATCTGGACAGACCAGAATATCACATCGTCGAAAAGTTCTGCCGAATAGAAAGCCTGCATGGCCGGCTGGCACTATTCCGGACAAATCACAGCTATTCCGCGGCAGACCTTAGCGCAACTTTTGCACGATTCTCCGTAATCCCCGCCTGAGATCTGATCACAGGGCGCGCATTCCATGCCCAGGCCTGCGGGCTGGAGGAAACCGTCGCCAAGTTGATACCCGCGATGGCGGTTGGCAAACATCGCCGCCACCGCATCGCGGAAGTGGTCGGGCGGCACTTCGTGCAGTTCGGCAAGGCAGCCGGCCTCGAGAACAAGGCATTTACAGACATTCTTGAGCGCACCAAGCACGCGCCGGACAAGGCACTGTCACTTATGCCGAGCGACTCCGCGCAAGGGGTACATGACAGCATCGCGGCCAGTGCGCCTGCCCGGTTGCGCCTACGCGAAACGGCGTTTGAGGAGTTGTAATTCCAGATCATCGCGAAAGAGCCATCGGAGAGCATAAGGCACGCATACGCCGTGAAATGTCGTGCCGGTATCGCCCGTAGTTCCGCGATCATGGCCGGCCCCTGCCGGGAAAGCGACACGCCGTGCGGCCGGCGCATCTCCATCTTCCAGGCCGGGATCAACCCGATCGCCTTGTCGACATCGATCTCGGCCCATTCCAC
>JADLHU010000184.1 GCA_020848655.1 Novosphingobium sp.
CGACCCCCATTTTCTCAGGCTCAACACTCATATTGATATCGGGCAACTTGTTGCTCCAATTACCCCTGGCGCCCTGCCGCTTGAAACGAAAGGTTCTGGCGGTTTGCAGTGGGCCAGCGGGGGTTTTGGTCGCCGATCTGTATTGAGCGGTGGCAGAGATAAAAACCTGAGTGGAACGGACCCCATCTTCGTTTATGAAGTTCTTGTCTTCAAGGTCTAAGTCCCACGTAAAATACTCTACCATTTCTTCGCCGGGAAGAAGAGATATACCTAAGGTGTCATCCGTGACAGATCGGGCCTTATGATAAAAGTCAAAAATCTCACCGCCCAAATTATCGTGAAGCAGATGCGCACTGTGAAAATTCGCGAATGCGGCCGCGGGCGTATCGCCTATATTCTTAAACAATATTTCGCCATCAATAAGAAGCGTTCCGTTATATATCTGACATCGCGTAAGTTTACAGCCTATGGTTATCCATGGGCGCGCAAGCTCGCGGGCGATCTTATTGGCGGTGGCCGTTTCTTTAGCCGAGTCGATTGCCGCCTTGGCGCCAATCTCAGTGTGATCAGCGGCCTTCTTTGCGTATTTCGCGGCCTGAATAGCAGCAACCAAAGTGGCACCACCAACCAGAACGCCGAGCCCCCCAATGATCCACGCTGCGACGGCGGCTATCTTAGCGGCATCCGCAGCCTTCCATTGGGCGCACAGGTCGGATTCGCGATGATCTTCGCCGCTGCGGCATGGGGTTGTGGTTATATCGGGTTCGACCGCCTTCTTGAGCGACGTATCAATGCTCTTCAGAGTTTCAGTTATCTCGCGCTGAGTTTGGGGGTGTTCGCGGATGGCATCCTGCCATTTTGGTGGGCTGGCTCCTAAGATAACCAGTCCCGCCAGCACAATTAGGATGCTTCGGAATCCTGCAAACATGATCAATCGCGCCCCATTTGCCCGCCGGACGGATATGAGGGATAATCCGACAAGAGTCACGATATGACCCACCACACGTAAGCCCGCTTCGACGCTCTCCTAAACGTCGATCCAAACTAGCACTTGCACTTCGGCTTGGCCGGTTCGGGCGGGCGTGTGGTGGCGAATTCGGCGCGGCTCAGCCACAAGTCGCCATTGGCGTCGGCGGCCGAGAAGCGAGTGGAAGTGGCGACCGCCCATTCCTCGAACGACAGCAGGTTGTTGCCGTCCACATCGAGCCGGCGGAAATCGCGCGTGCGGGTGGCCATCATCTCGTTGCGGGTGATGCGGCCGTCGAGATCGCGATCGAGCCGGGCGAAGCGGCGCTGTTCGCGCGTCGCCTCGGTCGCTTCGGGCGGAGCGACGCCGCGCAGACCCCGCGCGTTGGCGCTGGGCAGCGGACCGGGCGCGGCCACTTCCTCGGGCGCGGCGGCGGGCGGCGGCGCCCCGCGCTCCGTCTCGGCGCGGCCCTGCCACCAGAACACCCCGGCGGACACCAGCAACAGCGCGGCCAGTGCGCCCAGAAGAATGCGGTTCATGATGCAAGGCCCCCCGTTACGCGGGTGATGCTACCAGCCGGCTAGCGGCCGAGCAATCCGAGCCTGAGCGCCAGCACCAGCGCCCCCGGCGAAAGCGCATCGCCGGTTTCGCCGTGCCGCAGGCGGCGCTGGGCCAACCCGTGCAGCACGGCCAGCGGCCGCAGCCGTCGCGGCAGGCGCAGGCCCGCCACCTTGCCGCGCGCGGCCAGTTCTTGCGCGGTGGCGCGTTCGACGGGATGGCTGACATGCGCGGCCAGATCGGCCAGCGCCCAGCCCCGGCCAAGGTGGTGCGCCGCCGCGCCATGGCGCGCCGCGCCCAGCACGCCGGCCAGCGCCGCGAAGGCTTCGCCACGCGCCTGCCCGAATTCCTCCAGCGTGGCTTCGGGCAAGGGCGCGGGACCGGTCAGGATTTCCCAGCCATCGACCAGTGGCGACAGCCCGCCATGCGCGCCGCGCCAACTGCGCAGCGCCGTCAGCAGCGGTTCGCCTTCGGGCCAGGCGGCGGCATCGCCCGCCAGTTGTTCGCGCCACCATGACAGGCGCAATTGCGCCAGCATCGGTTCGTGCGAATGGCGCACGATGCCGGCCAGCCGCCGGTCCAGCGCGAGCAGCGCCAGCGTTGGCAGGCGCGCGGCGGCGGGCGCATAGGACAGCGCCAGCCGCTGCATCATCGGCAGCGTCCCGATCAGCGTGGCGGGTTCGCTCATCGCGGTGCGCGCGTCACCGGCCTTGCGGCCGGATCAGCGGTTGCAGACCTTCTTCACCGTGGCCACGATGCGCGGCACGTCGATCAGCGCGGCCTTTTCCAGATTGGCGGCATAGGGCAGCGGCACGTCTTCGTTGCAGACGCGCAGCACCGGCGCGTCGAGATCGTCGAAGCCGTCTTCCATGCAGATCGCGATCACTTCCGACGCGATCGAACAGACCGGCCAGCCTTCCTCGGCCACCACCACGCGGTTGGTCTTGGCCAGGCTGGTGAGGATCGCCTCGCGATCGAGCGGGCGCAGCGTGCGCAAGTCGATCACTTCGGCGTCGATCCCCTCGCCCGCCAGTTCCTCTGCCGCCTGAAGCGCCAGGCCCACGCCGATCGAATAGCTGACGATGGTCACGTCGCTGCCCTCGCGCACGATCCGCGCCTTGCCGATCGGCAGGACGTGATCGTCCAGTTCGGGCAGTTCGAAGCTGCGGCCATAGACCAGTTCGTTTTCCAGGAACACGACCGGATCTTCGCTGCGGATCGCCGCCTTGAGCAGGCCCTTGGCGTCGGACGCATCATAAGGCGCGATGACGACAAGGCCGGGCACATGCGCATACCACGAAGCATAGTTCTGGCTGTGCTGCGCCCCCACGCGCGAAGCCGCGCCGTTGGGGCCACGGAACACCACCGGGCAGCGCATCTGGCCGCCCGACATGTAGTTGGTCTTCGCCGCCGAATTGATGATGTGATCGATCGCCTGCATGGCGAAGTTGAACGTCATGAATTCGATCACCGGGCGCAGGCCGCCCATCGCCGCGCCGGTGCCGATGCCCGCAAAGCCATATTCGGTGATCGGCGTATCGATCACGCGGCGCGGGCCGAACTCTTCCAGCAGGCCCTGCGTGACCTTGTAGGCGCCCTGGTATTCGGCCACTTCCTCGCCCATCACGAAAACGCGGCCGTCGCGGCGCATTTCCTCGGCCATCGCATCACGCAGCGCATCGCGCACGGTGATGGTCTGCATGTTTGTGCCAAAGGGGATCGCGGCATCCTGCGCGGGCTTGGCATCGGTGACAAGCTGGGTGGTGCCGGTATCGGCCTTCCTGGCCACGGGCGCTTCGGGTTCCGGCGCTGCGGGGGCGGCGGCCGGAGCGGGAGCGGGAGCGGCATCGCCGTCCTCCCCCTCGATCACGGCGATCACCGCGCCCACTTTCACGCCTTCGGTGCCTTCGGGAACCAGGATCTTGCCGATGGTGCCTTCGTCCACCGCCTCGAATTCCATCGTCGCCTTGTCGGTCTCGATCTCGGCGAGGATATCGCCCGAGCGCACCGTATCGCCTTCCTTCACAAGCCAGCGCGCCAGCTTGCCTTCTTCCATCGTCGGCGAAAGCGCCGGCATCTTCAGATCGACAGCCATCAGTAGCGCTCCACCAGAACGTCGGTATAAAGTTCGGACGGATCGGGCTGCGGAGAGCTTTCCGCGAAATCGGCCGCCTCGCTGACGAGGCCGCGAATGCGCTTGTCGATTTCCTTGATCTTGTCCTCGGCCACGCCGCGCGCCAGAAGTTCGGTCTTGGCGCCTTCGATGGGATCGTGCTTTTCGCGCATTTCCTGCACTTCCTCGCGGCTGCGGTACTTCGCCGGGTCGGACATGGAATGGCCGCGATAGCGATAGGTGTTCAGTTCCAGCAGCACCGGGCCATTGCCCTTGCGCACGTGATCGAGCGCGACTTCGGCGGCCTGGCGCACTTCGAGAACGTCCATGCCGTTCACGTCCATGCCCGGAATGCGGAACGCGGTGCCGCGCCGGTAGAAGTGGGTTTCAGCCGACGACCGCTTGACCGCGGTGCCCATGGCATAGCCGTTGTTCTCGATCACGAAGACGATCGGCAGCTTCCACAGCGACGCCATGTTGAAGCTTTCATAGACCTGGCCCTGGTTGGCCGCGCCATCGCCGAAATAGGCAAGGCAGACCCCACCATCGTCGCGATACTTGTGCGCGAAGGCCAGGCCCGCGCCGAGCGACACTTGCGCGCCGACGATGCCGTGGCCGCCGTAGAAGCCGTGATCGACGCTGAACATGTGCATCGAACCGCCCTTGCCGTGCGAGATGCCCGACTGGCGGCCGGTCAGTTCCGACATGATGATCTTGGGATCGATGCCATAGGCCAGCATGTGCCCATGATCGCGATAGCCGGTGATGACGGTGTCCTTGCCGCCGACCAGCGCCGACTGAAGCCCCACCGCGACCGCTTCCTGGCCGATGTAGAGATGGCAGAAGCCGCCGATCAGGCCGAGGCCGTACAACTGGCCGGCCTTTTCCTCGACCCGGCGGATCAGCACCATCGGTTCGTCGAAGTGAAGCAGTTCCTCGTCGCTGGCGGCATAGCGCGGCGCGGCGGCATGCGTTTGCTGCAAGCTGCGCAGTGCGAAGTTTTCATCATCGGCCAGCGTTTCGATCAGCGCCGGTTTGGCGGTGGGAGACTGGGCGGCGATAGACTGGGCGGCGGGTTTGGCCCGGGCGGTTCGCTTGGGCGCCGCTGGCTTTGCTGCGGCTGGCTTTGCTGCGACCGGCTTTGCTGCGGCCGGAGGGGCTGCGACGGGCTGGGTTGCGGCGCGGGTGGGCTTGGGCGCGCGCTTGGCGGCTGTCTTGGTAGGTTTGGCTGGCTTGACCAAATCGGTTCCCCTGGGGCGAGAGATTCTTGCGGGGTTATAGGCACAACTTCCCCGCAGCAAAACACTGCCGCCCCCTTTTTCGTGCCGTGAACCGATTTTGAAACAATGTGAAGCGCAACAGGCGTTTCATACCCGAATGCTGCGTGCGAAGCGGGGGTTCTTGATCGAAGCGTACCCGCCGCCGCGCGGCGGCGCGCGGCGTTCAGCGCAGCAGCATGACCATTTCGTCGGGATGCACGACGTTGAGATTGCTGCGCAAAAGTTCGCCGGTGAGATCGGGATCGACATGGCGCGGATCGAGCAGGGCCACGCGGTTGCGCAGATCATCGCGCTGCGCGGCCAGCCGCGTCACTTCCATCCGGCGTTCGGCCAGAAGCCGCTGGTTTTCACCCCAGGCGAGCAGGCCGCTTGGCCCGGCGATGGCGAAGCCCGCCATGACGAGCAGACAGATCAGCGCGATACCCTGGGTCAGGCTTTCACGCGCGAGCTTCGGTTCGGAGCGGTGCTTTTTCACAAGCGCATAGAATCACAGTTAATGCCGTGATTCAAGACGTTTTCCTGAATTGCGCCAACGAATTGCGGGGAAACTTCGCCTGGCCCGCCCGGCGATCGCCGGGCGCGGCCGGCGCCGGCGTGCATTACCGGATTTTCATCTGCCCGAAAGCTCCCCGCCCGAACCGCGCGGCTAGAACGCCGCTGGTCGAAGGGCTCCCCCTTTTCCTTCGACCAGCGACCGCGGCGTCCGGCTACCGCCCGCAGCCGGGCGCCGCGCAACGCCCCCCGCCGGGGGCGGTTCAACACGCGGGCGCTCATCCTCGAAACGGGTCGTTGATCGCATGGGCAAGCCGATTTTCTACGATGCCAGCGGGCGCCGCGACCGCTGGACGCTGCGCGCCTTCCTGGCGGCGCTGCTGGTCAGCCTGCTGGCCGGGCTGGTGTTCGCGGGGACGGTGATCGACGTGCCCGTGCCGGCGCCGCTGAACATGGTGATGGAACGCCCGGTGCGCCGCCCGCTGGCACAGCAGATCGCCCACTTGCGGCATGGCGCCGCGCATCTGGGCAAGGCCTTCGCCGGGTGGCTGCCCACCTCGGTGCTCCACCCCGCCGGGCAGCATCCGCTGTCGGTGGGCTTCTACGTGCCGTGGGACGATGCCAGCCGCGCTTCGCTGGCGCGCCATATCGACCAGATCGACTGGCTGGTGCCGTCGCTGTGGTCGGTGGTGGGACCGGGCCATGACGTGCGCGTGACGCCCGATCACCGGCTCGACGTGCTGCTGGCAACGGCCGCGCATCGCCCCCACCTGCTGCCCATGGTGCAGAACGCCGCCGCCGATCGCTGGGACGGCGCGGGCACCGCCGCCATGCTGCGCGATCCCGCCGCGCGCGCCGCCTTCCTCGATCGGCTTTCGGCCATGCTCGATGCGCGCAAGGCCAGCGGCGTGGTGTTCGACTTCGAGGAACTGCCCGCCGCCGCGCAGCCCGATTACCTGGCCTTCCGGCGCCAGGCCCACGCCCGGCTGGCGGCCGCGCACCGGCTGGTGGTGGCGGCGGTGCCGGCCGACGACGACGACTGGAACCTGGCCGCCTATGCCGCCGCCACCGACCGTCTGGTGCTGATGACCTATGACCAGCATTCCCCCGCCACCGATCCCGGCCCTGTTGCCGGGCAGGACTGGTTCGTATCCCGCATGAACCGCGCGCTGGCGAAAGTGCCGGCGGGCAAGCTGATCGTCGGCATCGCCAACTACGCCTACGACTGGACCGCGCCCGCCAGCGCCGACACCCGTTCCAACGAGGAAGCGTGGATGATCGCGCACGACAGCGAGGCCCCGGTCCGCTTCGATCGCGCCAGTGGCAACGCCACCTTCGCCTATTCCGAGAACGGCGTGCCGCACACCGTGTGGATGGCCGATGCGGCGACGGCGTGGAACCAGTTGCGCGCGGCCGATGCCAAGGGCGTGGCCGGCGTGGCGCTGTGGCGGCTGGGATCGGAGGATGCCGGATACTGGAAGGCGTTGCGCGCATCGCGCGGGGCGACCCCGCCCGACCTGCGCCGCGTCGATGCGGTGGGCAACGTCGATGTGGAAGGCAACGGCGAACTGCTGCGCATCGACGATGTGCCCACCCCGGGCCTGCGCGCGATGATGAGCGACAAGCGCGGCATGATCGTGGACGAGATCTTCCGCGCGCTGCCCACGCCCTATGTCGTGCGCCGTTCCGGCTACCACCCGGGCAGCGTCGCGCTGACGTTCGACGACGGCCCCGATCCGCAATGGACGCCGCAGATTCTCAGGATCCTGCGCGAAAAGCACGTGCCCGCCACGTTCTTCCTGATCGGCGAAAACGCGATCGACCACCCCTGGCTGGTGCGCGACATCGTGGCGCAGGGCAGCGAGATCGGCAGCCATACGTTCACCCATCCCAACCTGGCGCAGGTTTCGGCCGAAGGCACGCGAATCGAACTCAACGCCACGCAGCGCGTGCTGGAGGCCTGGGCCGGGCGTTCGGTCCGCCTGTTCCGCGCGCCCTATTTCGGCGATGCCGAGCCGACCACCAGCGACGAGTTGATCCCCGCCCTCACCGCGCAGCGCGCCGGCTATACCAACGTCGGCCTGCACGTCGATCCGGCCGACTGGGCGCGGCCCGGCACCGATCGCATCGTCGCGCGCACCATCGCCGGCGTGGAACTGAAAGACCCCGACAAAGGCGGCCAGATCGTGCTGCTGCACGATGGCGGCGGCGACCGGGCGCAGACCATCGCCGCGCTGCCCCGCATCATCGACGGCCTGCGCGCGCGCGGCTATCGCTTCGTGCCGGTGTCCACGCTCGCCGGCCTGCCGCGCGATGCGGTGATGCCGCCGGTCAGCGGCACCGACCTTGTTTCGGTGCGCGCCGACGTGGCCTTCTTCCTGTTCCTGGCGGCGTGCGAATATGCGCTGAAGTGGCTGTTCCTCGTCGCCATCGTGCTGGGCATCGCGCGCGCGGTGATCCTGTCGGCGCTGGCGGTGGACGGCAACCGGCCCCGCAACCGGGTGACGCCGCCGCCGATCGATCCCGCGCTGTTCGTCTCGGTCCTCATCCCCGCGTTCAACGAAGCGCGCGTGATCGAAGGATCGGTGCGCCGCGTGCTGGCAAGCGAACAGGTCCATGTCGAAGTGATCGTCATCGACGACGGTTCCAGCGACGCGACCAGCGCCATTGTGACCCACGCCTTTGCCGACGAGCCGCGCGTGCGGCTTCTGACGCTGGAAAATGGCGGCAAGGCGCGCGCGCTGAACCAGGGCATCGCGCTGGCCAGCGGCGAGATCGTGATCGCGCTCGACGCCGATACCCAGTTCGAACCCTTGACCATCGCCCGCCTGGCCCGCTGGTTCGCGGACCCGGCGCTGGGCGCGGTGGCGGGCAATGCCAAGGTCGGCAATCGCGTCAACCTCGTCACCCGGTGGCAGGCAGTGGAATATGTCACCGCGCAGAACCTCGAACGCCGCGCGCTGGCGCGGCTGGACGGGATCATGGTCGTGCCCGGCGCGGTCGGCGCATGGCGGCGCGCGGCGCTGGCCAGTGTCGGCGGCTATCCCACCGATACGCTGGCCGAGGACCAGGACCTGACCATCGCCATCCAGCGGCGCGGCTGGGGCGTGGCCTATGACATGGACGCCGTCGCCTGGACCGAAGCGCCCGAAAGCTTCCGCGCGCTGGGCAAGCAGCGCTTTCGCTGGGCCTTCGGCACCCTGCAATGCCTGTGGAAGCACCGCGCGGTGCTGCGCGAACGGCGCCCGGCCGGGCTGGCGCTGGTCGGCATGCCGCAGGCCTGGCTGTTCCAGATCGGCTTCGCGCTGATTTCCCCGCTGATCGACCTGGCGCTGGTCGCCAGCCTGATCGGCACGGTGATCTCGGTCATGCAGCACGGCTGGGCGCAGACGCAAAGCGACGTGCTGCGCATGGCCGCGTTCTGGATCGTGTTCACGCTGATCGACGTGGTGTGCGGCGGGATCGCCTATCGCCTCGAAGCGCGCGAAACGCGCTATCCGGCGCTGCTGCTGGTGGCGCAGCGGCTGGTCTATCGACAGTTGATGTATGGGGTGGTGGTGCGCGCCGTCACCAACGCGCAGCGCGGACGGCGCGTGGGCTGGGGCAAGCTCGAACGCAGCGGCCGCGTTGGCGCGGCGGCTGCCGACGGCGGGAGTACGCCGGTTGCCTTGCCATCCTGAGCATGATCGCGACATGAGGCGCGACGATCGCGGTTCCGTACTCGACGAAAGCACCTGCCGCATGATCTGCCCAATCGCGGCGGCGATGGTGGGCGTGTGCCTGACCGCGATCGGCATCCTGCGCGTGGTGATCGCGGTGGGCCGCACATCGACCATCGCAGATGACATGCTGGCCTATGATGCGATCCTGTTCCTGATCGCCATGCTGACCTCGTACTTCGCGCTGCGCGTCGGCAGCGCGCGGCGGCTGCACGTGATGGAACGCGTGGCCGACGTGACCTTCATCGCCGGCATGTCGCTGATGACCGCGGCCAGCGTGGTCATCACATATGCGGTGAACCGCTAGGGTGACGATGAATCACGAACCGAACTTCGTTTCGATCGTCCGTCATAACGCCCTGAGCAGCAGTTCCACGCGCAGGCCCGGCGCGTTGTCGGCCAGGCGGATGTGGCCCTGGTGCAGCCGCGCCACGGCCTCGACCAGCGCGAGTCCCAGCCCCGATCCCGCGACATGGCGCGCCGGATCGAGCCGGCCGAAGCGCTTGAGCGCTTCCTCGCGCTGTGCGGGCGGGATGCCGGGGCCGTTGTCCGCCACCGCGATCAGCAAGGCTCCGCGTTCCTCGCTGGCGGACAGCACGATACTGCTGCCGCCGCTCGCATATTTGAGCGCGTTTTCAACGAGATTGCCGATCGCCTGGCTGACGAACTCGCGGTGCAGCCGGGCATGCAGGCCGGCCGGCGCATGCGCTTCCAGCAGGAAGCCCTTGTCTTCCGCCAGCGGGCCATAGATTTCCGCCAGATCCTCCAGCATCGCGCCCAGATCGACATCGCTGAAGCGATCGCGGCCGATGCCGGCCTCGGCGCGGCTGATCTGGAGCGCGGTGGACAACATGCGCAGCAAAGTCTCGCCTTCCTGCGAAACCCGCTCCAGCGCGGCCAGCGCCACCGCATCGTCGGTTTCCACGATCGCGCGTTCGATCACCGATTTCATCCGCGTTACCGGCAGGCGCAAATCGTGCGCCAGCCCATCGGTGATCATGCGCAGTTGCGAGACGAGATCCTCTATCCGATCGAGCATGGCGTTGATCGAATCGCCCAGCATGTCGAAGGCATCGCCGCTGCCGCCGGTATCCACGCGGCGCGCCAGCGCGCCTTCGCCCACCGCATTGGCGGTGATGGCGATGGCTTCGATCCGGCGCGACAGCACCCGGCCGATGATCAGCGCGCCCAGCGCCGCCATGGCCAGCCCGGCAATCAGCGAAACAAGGATCGCTTCCTCGTTGATGCGCACCAGTTGCAGGTTCGCTTCGATGACATGGCCGGTCAGCAGGCGGCTGCCATCGGGCAGGCGCGTGGCGATCACGCCCATGTGCTCGGGCCGGTCGCTGCCGGTGCGGTAAAGATCGATCGTGCGCCACGGTGTCTGCGGTGCGATCACCGTGGGCCAGGCCCCCAGGTTGCCGGCGACCGGCGTGCCATCGGCGCGCGCATAGAGGATCACCGCCACCGCGCCGTGCGTCGCTTCCAGCCGCGTCGCGATCAGCCGTCGCAGATCCTCGGCCCCGCCAGCGCGCCAGGCCGCGCGCAGTTCGTCGCGCAGTTCGCCCACGCGTTCGCGCTGTTCGGCCGCCAAGGCGCGCTGGCTGCCTTCCTGCACGAACAACAGCACGCCGCCCGTCACCGCGAACTGCAACACGAAGGCCAGCACGATGAAGCGCGCCGTGGTCGAACGCAGCATCGCGCCCCAGCGCCAGCCGGCCCCGGCGAATGCCATTGCCGCCGCGCCCGTCAGGCCGGCGCGCCGAGCCGATAGCCGGCCCCGCGAACCGTGTGCAGCAGCGGCCGCCCGGCGCTATCGTCCAGCTTCTTGCGCAGCCGGCTGATATGCACGTCGATCACATTGGTGCCGGGATCGAAGTGATAGTCCCACACCCCTTCCAGCAGCATGGTGCGCGTCACCACCTGATCGGCGTGGCGCAGCAGATATTCGAGCAGGCGGAATTCGCGCGGTTGCAGATCGACCGCGCGGCCGCCGCGCCGGACCTTGCGCGACAGCAGGTCCATTTCCAGATCCTGGCACGACAGCGTGGTGACCACGGGCGCGCCGCTGCCGCGCTTGCGCAAAAGCAGGCGCACGCGGGCGAGCAGTTCGGCAAAGGCGAAAGGCTTGGTCAGGTAATCGTCCGATCCGGCGGTCAGCCCGGCCACGCGATCATCGGGCGTGCCCAGCGCCGAGAGGATGATCACCGGCGTTTCGATCCCCGCCGCGCGCAAGGCGGCCAGCAGCGCCATGCCGTCCATGCCCGGCAGCATCCGATCGAGGATGATCGCGTCGTAAGCGCCATCGGTGGCCAGGAACAGGCCGTCGCGCCCGTTGTCGGCGTGATCGACGGTAAAGCCTTCCTCGCCCATGCCCTTGGCGATATAGCTTGCGATCGCTTCGTCATCCTCGATGACCAGCAGCTTGTGCCCCACCCTAGCCTCCTTCCCGGCCCAGGCGGATGTCGCGCGGCCGATCGCCTTGCAGCACGCGCAAGGCCACGCTACCCGCCTTGTCGCGCTGGAGATAGCGCCGAACCTGATCTAGCGTAACCATCGGCGTGCGATCGATCGCCACGACCGCGTCGCCCACCACGATCCCGCCCCGGGCGGCCTGGCTGTCGGAGCGGACGCTGGTGACGACGAGGCCGGCGGCGGCATGCGGCGCGGTATCCAGCGTCAGCCCGGGCAGCGCGGTGATCGCTTCGCCATGCGCGGTCAGCCGATCGAGCAGCGCGCGCCCTTCGCGCGTATCGAGCGCGACCATCGCCGCCATCGGCACCAGCAGCAGGATCAGCCAGGACGGCGGCGATGCCCGCTGGCTATCTTCGGGCAAGGCGGCCACGGCACACAGCGCGGGAAAACGGCATTGACGTCATGGCTTCGTGCCCTGCTCGACAGCGCAGGCGCGCCGGACGCGACGATCGCCTGCCTGCGGCAACCATCGCTGCCGCAGCAGACACGATCAACTTAACCTTTGGTCATCTGCCGGACGGATTCCGCCTGTGCCGGCTACATTCCTTCGAAGGTGATGGTCGCGTCGTAATCGATGGGATCGGCCGGCGCGTTGCTCAATTCGGTGCGCTTCCAGGCGAAGCCGTAGGATCGCAGATAGCCGATCGCCTCGTCGATCACTTCGAGATTGTGTTCGGCCAGGCGGATGGCGTTGTCGTGGTGTGCGATGCGCTGGCGCAGCGTGCCGGTCAGGATGTCCGGCCCGGCGCCTTCGAAGCTCAGCCGCTCGATCAGTTCTCCCAGCTTCGCCTTTTCGCCGGCGGCCTTGTCAAGCGATGCGCGCAGGCCGCGCTTCTGCCCGCGCAGCACGTTGCAGGTGTGCACGATCAGGTCATGCTCGCGAAACTTCGCGCCGGCCTGGGCCAGGACATGATCGAAGGCGGACACGATGACCGCCGATATTTCGGACAGGCGATTGTCAGGCCCCGCCGCCGTCTCGCCGGTCTGGTCATAGCGCGCGCGGCGATCGGCATCGGACAGGACATCGTGCGCGTTCTGGATGCGCTGGAACTCTTCGCGGTCGCCGCCCAAGTCCGGGTGACAGCCCATGGCCCGCTTGCGGTAGGCGCTGCGGATTTCTTCGAACGATGCGTCACTGCTGACGCCAAGGTCATCATAAAGGGACATGTCAGCTACATAACCTTGCCAGCCATAGCGCCCGAAACCGCAGACCTGTGCCGTAAAATGAACACGCGGACAGTGCCGCCCAGACGCCGGACAAGCCCCGCCGCGCACCGCGCCCCGATGGCTCTTCAGACGTTGCCGCTGGCATCAAACCGCATCAAATCGTTGAAATCCGTGGTGCACCCTGTGGGAGCGCCTGCAAACTCTCTATTCGGTGTTTTGGAGGAATGGAACGCCATTCTCCGACACACGACACTTGGGCGGACAATTCTAGAACCGGCGAATGGAAGCAAGGATGGACGCGCACCGCGCGACGCCATCCGTGGCGTCGGGCGGAGGCGCAACGCGGCATAAGGGGGAAGCATGGCGCGCAAGCCATACGATCCCCCTTTCTCTCTGCGGCTCTCATTTGAAGAACGCGCCCGCCTGCAACAGCAGGCGGATGGGATGCCACTCGGCGCATATATCCGGGAACGCTTGCTGGCGGAGCCGCCGCGTCGGTCGAGGCTGACGCCTGCCGACCGTCAAGCGCTGCTTCAAGTGCTGGGAGTTCTGGGCCAGTCCCGCATTGCCAACAATCTGAATCAACTCGCCAAGCAAGCCCATCTCGGCACTCTGCCGGTGACTCCAGACATTGAAGCGGCCCTTACCGATGCCATCGCCACTATTGCCACTATGAGCGAAATGCTGGTGCTCGCGCTGGTATTGGATGCA
>JADLHU010000185.1 GCA_020848655.1 Novosphingobium sp.
TACTTAGCTGGTGACCCCTACGGGAATCGAACCCGTGTTTCAGCCGTGAGAGGGCCGCGTCCTAACCGCTAGACGAAGGGGCCGGGGAACCGTGTTGTGGCCAATCCCGCCCGAGGCGAGGAATGGTGACCCCTACGGGAATCGAACCCGTGTTTCAGCCGTGAAAGGGCCGCGTCCTAACCGCTAGACGAAGGGGCCGCACCGGTTTGCTCCGAGGCAGGCCGCGCGTTTAGGCAAGCGCGTGATGAGGGTCAACCCCCCGGACGCAGGAATATTTCAATCGCTCCACGCGGCGTCCTCGATATGCAGTTCGGCTTGCGGGCGGCTGCCCCAGTCGTCGATGCGCGCGCGCCCGGCCAGCCACACCTTGCGATCGCGCGAACCATGCAGCAGCGCCTGGCCCATATCGCTTTCGGCGGCGCGAAAGGCGATGGCCTTGAAGCTGGCGCCATCATCGCCGCGCACGATCAGGCGAACGTGATCGTTGCCCACGATATCGGCCTTCAAAAGGCGCAGCGGACCCACGGCAACGCGCGGGCCGGGCCAGCCCATGCCGAACGGCCCGGCGCTTTCCAGCGTGCCGACAAGTTCCGGGGTCAGCCCGCCGGGCGCCAGCGCCAGATCGAGCAGCAGCGAACGCTGCGCCATCGCGGCGACGATCGCGCCGCCCAGCCGTTCGTCCAGCCAGTCGCCCAGCGCTTCCAGCTTGCCCGGATCGATGGTCAGCCCCGCCGCCATGGCATGGCCGCCGCCCGCCACCAGCAGCCCGGCTTCGCGCGCCGCGATGATCGCCGCGCCCAGATCGACGCCCGCGATCGAGCGGCCCGAGCCCTTGCCATGGCCGGCCTCATCGGCATCGAGCGCGATGACCACCGCGGGCTTTCCGGTCTTTTCCTTGATTCGCCCGGCGACGATGCCGATCACGCCGGGATGCCAGCCACGCCCGGCCAGCAGCAGCACGGCGCGGTTGTGCTGGCGATCGAGCTGTTCCTCGGCGGCTTCCTGCACCGATGCCTCGATCGCGCGGCGTTCCTCGTTCAGGCGCGAAAGCTGCGCGGCAATGTCGGCCGCCTCGTCGGGATCGGTGGTGGTCAGCAGGCGCACGCCCAGCGTCGATTCGCCCACGCGCCCGCCGGCATTGATGCGCGGTCCCAGCGCGAAGCCAAGGTCGGAACAGGTCGGCGCGCGGCTCAGCCGGCTGGCGTCGATCAATGCCGACATGCCCACGTTCTCGCGCCGGGCCATGACCTTGAGGCCTTGTGCCACCAGCGCGCGGTTCAGCCCGTGCAGTGCGGCCACATCGGCCACCGTGCCCAGCGCCACCAGATCGAGCAGCGCGAACAGATCCGGCTCGGCGCGGCTGGCGAAGAACCCGCGCAGCCGCAGCGCGCGCACGGTCGCCACCGCCAGCAGGAAGGCGACGCCGACAGCGGCCAGGTGGCCGTGCGCCGCGCCCGTATCGCTTTCATCGAGCCGGTTGGGATTGACCAGCGCGGCGGCGCGCGGAAGATCGGTCGAGCATTTGTGGTGATCGACCACGATCACATCGACCCCGGCGTCATGCGCCATGCCCAGCGCTTCGTGCGCCATCGCGCCGCAATCGACGGTGACGATCAGGCTGCTGCCTTCGCCCGCGATGCGCACCAGCGCCTCGCCCGAGGGGCCATAGCCTTCGAGCAGGCGATCGGGGATGTAATAGCGCGCATCGTGGCCCAGCATGCGCAGCAGGCGGATCAGCAGCGCCGCGCTGGTCGCGCCGTCGACGTCGTAATCGCCATAGACGGTAAGCGTTTCGCCGGTGAGCACTGCCTGGGCAAGGCGTTCGGCGGCGGCGTCCATGTCGCGGAAGGCCGAAGGATCGGGCAGGAAGGCGCGCAGCGACGGATTGCGGTGGCGCTCCAGGTCGTCGTGCGGCACCCCGCGCGAGAGCAGGAGCTGGGTGACGATGTCATGTTCCAGCCCGCCGTGCCCGGCCGGGGAATCGCCGCCCGTCGCCCCGGCAAGGTCCATGTTGCCGCCGCGCCAGCGCCAGGCTTTGCCGCTGAGCGATGATTCGATGGCGAATACGGAACCGGGTCGCAAGGTCATGGCTTGTGGGCTACCTTATCCGCGCTGGGACGGGAAGCCTTGCGCGCCGCCGATGATGAGTCGGCCATTAATGTCGAGAATTCACAATTCTTCCCGAAAGGTATCGTTAGTAGGGACCGCAGATCTGGAAGGAGGCCACCGTTATGCCCGCGCGCAAGAAAACCATCGCCATCGCCGCCGTTGCCACGATTGCCGTCGGGGCGGCCGTGGCCGTGCCCCTGATCGCGCAGCAGCGCGCCGCCAGCGGCCCGGTCGCTCGCTATGACATGCGGGCCGGCACGGTATCGGGCATGGCCGGCATGGGCGGCGGCATGGGGGCCGGCCTGGGCATGATGTTCGGCGGCGGCCGGGGCGGCAACGTCCAGCATGAACTTTACCTGCGCCTCGGCTCTTCGCGCGCGGCGGACCGGGGTTCGCCCAAGGCCGACCATTTCATGCCGTCGAATGCCAAGCTCGGCAAATCGGTGGCGCTCGTCACCCCGCGCGAGGAACGCGGCGGGACCGACGAGATGCCGCAGAAGCCGCAGGGCCGCCTGCTGATCTACTGGGGTTGCGGCGAACACGCGCCCAAGGGGCAGCCCGTGGTGATCGATTTCGCCCGCGTGGCCGCCGGGCACGTGCCGCCGGGCGTGTTCTCGTCCACCGTGGTGCGTGACTGGGGGCCGACGATCGGCAACAGCCGCACCTTCGGCCGCTGGCCGGCGGAGGACGGCAAGTTCGTGAAGTCCGACAGTTCGCTGATCGGCCCGCACCGCATCGCCGCGAACTATGCGCCCGAGATTTCCTTCACCCTGGCCAGGGACTTCATGCGCGCGCTGAGCGTGAACACCAGTTCGCTGCCCAGCGGTGCGTCGATGGTGCGTTGGGGCGGCATTCCCGACGCGACCGGTTATTACGTGATGCTGTTCGGCGGCAAGCAGGGGCAGGGCGACCAGATGCGCGACATGGTGATGTGGTCGAGCAGCGCCTCGCGCCAGTTCGGCGGCGGCTTGTCCGACTGGATTTCGCCGGGGCAAGTGGCCGCGCTGGTGCGCGATCGCACGGTGCTGCCGCCTTCGGCCACAAGCTGCACGGTCCCGGCCGAAGTGATCCGCGATGCGCCCGATTTCCGTTTCGGCACGCTGAATGCCTATGGGCCGGAGGAAAGCTTCTCCTATCCGCCGCGCCCTGCCGATCCGCGCGCCGCCTGGAACCTGGAATGGACGGCGCGCGTGCGCCATCGCTCGACGACGAGCTGGATGCAGGCGCAGGGCATGTCGATGGGCACGGGTGGCGGCCAGCAGGGCCAGGGACAGCAGCAGCAGAATTGCCGGCCGCGTGGGCTGGGTGGCATGCTGGGCGGCGCGCTGGGCGGTGGTCGTGGCGGCTGTTGAGCCTTGCCCGATGATGCACCTGCCGCCGCCGGCTGCGGCCTTGTCATCGTCTGGCATAGCCGCACCGGGGCGGCCGAGGCGATGGCACGGGCCGCCCTGGATGGCGCAGGCGCGGGCGCGCGGCTGATCGCGGCCGACGATGCATCGCCCGCCGATCTGCTGGCGGCGCGCGGTTTCCTGTTCGTGTGCCCGGAAAACCTGGGCGGTATGACCGGGACGATGAAGGAGATGTTCGACCGCAGCTATTATCCGCTGCTTGGCCGCGTGGAAGGCCGGGCTTACGCCACGGCCATCGCGGCGGGATCGGACGGGCGCGGCGCCCAGGCGCAGATCGAAAGGATCGTCACGGGATGGCGGCTGCGGCGCGTGGCCGAACCGCTGATCGTCAACCTTGCCGCGCAGACGCCCGAGGCGATTTCGGCGCCCAAGCGGCTGACCGATCATGATCGGCGGCGATGCCACGATCTGGGCGCGGCGCTGGGCGAAGGGCTGCGCCTGGGGATGTTCTGAACGGCCCGGCCCGCGCTTTGGGGGCCATCGCGGCGCGACAAGAAGAATCCAAAATGGTCCAATATTTCCAGAAGTTGCCTGGACTTATGTCGTACTATGTTTCGCGGGGTGGGCCGGCAATATGGTCTATCGGGTTTTGAAAGCGGGGACATTCTGGAACAAATGCATGGCAGAACGGGCCTGTCGCTGCTGTTTTCAGCCGGCGATCGCCCTTGTGTGGAAGAAGTGGAACATGCCCTCGCGATTGCCGAGGAAACCGCGCTTGCCGGCATTTCGCACCGGCCGCACGGCGTGGAAGGCTGGCTGGAACTGCACGTCACCGGTCTGACGTTCGATTTGCTGGGCCTGGCGCCGGGGCCGGGGCGCAAGCCGCCGCCGGCCGCGCATGTCTATGGCTTGCCGGTGGATGTCGCGCGGTTCGATTTCGAGGCGATGTGGTTGATGCCCGGCGTGCATATCGCGGCAGGCGCGGCGTTGTTGCCTGTGGTCGACGCGATGACCGGCATGGCCGCCGTCCTGGCGCGGCACCTGCCGATCAAGGCGGTGTGCTGGAACCCTGCGAGCAGTTGGATGGATGCCGGCTATTTCGTCCGCATCATCGACACCTGGCGCGATGGCGGGGCGTTTCCCGTGCTGGGGCTGGTGCCGCTTGCCCCCGGCCACGATGGCGCCATCGCCAGCAACGGGTTGCGCCATTTCACCGGGCAGGACGTCATCCTGGAAAGCCGCCCCGGTGAAGACCCATCGCAGATCGTGCAGCTTGCCGGGCGGATCGTCGATCACCTGATCGGGCACGGGCCGCTTGCGGGCCAGCAGGATCTGGTCGGCCCGGAAGGCGAAACACTGCGCGCCCGCGTTGACGCGCAGAGCGGAATCGTCAGGATCGCACGCGGGGATTAGCCTCACCGGCGATGGGCCGGCATCCCTGTTCCGATAAAACCGGAAAAGAATGCCGGCGGTTTCGCGTCACACGGCGTTGGCGGCGCTCAGCACGGCGCGCACGCCGGCGGTGGCAACGTCCTCGTCGATTCCCACGCCCCAGATCGTGCGGCCATCGGGCGTCACGCATTCGACATAAGCGGCGGCGCGGGCGTCGGAGCCCTTGGCCATCGCGTGTTCGGTATAGTCGCGCACTTCGAGCGTGACCCCAAAGCTCTCGCTGAGCGTCGCCACCACCGAGGACAGCAGGCCATTGCCCCGGCCCGAGACCGACTGGACCTTGCCATCGACGCCGATCTTGCCGGCGAAGATGCGCGACCCATCGGGGGCGCGGGTTTCCTCATAGTCTTCCAACTGGAAGCGCGTGCCGTGGCCGTTGAGCCGGTAGGTGCGCTGGAACACGTCCCAGATGTCGGCGGCCTGCAGTTCGCGCCCGACCTGGTCCGCCAGTTCCTGGACCTGGCGAGAAAAATGCGCCTGCATGCGCTTGGGCAGCTTGAGGCCCTGGTCCTGTTCCAGCACCCAGGCGAAGCCGCCCTTGCCCGATTGCGAATTGACGCGGATCACCGCTTCGTAGCTGCGGCCCAGGTCGGCCGGGTCGATCGGCAGGTAGGGCACCGACCACACCTGGTCGTTGCGCTGTTCCTGCGCGGCGAAGCCCTTCTTGATCGCATCCTGGTGGCTGCCCGAAAACGCGGTGAACACCAGTTCGCCGCCATAGGGGTGGCGTTCGGCCACGGGCAACTGGTTGCAGTATTCGACCGTCTGGATCACCTCGTCGATGTCCGAAAAGTCGAGCTGCGGATTGACGCCCTGCGTGTACATGTTGAGTGCGACGGTCACCAGGCAGCAGTTGCCGGTACGCTCGCCATTGCCGAACAGGCAGCCTTCGACGCGATCCGCGCCGGCCATCAGCCCCAGTTCCGCCGCCGCCACGCCGGTGCCCCGGTCGTTGTGCGTGTGGAGCGAGATCACCGCGCTGTCGCGGTTGGGCAGGTTGCGGCAGAAATACTCGATCTGGTCGGCATAGATGTTCGGCGTCGCCGCCTCGACCGTGGCCGGCAGGTTGAGGATGATCGGGTGCTCGGGCGTGGGCTTCAGGATGTCCATCACCGCTTCGCAGCATTCCAGGCTGAAATCGAGTTCGGCGGTAGAGAACGTCTCGGGCGAGTATTCGAAATGCCAGTCGGTCTGCGGGAAGCGCGCGGCCTGATCGCGCAGCACTTTCGCGCCGTTGATGGCGATGTCGCGGATCTGCGGCCGGTCCAGCCCGAACACCACCTGGCGCCACAGCGGCGATACGGCGTTATAGACATGGACGATGGCCGCATGGACACCCGCCAGGCTTTCGAACGACGTCTGGATCAGGTCGTCGCGCGACTGGGTGAGCACCTGCACCATGACATCGGCGGGGATGCGGCCCGAATCGACGAGGCCGCGGATGAAATCGAACTCGGTCGCCCCGGCGCTGGGGAAGCCGACCTCGATTTCCTTCAGCCCGACACGGACGAGCAGGTCGAAGAAGCGCGACTTCTTCTCGGCGCCCATGGGGTCGATCAGCGCCTGGTTGCCATCGCGCAAGTCGGTGGAGAGCCAGCGCGGCGCCTTGGTGATCGTGCGGCCGGGCCACTGGCGATCGGGCAGGTTGATGGGCTGGAACGGGCGATACTTGACCGAAGGGTCTTGCAACATGGTCATGACGGGAATCTCGCTTGGAATTTCTGCGGTCTGCGGTTGGCACGGTCCCCTTGGGCGCCACCCGCGCCGCAGTGGCGACGCGTCAGCTCACGCCCAAGGGCGGATAAGTCGCAGGGTAAGGCCAAGCCGGAAATGCATGACGTGCCTATGGGGATTGCCGCGCGGCTTGTAAAGAGGGACGCGTTGGCCGCAGCGGACGGGTCAGCCGCAGCGCAGCCGTTCGATGCGCGAATCCGCGCCCAGTTCCACGTTCAGCCGATCGGCGCGGTAATCCATCGTCACCGCGTCGCCCGGATGGATGACGCGGATGCGATCATGGCCGATCGCGGCGCGGATCCGGGCCAGCACGTCCTCGCCGGCGGCAAGGCCAAGGAAGGCGCCAAGCCTGCCCGCGCCGCATTCATCGTCGGTTGGCGGGGTAGGGGCAGGCGGGGCAGGCGGGGCAGGCGCGGGCGGGGCAGGCTCTGCCGCCGCCGGTTCGCCGGGAGACGTTCCCGGCGCACAGGCGGCAACCAGCATGACCAGCGTGGCCGGGGTCAGCGATGCGAGAAAACCGTTCATATCGGATCGCTCATTTCACGAAGGCGGCGACGATATCCAGTTGCACTTCGTCCGAGACGAGGGGAATCGCCGTGCTGATGCCGAAGTCGCTGCGCTTGATCGTGGCATCGGCCTCGAAGCCGATCATGTCCTGCCCGCCCATTTCCTTGGGCATTTTCGCCGCGCCATAGAATGCAACGTCGAGCACGACCGGCTTGGTCACGCCGTTCAGCGTGAGATTGCCGGTGAGCTTGGCGGTTCCGGCCTTTTCGCCCGGTTCCACCGATGTCGACACGAAGCGCGCGTCGGCGGGGGCGGGGCCGAAGAAGTCGGGCTTGCCACCAGCCTGCGCGGCCGGGCGCAGCAAGTGCGCGGTGAGGCCGGGGCTGGCTGTGGTCACCTTGGCGACGGGGATGGTCACATCGACCTTGGTGGCGCGCGGATTCTTCGGGTCGATGTCCAGCGTGCCGGTGACCTGGCCGAAGATGCCGAAATAGGGCGTTACGCCCAGGTGATCGAGCCGCCAGCCGACCATCGTATGCTCATGATCGACGGTGTAGGTGCCGCCAGTGACGCGGGCCGGATCGGCCGCGCCGGGCTTCGCGGCAATCTGCGCGATCAGCGGGGCGGCGAAAGGCGCGCCAAGGGCAAGGGCGACAGCGCCCACAAGGGCGAGGCGGCGAGGATTGAGGGACATCGTGCTCTCCGGGTTGCTCACGCCATAAGGGACCAAAGCCGCGGCGGAAGCAATCGCAGAGTGCAGCGCGGCGGGCCGTCTCGCCCTAAAGGCAGGACGGCCCGCGCACGCGATCGCAAGCGATCAGTTCTTGGTCGTGTCGACCAGCTTGTTGGCGCCGATCCACGGCATCATGGCGCGCAGCTTGGCGCCGGTCTGCTCGATCGGGTGGGCTTCGGCGGCCTTGCGCGCAGCCTTCAGTTCGGGCTGGCCGGCGCGGTTGTCGAGAACGAAGTTCTTCACGAAACGGCCCGACTGGATGTCGGCCAGCACGCGCTTCATCTCGGCCTTGGTCTCGTCGGTGATGATGCGCGGACCAGTGGTGATGTCGCCGTATTCGGCGGTGTTCGAGATCGAATAGCGCATGTTGGCGATGCCGCCTTCATAAAGCAGGTCGACGATCAGCTTGGTTTCGTGGAGACACTCGAAATAGGCCATTTCGGGGGCATAGCCCGCCTCGACCAGCGTTTCGAAACCGGCCTGGATCAGGTGGGTGATGCCGCCGCACAGCACGGCCTGCTCGCCGAACAGGTCGGTTTCGCATTCTTCCTTGAAGTTGGTCTCGATGATGCCCGAACGGCCGCCGCCGACGCCCGAAGCGTAGGCCAGTGCCACGTCGAGCGCATTGCCCGTGGCGTCCTGGTGGACCGCGACGAGGCAAGGCACGCCGCCGCCGCGCACATATTCGCTGCGCACGGTGTGGCCGGGGCCCTTGGGGGCGATCATGATCACGTCGATGTCGGCCGGAACCTCGATCAGGCCGAAGTGGATGTTCAGGCCATGCGCGAAGGCCAGCGCCGAACCGGGGCGCAGGTTGCCCTTGATGTCATCGGCCCAGATCGCCGCCTGATGTTCGTCTGGCGCCAGGATCATGAGGATGTCGGCCCACTTGGCCGCTTCGGCGTTCGACATCACCTTGAAGCCGGCGGCTTCGGCCTTGGCGGCGGTGGCGGAACCGGCACGCAGCGCGATGGCCACATCCTTGACGCCCGAATCGCGCAGGTTCTGCGCATGGGCGTGGCCCTGGCTGCCATAGCCGAGCACGGCGATCTTCTTGCCGGTGACCAGGTTGATATCGCAATCGGCGTCGTAATAGACCTTCATCTTACTTTCCCTTCGTCGCCCCCGCACCGGCGGAGGCCCGGATTTGCGTGCGACCAGGCCGCACCGTTGGACAGGCCCCTGCCATCGCAGGGGCAAGGTGACAACCGTCAGGCGCCTTCCGGCCCCCGGATCATGCCGACAATGCCGGTGCGGCCGACTTCGACCAGCCCCAGTTCGCGCATCAGCGCGATGAAGCTGTCGAGCTTGTCGGGCGCGCCGGTCAGTTCGAACACGAAGCTTTTGGTGGTGGTGTCGACCACCTTGGCACGGAACAGTTCGGCCACCCGGAGCGCTTCCACGCGGATGTCGCCGGTGCCCGCCACCTTGATCAGCGCCAGTTCGCGCTCAACATGCGGGCCGGCTTCGGTCAGGTCGGCCACTTTGTGGACCGGCACCAGACGTTCAAGCTGGGCGTGGATCTGGTCGATCTGCGCCGGCGGCCCGTGGGTGACGATGGTGATCCGGCTGACCGCATGGTTTTCGCTGATGTCGGCCACGGTCAGGCTGTCGATGTTATAGCCGCGCGCGGTGAACAGCCCGGCGATCTTGGCCAGGATGCCCGCCTCGTTGTCGACCGTGATGGCCAGGACATGGCGCTCGGACGCCTCGTGCTTGATCTTCATCATTGTTCTCTCGTTCTCGGACCAGAGCCGCTTCTCAGACCAGGGCATTGGCTTCGTCGTCCATTGTCCCCGCGACGGTATCGCCATAGAGGATCATTTCGGTGTGCGCCGCGCCCGAGGGGATCATCGGGAAGCAGTTCGCCTCGTGGGAGATCAGGCAATCGACCATCACCGGGCCGGGATGCTCGATCATCGCGCGGATACCGTCGTCCAACTGGCTTTCGTTCTCGATGCGGATGCCCTTCCAGCCGTAGGCTTCGGCCAGCTTCACGAAATCGGGCAGGCTGTCCGAATAGGAGTTCGAATAGCGGCTTTCATAGGTCAGTTCCTGCCACTGGCGGACCATGCCCATCCATTCGTTGTTGAGGATGAACACCTTCACCGGCAGGCGATATTGCGTGGCGGTGCCCAGTTCCTGAATGTTCATCTGGATCGATGCGTCGCCGGCGATGTCGATGACGAGATCGTTCGGATTGCCCAGTTGCGCGCCGATCGCGGCGGGCAGGCCATAGCCCATCGTGCCCAGCCCACCCGAAGTCAGCCAGCGGTTGGGCTGGTAGAACGGGAAATACTGCGCCGCCCACATCTGGTGCTGGCCGACTTCGGTGGAGATGATCGGATCGCGGCTGCGCGTCAGCTCGAACAATCGCTGGATGGCGCGCTGCGGCATGATCGCCTGGTCGTTGTCGGGGTAGGCCAGGCTCTTGCGCGCGCGCCAGCCTTCGATGCGGGCCTTCCAGTCCGCCAGGTTCGCCGCCTTGCGGCTGCCCCAGGCGTCGATCAATTGCTGCAGAACCACGCCGCAATCGCCGATGATCGGCAGGTCGACCGGAACCGTCTTGTTGATCGACGAACGGTCGATGTCGATGTGGATCTTGGCGGAATTGGGCGCGAAGGCATCGAGCCGGCCCGTGACGCGATCATCGAAGCGCGCGCCGACGCAGACGATCAGGTCCGCCTGGTTCATCGCCATGTTGGCTTCATAGGTGCCGTGCATGCCCAGCATGCCCAGCCAGTCCGCGCTGTCGGCCGGGAACGCGCCCAGGCCCATCAGCGTGGAGGTGACCGGCGCCCCGGTCAGCGCCTGCAATTCGCGCAGCAGGCGCGAGGCATGCGGGCCGGAATTGATCACGCCGCCGCCGGTATAGAACACCGGTGCGCGTGATCGCGCCAGCAGTTCGATGGCGCGCGCGATATCGTCCGCACCGCCTTCCGTCTGCGGATTGTAGCGATTGCGGCGCTGCGGGCCGGCCTCGTGCCACGGGGCCGAGGCGATCTGGACGTCCTTGGGGATATCGATCAGCACCGGGCCGGGGCGGCCTTCGGTGGCGATCTGGAACGCCTCGTCGATGACGGCGGCGAGGTCGGACGGGTCTTTCACCAGATAGTTGTGCTTGGTGCAGTGGCGCGAGATGCCAACGGTATCGGCTTCCTGGAACCCGTCCGAACCGATCAGCGCGGTCGGAACCTGCCCGGTGATGACGACCAGCGGGATCGAATCCATGAAGGCATCGGCGATGCCGGTGATCGCATTGGTCGCGCCGGGGCCGGACGTGACGAGCACGACGCCGGGCTTGCCGGTGGACCGGGCATAGCCTTCGGCGGCATGGGCCGCGCCCGCTTCGTGGCGCACCAGGATGTGCCGGATCTGCGGATGTTCGAACAGGGCGTCATAGATCGGCAGCACGGCGCCGCCGGGATAGCCGAACACGAATTCGACCCCCTGCCGGACCAGGCTTTCGACCAGAATGTTCGCGCCACTGCGCTCGTCGCTCACTGTCTTGTCCTTCCTTCGATCGCGGCGCTCTCTAAAAGAACCGACCCGGCTCGGCAATGGCCGGGCCGGGTCGTCCTCTCGGGGCGCGCAAGCTTGCGCTGCAAGCCGTGTGGGGCGCTCTAGGGGACACGAAATAACGTGTCAACCCATCATACCGAAACTAAAATTCCAAAAAGTCATCAATGTTGAAACAATCTGTCTCGGTGCGTTTCCATTGTGTCGGAGGCTGGTGGCGGAACCAGGTGAACTGGCGTTTTGCATAGTTGCGCGTGGCCTGCGCGCCACGCGCTTCCGCTTGCTCCCGGCTCCATTCGCCGCGCAGGAATCCGGCGATCTCGGGCACGCCGATAGCGCGCATGACGGGCAGGGCGGGATCGAGGCCGCGCGCCAGCAGCGCCTCGACTTCGGCGATGGCGCCGCCCTCCAGCATCCGGGAAAAGCGCAGATCGCAGCGGGCATAAAGCCCGGCGCGATCGGGCAGCAGGATCAGCGCGCGCACGTCCACGCCGGCGCCGATGCCGCCGCTGCGCTCCGCCTGCCAGCTTGCCAGGCCGCGCCCGGTCGATCGCACCACTTCCAGCGCCCGCGCGATCCGCGCCGCATCGGCCGGGGCCAGCACGGCGGCGCGCTCCGGGTCTTCGCGCTGAAGCGCGGCATGGGCCTCGGCCACGGGCAAGGCGCGCACGCGCGCACGCACGTCGGGATCGATCGGCGGCACCGGGGCGATGCCGTCAAGCAGCGTGCGGAGATACAGCCCGGTTCCGCCGACCAGGATGGGCAGGCCGCCCGCTTGCTGAACGCGGGCCACTTCGGCGCGGGCGGCCGTTGCCCAATCCGCCGCCGAACAGGCGCTTGCGCCGTCCCAGGCACCGAACAGGCGATGCTCCACGCCATGCATGTCTGCTGCCGATGGCCGCGCGCTCAGCACGGCAAGATCGGCATAGACTTGCGCGCTGTCGGCATTGATGACCACCGCCTGTCGCCCGCGCGCCTGCGCCGCCAGCGCGATGCGCACGGCAAGATCGCTCTTGCCGCTGGCAGTCGGCCCTGCGATGAGCGCCAGCGGCGGCCGGGCTTGACCGGTCGCAGGTAGTTCAGGGGATTCTTCGTTGCTCATTGCCCGGCTGATAGCAGACACGGAACGACTTGGCGCAAATGTCGATGCGGCGCGCGCGGAGCTTGCCGACGCGGGCTTTCCCGTCGCCATGGCCGAGTCGGTGCGCAGCGGCATGAACGTGGCCGAACTGCAATTGCCGCATGGCGATGCGAACAGCGTGCGCGCGATCCTCGATCGCCATTTCGCGCCGTCCGACTTGCTGGTCAGCGATCATGAACCGGTGATCCCGGCCTTGTTCGTGTCAGACATGGATTCGACGATGATCTCGGCCGAATGCATCGATGAACTGGCCGATTTCGCCGGTATCAAGGACCAGATCGCCGCGATCACCGAACGCGCCATGCAGGGCGAACTCGATTTCGAAGGCGCATTGCGCGAACGCGTACTGCTGCTGCGTGAATTATCGGAAGGCGCGATCGCCGAATGCCTGGCCACGCGTATCGCGCCGATGCCCGGCGCGCGCACTCTGGTGGCGACGCTCAAGTCCAAGGGCTGCCGCACCGTGCTGGTGACGGGCGGCTTCCACCAGTTCGCCGATCCCGTGGCCGAACAACTGGGCTTCGACCGCGTGGTCGGCAACCGGCTCGATATCGCGGACGGGCGGCTGACCGGCGGCCTCGTCGGCCCGATCACCGACAGCTCGGTGAAGCGCGCGGTGCTGCTTGAGGAAATGGCCCAGTTGGGCGCGGGCGCGACCAGCCTGGCCACCGGCGACGGCGCCAACGACATCCCGATGCTGGAAGCCGCGACCTATGGCATCGCCTATCGCGCCAAGCCCAAGGCCCGCGCCGCCGCCGATGGCTGGATCGATCGCGGCGACCTGACCAGCATCCTGGAACTGCTGGGCATCGATCGCGCGGAATGGGTCTGGGAGTGAGCTGAAATCCGCCCCGTTCTCACGCAGTGCGAACGGAGAGGAACGGTTTCGGGTTACCCCTCCATCCAGTCCTTGAAGAAGCGCTCGTTGGCATCGCGCAAGTCCGCGACCGCCACGTCGAAGCCCGGCCCCTTGACCGAGGTGCCGCCGGTGGTGCCGATGCGCGTCATCGGGATGCCGGCGGCCTGGATCGTGTCCGCCACCGCACTGGTCACCACATAGCGGGCCTGATCTTCGCCGAAGGCGGTGAAATGATCGCCGATTTCCTCCAGTTCGCAGCCGATGCCGCTGGCCATCGCCATTTCGGCAAGCGCGACGAGCAGGCCCCCGTCCGAAACGTCGTGCACGGCGCTGACCTTGCCCTGGGCGATCAGCGCGCGGACGAATTCGGCGTGCGCGCGTTCGGTGGCCAGGTCGACCGGCGGCGGCGGGCCTTCCTCGCGCCCGTGCAGTTCGCGCAGCCACAGCGACTGGCCAAGGTGGCCGTTGTTCCGCCCGATCACGAAGATCGCCTCGCCCGCCGCCTTGAACGGGATGGTCGCCATCGTTTCGTGATCGGCCATCAGGCCGACGCCGCCGATCGCCGGGGTTGGCAGGATTGCCGAGCCGCCGCCGGTGGCCTTGCTTTCGTTGTAAAGGCTGACGTTGCCCGAAACGATCGGGAAATCGAGCGCGCGGCAGGCATCGCCCATGCCTTCGAGGCAACCGACGATCTGGCCCATGATCTCGGGCCGCTGCGGATTGGCGAAGTTCAGGCAGTTGGTCACGGCGAGCGGCGTGGCGCCGACCGCGCTGATGTTGCGATAGGCTTCGGCGATGGCCTGCTTGCCGCCTTCATAAGGATCGGCATAGCAATAGCGCGGCGTGCAATCGGTGGTGATCGCCAGCGCCTTGCTGGTGCCATGGATGCGCACCACCGCCGCATCGCCGCCGGACTTCTGCAGCGTGTCCGCACCGACCTGGCTGTCATACTGTTCCCAGATCCAGCGGCGCGAGGCGAGATCGGGGCAGCCGACCAGCGTCAGAAGGTCCGCGCCGAGATCGCCGCAGGCGGGCACATCGGCCAGCGGTGCGGGCTTTGGCGTGGGCACGTGCGGGCGATCATAGAGCGGGGCGTCGTCGGCCAGCGGATCGAGCGGAATGTCGCAGACCACCTCGCCGTCGAATTCCAGCACCATGTGCCCGGTGTCGGTCACTTCGCCGATCACCGCGAAATCCAGTTCCCACTTGCGGAAGATCGCCTCGGCCATCGGCTCCTTGCCGGGCTTGAGCACCATCAGCATGCGTTCCTGGCTTTCGGACAACATCATTTCATAGGGCGTCATCGCCGTTTCGCGGCAGGGCACGGCGTTCATGTTCAGGCGAATGCCCGCGCCGCCCTTCGATGCCATCTCGACCGATGACGAGGTGAGGCCCGCCGCGCCCATGTCCTGGATGGCGACGATGGCATCGGTCGCCATCAGTTCGAGGCAGGCCTCGATCAGCAGCTTTTCGGTGAAAGGATCGCCCACTTGCACGGTGGGGCGCTTTTCGTCCGACGTCTCGTCGAAATCGGCGCTGGCCATGGTCGCGCCGTGAATGCCGTCGCGGCCGGTCTTCGAGCCGACATAGACGATCGGATTGCCAAGGCCCGTGGCCGCCGAATAGAAGATCTTGTCCTGCTCGGCCACGCCCACGGTCATCGCGTTGACCAGGATATTGCCGTCATAGGCCGAATGGAAATTGGTTTCACCGCCGACGGTCGGCACGCCGACGCAATTGCCATAACCGCCAATGCCCGCGACCACGCCCTGCACCAGATGCTTCATCTTGGGGTGGTCGGGGTTGCCAAAGCGCA
>JADLHU010000186.1 GCA_020848655.1 Novosphingobium sp.
GAACCGCGAGTTGCCGTGCTTACTGATGAACTCTGCGACCTGTTCGGTGGCGGCGCGATCCTCGGCGGCCCCCGCACCGCCACGGGCGTCGATCCAGCCTGTAAAGATCGTCGCCGCCGCCTGGACCGCTTCGCCTGGTTGCCATGGCAGGATGCCGAGATGAATCGCGATCTCCCCGGCAGCGGCAATCAGGCCGAAGCGCCGGCATGCCCGTGCAACTTGCCCCGTGGCATCAGCAGGCAGGTGCGCTGCGGCAAAACCTTCGATCGCCAGCTTGACCTTGCGCCCTGTGTCGTCGAGTTCACCCATCAGCCGGCGCACAAACTCAGGCCCGGCAATGCCAAAGTGATCGCTCGCTCCATCTTTGATGGCGCGCGCCAGTGCGTCCCCGTTCGGATAGTCATGCAGCGTGTCGAAAAGGCCAAGGCCCTTTCCGGCGTCCGCTTCCACATCGAGGATCCGCACCTCCTGCCCGGCTGGCGACCGCTTGCCGCGTCCGTCGCTTCGGGCATGTTCGGCCAGGCTGATCTCTCCCGACGACAGGAAGAAGGTCAGCCAGCGTTTTGCGGTGCGGGCCTCCCCGGTTTGCGATGCGCGAGATTTGCCGCTGCCGTTGGCCAGCAGATAGGCAACGCTGCCGGCCTCGCGTGGATCGAGTTGCGCCAGTTCGTCGAGGATCAGCAGGCAATCGTTCGATAGTTCGGCCACGCCTTCCAACCCGTTGGCGGTTGCGCGCCATTGCCGGACGAACGAAGGAGGCCCCCAGATGCTCGCCGCTGCCAGCAGGGCAGTGGATTTACCAATGGACGATGAGCCGCGCAGGTGAAGGCCGCCACCTTCCGATGCCGTCACAGCGAGTAGCGGGCCGACGAACCCGGCGCACAAAGCTACGGCAAGCCGGCTATTTCCGGACCCAAGGCGCGCGACGCGATCCTGCCAACCCTCCAGCGTCCCGGCGGAACGAAACTCGTGGTCGAGCGCGGCAGTGCCCTGGTAGACGACCAGATCGCCAGCCCCCGTCTCGATCGTGCGATCAGGCAGCGCGAAACAACCATCCTGCCAACCGACGCGCGACACGGCGCGCGCGCGGCGTTCGATCTTCACCAGCGACAGGAACGATTGCAGCGCGTTGCGATCCTTTGCCGCCGGGCTGACGTAGAGGCCGCCATCCATGAGCAACTGCCGAACTTCGCGGCCATCGCCGGCAAGCGACGACCGGGCAATGGCGAGTTGGTGCGATTCGTCGTCATCGTCCTGCCAGCGCAACAATACCCCCCAGGCTTGGTTGTGCCGGTCGCGCGTCTGGGCCAGCACCTCGAACGGCCCGGCGATCAGTCGCACATCGTCATCGGTGTGAAACGCCAGGCCCTTCGCGGTCATGGTATAGTTGGCGGGAAAGGTCGGCTTCGGAGAGCCATCGGCGTCGCTGCCGGTCTTGCGAATGCTCTTGATGTTGGTGGCCATTAGCGTGCCCCCTCATAATTGGCGGGCCGACCGAATTTTGCGTAGGCCAGCGTGTCTTTGCGTTCCTGGTGAAGCTGGCGCAGGGCTGCGCGATAATTGCCGCCGTGTTCGAAGTGCACGAACAAGTCGAAGGCGTCGCCAAAACAGCCCGTGGCACAGCGAGCGCCCAAACCCGCCGCCGCGTCGCTGCCCGACAGGCTCACCCATTTGTCGCCCATGATCCGGGTTGCGAAAGTGACACCGGTCTGAAGCGGCGAACGCCAGTCGCAATCGCTACGGGGCGACTGCTCGTAACCATAGCCCGCCAGTAGCTCCGCTACCGCATTGGCGCGGTTGAAGCTGGCAATCGGGCTTTCCTTGCCACCATACGCGTGGGTCGCGTGTCGCCGGCCGGCCATCGCACGCAGTCGCTGGCGCTTCCGGTCATCGGCTTCCCGCTTTTCGGCTAGAACCGCCAGACCCTGCACCAGCGGAGGGGAATCGGTATGCAGGCCCGGGACGTCGGTGCCCGTCGTGTCGCGTTGGTAATAGAGCGGCAGGCCATCGCTGCCGCGCAACGTCTCGCACGACTTGTGATGCGTCGGGGGGACATTGGGCAGAAAGACCGGCTGGCCCGCACGCGCCAACGCTCGGTCCATAGCCACGCCGTGCGTCTCCATGAAGTCGAAGAACACGACCTGAGCGTCATGCCAGAAGGCGAACGCTGCCGGCTGATCGAGCGGCAGGATTACGCGCCAGCGCATATCGCCGGGGCGAGCGTGCGGGCTGCTGTAGACTAGCCAGGCCGCATCCCAGGCAAAGGCTCGCACCAGTGCCGCCACCTGCACAAGCGAATGATTGCCGGTGTCGATGTCGCCCGTCAGGGCGACGAAGGATCCATGCCCGCGCTGGACTTTGTGGCAACGCGCGTCATGGCCGATCCATTCGCTGGGGATGAAGGCGAGGCCCTTGCCCTTGGACGAGCCTCCGGGGGGCATGGCAAAGATGTCGCCAAGGCTGCGGGTGTCGTAATCCTCGCCCGTATTGATGTGGGTATCGTGCTGCCCGGCAAAGACCGGGACTCGGCGCAGGTTCCAGGGGCACACCATCATGCGTGCCCCCCTTCCACCGTCGCCAGCCAGACAAACCGGCCCGGCGCCAGCTTCTGGATCAGGTTTACCCACTGGATTTCCTGTTCCGGCCGCGTCTCTACAAGCAGCACGTTGGCGCGGGTCGCCGCTGCCGTGGTCGCCATTGCCGAATAGACATCCGGCGGCGGCGCGCTGGAAACGACTGCGAACGCGTGGCTTGAGCGGATCGCGCGCCGCACGGACGGCATGTGAAACCCTTCTGGTCCAACCGCCTGGTCGAAGTCGTCGCCGAGAACCGTGATCGTTGTGCGCTTGTCGCGGGGCAGTCGGAACGCATCCGCAACCTGGGGCACGAACATAAAGCCGATGCCGTAATCGCGCATTGCCAAGACGATCGGGCGAAGATGATCCGGGAGGCCTTCCAGCGCTCGGGTAAGGCTATCACGGGTTGCCCTTTTGTGCAGGACCGGGTTCATTCTGCACCCCCGATCCTGTCTAGAGCCGCCAGAGCCGCCAGAGCCGCCTTCAGCCGGCGTTCGGCTTCAGCCTTGCCGATTTTCACGGGGGTGTTGCGCTCACCACGCTTGGCCTGTTCGATCAGGAAGCGGTTGCGTTGGGCGAACAGCGCTGCCTCGAAAAGCTCGACTGGATCTCGATTCCAGGTGTTCAGCGAGAGGGTGCCTTTAGCCATGACGCACCTCCCCGAAAGCGAGGCTGACCGTCAGGCTGGCGCGGTTGAGAGAGAGCCCATATCGTGCGGAGATCAGTTGCGCGCGGAGGGCGGGGAGGCTAAAAGGGGGTCGCGACACGCCGGGAAGCTGATCGCCGCGAACCCCGCCACCCATCGGCGGGGTTTCGTATGTTTGGGGCATGGCGGTTACGCAGCCTCCCCCAACAGGGCCTTGATGCTCTTGGTTTTCACCAGCGTGCGCCGGCCGACCTTTACGACCTCCAAGCGGCCCTCGCCGATCAGTTCGTAGATCTTGGTGACACCGAGGCCGGTAGCCTTCTTGGTGCCCTCTATGGTGGTAGTGATGGGGTCCATCGAGATTGCCTTTCGCTGCGCACCGCGACGAATTGCGGTGACAAGCGAAAGACTGTGTTCGGTGGCGGGGCCTGGGAATGAAAAGGGAGAAATTGCACGCTAATCTTGCGCAGCAACCAATATTTTTCAATCACTTAATCTAGAAAATCCGCGTTTGTTGTTGCGCGAGATTTTGACATATTTTTGCGCGAGCTACTGCTTCGATGCCTCTACCGCCTTTTGGGCCTCGTCCCGCCACTCTGCCCAACGCGCAGCGATAGTGCGTTTGGATGGCGCGCGGCCCAAGCCTTCAGGCCAGTTATGTACGACGTGTTCGTGCATTTGGGCTTGGCTTTGGTGCGCCATCACGGACCGATGTTTTTTGAAGATGTGATGTAGTGTCGGCAGATAGGGCATTTTGGGGCCTGGCTTATCAGAAAGGGCCTTGCGTTGTGGAGGATGCTTATGGGGCAAGGGTTTTGTGTCGGCGACGATTGTTAGGTCCATCGTGCGGGGGACTTCGACCGGACTTGGTTCGATAAAGTGCCGGCGCTGGATCTCAACAAGACGCTCTAGTGAAATGCTTGCATCGGCCCAATACGGCGGAAGCGGCGCTGTCTTGTGATCTCGTGGCGAGTAAAAAAAGCGATTGCTGCGGTATCGCTTCTCATATCCTGCCCCCAGATATGTCAGAAACCTTTCAACCGCCTGCCTTAGTTCGGTATAGGCTTCATGTGACCGGCTAATCTCAGTCACCGCCGACGTTGCCGTTTCGATAAAGTTCCGTCCAAACGAGGCTAGCAACAGACTCAAGTTGATCCACCAACGGGAATTATCCGATACCGAGCCTCTTTCAAGCACGTGCTTCCTATCCCGTGCTGCAAGTGCAATTCCTGCCGCTTGCTGCGCGGCTTCGGTGAGATCGTTTAGCACCAGATCAACAAAGTGCCGTTCATGGGCGTTCATCAATCGCCCTCCCAGGCGACCCGCACGAAGATAGTGGGGGAAGGCTGGGCGGATAATCCAGCCTTGTCGGGTGCGACCCTATCCCCCGCTCGCTCAGGCTCGATAAAAATCGAGCTGAACCACGACGCCCCCTAGCGAGGCGATGAACCGTCCCCAGGCATCCAGCAATTGCCGTCTCATCTGGAGGAAGTCAGTCCGTTTGTAGGCCCGGACCACCGCATCAGGCACGGCGTGGGCAAGCGCGGCCTCGGCTACCGGATCAGGAACCTGCGGCATCTTCTCAGCGGCCCAGTCACGAAACGAACTACGGAACCCGTGCGGTACATAAGGCAGCTTGGCGTCGCGCATGACCTTGCTGATGGTCATGTCCGACAGGGGGTTGCCGTCCCGGTTGGCGAAGATCAGCGCGCTGCCATCCTCACTGTTGGAATAGGTCGCAGCGCGCCGAAGGACGGCCAGCGCCTCATCGTTCAGCGTGACCGTGTGCGCCTTGCCAGTCTTCATTAGGTCAGCCGGCCGGGTCCATTCGCGCTTGTCCCAATCGATGTGACCCCAACGAGCGGCGCGGACTTCCCCGCTGCGCGCCGCAGTCGCCATGACCATCATGAGCGCAAGACGCCCTTTGGTTTCAGTCGTCGTCCCCAGCTTCGCGTAGAAGTCCGGAACGTCCTCATAGGGCATGGCAGGGAAGTTCTTGCCTTCACCGGCCTTGCCAACCAGCGTTGATACGGAAAGGCGCGGGGTTTCACTCTCCCGCCAGCGCTTCGCTTTCGCGAAGTCGAGAACCTTGCCGATCCGCTGGCGAACTTTCCGTGCCATGCCGGGCTTTGTCGTCCAGATGGCTTTGAGCGTAGTAGCGATGTCGTCAGCGTCGATCTCATCAACACGCTTTTTGCCAAGGGACGAATAAGCGTGCTCCTGTAGCGAGGCGAGGAAGGCATCTGCGGTCTTGACCGACCAAGTGGGCGCCAGCGCCTTATGCGCGGCTATGGCGGCTTCCTTGAAGGAAGGGGGAGGGCTTCGATCACGGCGCCGTTCTGCGGCAGGGTCGCGGCCGGCCTTGGCAACGTTGCGCAAACGGGTTGATAGCTCTCGAGCTTCGCTCAACGTCAGCTTGCTGCGCTGTTCCAAGGGAATATCATCTCCAATGGTCGAGCGTTGGCCAGGCTTGACCTCACGGAACCCACCCATTCCAATGTCCCGGCGACGGCCACCAACCTGGACGCGCAGAACCCATGACCTTCCACCGGTTGGCTTGACCAGCAGATAGAGGCCATCGCCATCAGCGTGGCGCCCGGGCTTGGCGCTCCTTATGAACTTGTCGGTCAGCGTGCCCATGAATCATTCCCTCAACCGTTCCCACATTATTGCGTGGCAAATGGCGAAGGTCAACGAACAAACGCGAAACGATATTTAACGCTCGGGCCCGATATCCCCGGGGAATCATGGAGTTTGGCGAAGGGTGGCGAAAAGTCAGTTATATTCCGGCTCGGGCCTCCATAATTTCCAAACAATCGCATAAAATCATGTTGTTAAGCGCTGCGGTTTTCTAGCCCTGGATCAGGGTTAGGCATTTGCCATTCGAACAGGCGGGCGGTAGCCGAGGATGTTCCTCGCACGGTCTCGCGCCCTTGGGCTTTGCCCTTGGCGGCGAAGTGGCATAGGCTTGCGGGTGATGAGCGAAGCCCAGTATCTTTGCGGCCGGCTGTTGCTGGCCATGCCCGGCATGGGCGATCCGCGTTTCGAACGATCGGTGACGCTGTTGTGCAAGCACGACGAGGAAGGCGCGTTCGGCGTCGGCATCGGGCATGTCCGGCCGGGCGTGCGCTTTCGCGAAGTGCTGGCCGAAGTCGGGGTCGATCCCGGCGAAGCGCCCGATTGCGCCGTGCTGCATGGCGGGCCGGTGGAGCAGGGGCGCG
The DNA here is from genome assembly GCA_020848655.1 of Novosphingobium sp. GTDB lineage: Bacteria > Pseudomonadota > Alphaproteobacteria > Sphingomonadales > Sphingomonadaceae > Novosphingobium. The sequence continues at coordinate 6,444 of JADLHU010000186.1, forward strand.
GCTTCGTGCTGCATTCGACCGACTGGGGTGGGCAGGAAACGCTGGCGGTATCGCCGTTCTGCGCGCTTTCGGCCTCGCTCGACGTGCTGCGGGCCATTGCCGAAGGGCGCGGGCCGGCGCGCTGGCTGTTCGCGCTGGGCTATGCCGGCTGGGGCGCGGGCCAGCTTGAGGGCGAGATGCGCGGCCATGGCTGGTTCGCCGCCGAAGGCCGCGAGGCGATCCTGTTCGACACACCCATCGAAAGCCGCTGGACGGCGGCGTGGCGGGCCGAAGGCATCGATCCCGCGCTGCTGGCCAACGTGACAGGTTCCGCCTGATCGGGCCGGCCCGATCGTTCAGGGGTATTGCGCGGCGATCCGGGCCAGGTCTTGCGGCCGGTCGACATCGATCAGGATCGCGTCGCTTTCGACATCGAGGAAGGCAAGATCGTCGCGCTGGCGCAGGATGCGGCCCGCGCCTTCATCACCGCGCAGCTTCGCCACGGCGGGAAAGGCGCGGGCCGACAGCAGCACCGGGTGGCCCCATGCGCCGTCATGGCGCGGGATCGCGGCGAAATGATCGGTAAGCCGTGCGGCGAGGCGCGGGGCGACACCGTGCGGCACCAGTGGCATGTCGCCCAGGAACACGAAAGCCCCGTCGATGGCACCCGCCGCCGCGATGCCCGCCTGGAGCGAGGCGGACAGCGCCAGGCTGCGCAAGGGGGCGAGGATCAGGTCGGGACCGGCGGGCCATTCATGCGCGCCCAGCCATTCGCCGGCTTCGAAACCCGGCGGGCAGACCAGGATCACGCGCGCCACGGGCGCGGCGCGCGCGGCGCGGATGGCATGGCGGACCAGCGGTTCGCCGCGAAACGGCGCGGCCAGTTTGTCGGCGCCGAAGCGCGTGGCGGACCCGGCGGCGAGCACGATGGCGGCCAGCGTCATGGGTGCGTGCTGTCGCCCGAACGCAGCGCCTGCATCACTTCGGCGACGAGCCCGGTGGCGACTTCCCAAGGGGCCTTGCCCAGCCCGGCGATGCCCGGCGAAAAGTGCAGCCGCGCCAGTTCCGCCGCGCTTGCCCCCGCTGCCGCCAGCGCGGCGCGCCGGCCCGGCGCGCGCGATCGGGCGCCGATCATGCCGACATAGCCCGCGCCATGGCGCAGCGCGTGAAGGCAGGCGCGCAGATCCTCGTGATCCTCGTGCGTTGCGCCGACATAGGCGGTCCAGCGATCGAGGCCGAGTCGGCCGAGCAGCGCCGCCGGCTCCTCGCGCAGATAGGCCACGCCGGGCAGGGGCGGCGGGCTTTGCGGCCCGGCGGGGCGCACCAGCATCGTCTCGAAACCTGCCATCGCGGCCAGTTGCGCCAGCGCCAGCGCGCCCGGATCGCCGCCCGAAACGATCAGGCGGCGCGCCGGATCGTGGCGGCGCGCGATGCGTAGCGGCGCTTCGTCGCACGCCAGCAGCGGTGCATCGGGCGGGGCGGGCAAGACCGAGCGGCGCGTGCCATCGCTGGTCCACAGGCAGGCTTCGCGCCGGGCGGCGGCGGCGATCAGCGCCTGCGCGGCCGGGCAATCGGGGGCGATCCGTTCCACCAGGATATGCAGCGCGCCGCCGCAGCGCAGGCGGATGTCGATCCACGGGCTGCCGGCGCCATAGTGCAGCCGCCGGGGCAAGCCATCGGCCAGGACTTCGCCGGCGTGGCGCGCCACGTCGCCTTCGATGCAATCGCCCGAAAAGTAGCCGCTGGCGCGCGATTCATCGAACAGCATCTGCGTTCCCGCCCCGCGCGGGGCGCTGCCTTCGACGCGAAACAGCGTGGCCAGCACGGCGGCGCGCCCGGCGCCAAGCACTTCGGCGAGCAAGGGGCGCACGTCGTCGGCCCAGCCGAAGACCGGCCAATCGGTGCTGTCGGGCAAGAGGGTGGGGCGGTCAGCCATCGGGCGAGAGGGAATCGCGCGCAAGGCCCGGTCTGCAAAGCGCGAAGCGGCGGTTCATGTCATCCCAGGGCGCGCCGGATCAGACGTCGCCGATGCGATCCGCGAAGAGCAGGCGTCCGCCCGAAAGGTGCCACAGCGCTTCGTTGAAATCGGCGGGGGCCATGGCAAAGCAGCCCTCGCTGCGGCCGATCTTGCCCCACTTGTGCGCCATGGTGGGATCGACATACCGGGCCGGATGCATGACGATGGCGCGATTGAGCGCGTTGGAATTGTCCTGATCCAGCCCTTGCAGGCGGATCGAGGTGCCGTACTTGCCATTGTACCATTCGCAGGTCAGGTAAGCCCCGCGCGAGGTCGCTTCCGAACCCTGGGTGTTCGAGAAGGTCTTCAGCCAGCCGTCATGTTCCGGGTCGGACCCTTTGCCGTGGGCGACGAGGAACGAGCGCACGGTGCCGTTTTCCAGATTGGCGAAATGGAAGCGCGGCAGCGAGGACAGGCGGGCGAAATCGGCAACCCCCACGATGTCCCGGCGCCACAGCTTCGCCCCGGCGCGATCGCGTTCGCGCATGGCGATTTCCAGCACGCGGCGTTCATAGGCGGGGTTGGGCGCGGGCGTGGCCGCGACGGTGGCGGGCGTTTCCGCCATGGCCTGGGCCGCGGCGGGTGGCGACGTGCCATCGGCGAACGTGCGATCGAAGGCGGCCGCCAGCGGATCGGCCCCTACCTGATTGGCAAGCGCGCGCGCGGGCAACGCCAGTGTGGCGCCCGCGATCAGGCCGCTTCTCAGAAGCTCGCGCCGGTTCATGCCCTTCGCCATAGTGGGGCCCATATAAGGCCTGTGTCCAATATTCGCCATAGGCAATCGCAGGGCGTTCCGCTTCGGCACGCCCCATGCCGGCCTCGGTTCACATCTGCGCGCGGTGCGGTCAGGCCACGATCTTGAGCGGCGCCCGTTGATGGCGCGCGATCCAGTCTTCCACCACGGGGGCGATTCGGGTGCGCCACTTGCTGCCGTTGAAGATGCCGTAATGGCCCACTTCCTTGGCCAGCAGGTAGTGCTTGCGGCTTTCGGCCAGGCCGGTGGCCAGGTGCAGCGCGGCGCGGGTCTGGCCGACGCCCGAGATGTCGTCGTTCTCGCCCTCGATCGCCAGCAGCGCGGTATCGTGGATCGCGCCCAGGTCGATGCGCTGGCCGCGATGGACGAATTCGCCGTTGGGCAGCGAATGGCGCTGGAACACGTGCTCGATCGTCTGGAGATAGAATTCCGCGGTCATGTCGCAGACCGAACGGTATTCGTCGTAGAAGGCCTTGGTCGCGTCCGCGCTCTCGCCATCGCCGGCGACGAGGTGCTTGAACATCGTGTAATGGCTCATCATGTGCGAGCCGAGGTTCATCGACAGGAACCCGGCAAGCTGGAGGAACCCCGGATAGACCTGCCGGCCCGCGCCCGGATAGGAATAGGGCACGGTGGCGATCACGCTGTGTTCGAACCAGCTCAGCGATCGTTGCTTGGCCACGTCGTTGACGCTGGTCGGCGCCTCGCGCGTGTCGATCGGGCCGCCCATCATGGTCAGCGTGGCGGGGCGGCAGGGGTGATCGGCGGCGGCCATGACCGCCGTGGCGGCCAGCGCCGGCACCGAAGGCTGGCACACCGCCATCATGTGCGCGCCGGGGCCGATGTATTCGAGAAAGCCGATCAGATAGTCGATATAGTCGTCCAGATCGAAGCGCCCGGCTTCGGCCGGCACCATCCGCGCATCGGCCCAGTCGGTGATGTAGACGACCGCGCGTTCGGCCATGCGCGCCACGGTGCCGCGCAGCAGCGTGGCGAAATGCCCGCTCATCGGCGCGACGAGGAACAGGCGCGGCGCGTCTTCGGGCAGGCCGGCATGGCTGAAGCGCAGCAGGTTGCCGAACGGACGGCGCAGCACCACCGCTTCGGTCAGTTCGTGCGTCTGGCCATCGACCGTGACCGAGGCGATGCCGAACGCGGGCTTGCCGCGCGGCGCGGCGGCATGGGCGAAGACATCGAGCGCCGACGCCAGCACCGGGCCAGGGAAGAACATCCCGTGCCCGAACGACATGTCGGACAGGAAATCGGCGCTGAGCGACGCCCAGGCGCTGGCGCCCGAGAGCAGCGCGCGCTGCATTTCATAGGCTTTGTAAAGCACTGCCAAAAGCTCCTGCGAGGCGCGTTTGCCGCGTCCTATGGGTGGCTTCTTGCGCGAAAACGCGAAATTGTGCAATGCGGCATTTGCCGTGGCGCCCGTGTTCGCGGGGCGCCAGCGCCGACCTGAGCCTGGGCCGGGCAGGGGCAGGGGGGCCGTGTGGGTGCGCTGCGGCATGGATTCGCGGCCACGGCGGTGGGCAACCGCGCGATCGGCTTTCCCTTGCGCGGCGCAGGCTGTAAGGGCGCGCTATGACCGCTGACAGAGCCACGCAAGCGGATGCCCCGGCCGCCCCGGCCGAAGCATCGGAGAAGCCCGCCCGCAGCCTTGGCCCGCTGCGGATGATCTGGCGGGCGGCGCTGGCCTATCCCGGACGGGTGGCCGTTGCGGGGGTGGCGCTGATGGTCACCGCCGGGGCGACGCTGGCGATTCCTTCGGGCTTCCGCCTGATCATCGACCGGGGCTTTGCCCAGGGTGGCAACCCCGCCGATATCGGCCGCTGGTTCCAGTACCTGCTGATGATCGTGGTGGTGCTGGCGATCGGCACGGCGGTGCGGTTCTATTCGGTGTCGTGGCTGGGGGAGCGCGTCGTCGCCGATATCCGGCTGGCGGTGCAGGACAACCTGCTGCGGCTGGCCCCCGGCTTTTTCGAGGACAACAGCCCCAAGGAAATCTCCTCGCGCATGACCGCCGATACCGCGCTGATCGAACAGGGGGTGGGCACCACCGTCTCGGTCGCGCTGCGCAACGCGATCATGGCGGTGGGCGGGGTGGGCTACCTGTTCACCCTGGCGCCCACGCTGACGCTGGGGCTGGTGCTGGCGATCCCGCTGGTGGTGCTGCCGATCGTGTGGTTCGGGCGGCGGCTGCGCAATGTCTCGCGCACCAGCCAGGACCGGGTGGCCGACATCGGCTCGCTGGTCGGCGAAGTGCTGGGCGCGGTCAAAGTGGTCCAGGCGTTCAATCAGGAAGGGCGCGAGCGGACGCGCTTCGCCGCCGCGGTGGAGCGCACGTTCGCCACGGCGCGCTATCGCATCCTGATCCGTTCGGTGATGACCGCGATCATCATCCTCTTGGTGTTCGGCGCGATCACCATGCTGATGTGGCAAGGCGCGCTGGGCGTGGCCAGCGGCGCGATCAGCGGCGGCACGATCTTCGCCTTCGTGATGACGGGCGGGCTTGTCGCGGGGGCGTTCGGCTCGCTGACCGAAGTCTATGGCGATCTGGTGCGCGCGGCGGGCGCGGCCAGCCGCCTCAACGAACTGCTGAACGAAAAGCCGACCATCGCCCCGCCGGCGCGCCCCGTGGCCCTGCCCGAGCCGCCGCGCGGCCGCCTCGCGTTTGAGAACGTGACGTTCCGCTATCCCTCGCGCCCGGAATGGGCGGCGCTCGCCGATTTCACGCTGACGGTGGAGCCGGGCGAGACGGTGGCGATCGTCGGCCCTTCTGGCGCGGGCAAGTCCACGCTGTTCCAACTGGCAGAGCGTTTCTACGATCCGCTGGTCGGCGCGGTGAAGCTCGATGGCGTGCCGCTGACGTCCGCCGATCCCGCCGACGTGCGCCGCCGTATCGCGCTGGTGCCGCAGGACGGCGTGCTGTTCGCCGCCGATGCGCGCGACAACCTGCGCTATGGCAATTGGCAGGCCAGCGACGAGCAGATCTGGGACGCGGCCCGCGCCGCCAATGCCGAAGGCTTCCTGCGCGAACTGCCCGAAGGCCTCGACACGTTCCTGGGGGAAGACGGCGCGCGCCTTTCGGGCGGCCAGCGCCAGCGCATCGCCATCGCCCGTGCGCTGCTGCGCGACGCGCCGATCCTGCTGCTTGATGAAGCGACGAGCGCGCTGGATGCCGAAAGCGAGCGGCTGGTGCAGGACGCGCTCGACCGGCTGATGGAAACGCGCACCACGCTGGTCATCGCGCATCGCCTGGCCACCGTGCGCCAGGCAGACCGCATCGTGGTGATGGAGCGGGGGCGCATCGTCGAACAGGGCACGCACGAGGAGCTGAGCCGCGCCGGCGGCCTTTATGCCCGCCTCGCCTCGCTCCAGTTCGATGATCCGCAGGTGCCGACGCTGGAATAGGATTTCTCACCGGCTTTCGCCCTTGTTCAGCGGGGCTTAAGCTGCGGGCACGTGAATCGCGTCCGTTCAAGGAGTGTCCATGTCGCCATCCCGTTTTCGCGTGCTTTGCACCCTGCCGTTCGCCCTGCTTGCCTCCGCCGCATCGCCCGCGCTGGCGCAGGCCGATTCCACCGCTGGAGATTGGGGCCGCTTCGGCGTGCAGACCCGCTGGATCGATCGCGCCGCCAAGCCCGGCGACGATTTCGACCGCTTCGTCAACGGCAAGTGGAACGACACCGCCACGATGCCGCCCGACAAGACGCGGATCGGCGCTTTCATCACCCTGCGCGATCTTTCGGATGATCGGCTGCACGCGATTCTCGATGGGTTGGTCGCGGCCAAGCCTGCCCCCGGCACGGACGAGGCGCGCATCGCGGCCGCCTATGCCGCGTTCATGGACACCGCCGGCATCGAAGCGGCCGGCCTTGCCCCCGCGCAGCCCTGGCTGAACCGCATCCAGGCGGCGCAGACCACCGAGGATCTGGTGGCGCTGTTTGCCTCGCCCGGTTTCGCCTCGCCGATCGAGGCGGGGATCGATGCCGATGCCAAGCAGAGCGATCGCTATGCGCTTTATCTCGGGCAGGGCGGCCTGGGCCTGCCGGATCGCGACTATTACCTGTCGGATGACGCCAAGTACCGCGATATCCGCGCGAAATACGTCGATTACATGACCTTCCTGCTCGAACAGGCGCGCTACAGCGATGCGCGCGCTTCGGCGGAAGCGGTGCTGGCGCTGGAAACCGCGATGGCCCGCGCGATGTGGGACCGCGCGCTGGAGCGCAACCGCGACCTGACCTACAACAAGCTGACTCGCGCCGAACTGGACGCGCTGGCGCCGGGCGGCGTGCTGTCCCGGTTCATGACCGATCTGGGCGCGGGCGCGGCGGGCGATGCCATCGTCGTGCAAGTGCCGCCCACGGCAGAGGAACTGGCGGCGGCCAAGCTCACGCCCGAAATGGCGGCCAAGCTGGGTGGCGGCGTGCCGGCCACGGCCGGGCTGATCGCGCAGACCCCGATCAAGACCTGGAAAGCCTGGCTGACCACGCATTTCCTGACCGATCACGCAGCGGTGCTGCCCAGCGTGATCGATATTCACCAGTTCGGCTTCTACAGCACCACGCTGGCCGGGCAGCCGGTGCAGCGCGCGCGCTGGCGGCGGGCGATTTCGGCGCTTGAAGGGCAAGTCGGCGATCTCGTCGGCAAGATCTACGCGCAGCGCTATTTCCCGGCGGCCAATCGCGCGGCGATGACCGATCTGGTCGGCAACTTGCGCAAGGCGATGGCGGCGAACCTGTCCGACCTCACATGGATGGGGCCGCAGACTCGCGCCCAGGCCGAGGCCAAGCTCGACGCGTTCACCCCCAAGATCGGCGCGCCCGAGAAATACAAGGCTTATGAAGGGCTGGAAATCGGCGCCACCACGCCGCTGGCCAATCGCATCGCCGCGCAGAAGTGGGACCAGCGATTCCGCCTCGCCCGCATCGGCAAGCCGGTGGACCGCAGCGAATGGTTCATGTTCCCGCAGACGGTGAACGCCTATTACAATCCCACCTTCAACGAGATCGTCTTTCCCGCCGCGATCCTCCAGCCGCCGTTTTTCAACCTGACCGCCGATCCGGCGGTGAACTATGGCGGGATCGGCGCGGTGATCGGCCACGAGATGGGCCACGGCTTCGACGATCAGGGCGCCAAGTCCGATGGCGTGGGCAACTTGCGCGATTGGTGGACCCCGCAGGACAAGGCCGCGTTCGAGGCGCTGACCGGCAAGCTGGTGGCGCAGTACGGCGAATTCTGCCCGTTCGATGCCGGCAAGACCTGCGTGAACGGCCAGTTGACGCTGGGCGAGAACATCGGCGACATCGGCGGGCTGAGCCTGGCCTACCGCGCCTATCGCCTGTCGCTGAACGGCAAGGAAGCGCCGGTGATCGACGGCTATACCGGCGACCAGCGCTTTTTCCTGGCCTGGGCGCAAGTGTGGCGCAGCAAGGTGCGCGAACAGCAGGCGCGCCAGTACCTCGTCACCGATCCGCATTCGCCGCCCGAATACCGGATCAACGGCGTCGTGCGCAATTTCGATGAATGGTATCGCGCCTTCGGGGTGAAGCCCACCGACAAGCTGTACCTGCCGCCCGAAAAGCGCGTGCGCATCTGGTGAATGGTGCGCCGCAGCAATGCGGGGCTTGACTTGAGCACGGCACCGTTCATCACGGGAAGCGCATGGACCTGACTCTCACCGCGATCCTCCTCGGCGTTGTCGAGGGCCTGACCGAATTCATCCCCGTTTCGTCGACGGGGCACCTCATCCTTGCCGCCGAAGTGTTTGGCTACGATGCCGAACAGTGGAAGGTGTTCAACGTCGTCATCCAGCTTGGCGCGATCCTGGCCGTGGTGGTGCAGTACTGGCGCACCTTCTGGGCGGTCGGCTGGGGCCTGCTGCGCGTCGACCCGATGAGCGTGCGGTTCCTGCGCAACATCCTGCTGGGTTTCCTGCCCTCTGCGGTGCTCGGCCTCGCGCTCAAGCATTATATCGACATCCTGCTGGGCAGCCCGCTGGTGGTGGGCTGGGCGCTGCTGGTCGGCGGCATCGCCATCCTCGCCATCGAAAAGGTCGCCAAGCCCGGCGGCGCCAGCGGCGTGGCGCAATTGCCCGCCAGGCAGGCGCTGGGCGTGGGGCTGGTGCAGTGCCTGTCGATGGTGCCCGGCGTCAGCCGCTCGGGCGCGACGATCATGGGCGCGCTGGCCATGGGCATCGAACGGCGCACCGCCGCCGAATTCAGCTTCTTCCTGGCGGTGCCCACCATGCTGGGCGCAACCACGCTGGAACTGCTCGATAATCGCGCGGCGCTGGCGTCGGGGCTTGGCCCGGTCGGCTGGACCGAGATCGGCATTGGCTTCGCCGTGGCCTTCGTGGTCGCGCTGGTGGTGATTCGCGGCTTCGTGGCCTTCGTCAGCCGCTCTGGCTTCGCGCCGTTCGCGTGGTATCGCATCGTCGCGGGCATTCTCGCCATCTACCTGCTGTCGCGCTAAGGTCTGCCAGCAAGCCGGAGCGGTCCGGTGCCGTAACCCGTTCAGCCAGGCTGAACTGAATCAAGGCAAGGGAACTGCTCGGACCATGGGCGACAAACTGAAGCGCAAGGATTTCGAAGATCTGCTGGCCCCGCTTCAGGAAGAACTGGCGGCCATGGCGCGCTGGGCCGAGGCGAGCGGCGCGCGTATCCTGGTGCTGTTCGAAGGGCGCGACACGGCTGGCAAGGGCGGCGCCATCAACGCGATCGCCGGCCATCTCAACACCCGCCAGTGCCATGTCGTCGCGCTGGCCAAGCCCAGCGAGCGCGAGGCCGGGCAGTGGTATTTCCAGCGCTATGTGCCGCATCTGCCGGCGCGCGGCGAAATCGTGCTGTTCGATCGAAGCTGGTACAACCGCGCCGGGGTGGAACGCGTGATGGGCTATTGCAGCGAGGACCAGGCGCTGGCCTTTCTGGCGCAGACCCCGGTGTTCGAGAAGATGCTGGTCGATGACGGCATCCTGCTGTTCAAGTACTGGCTGACCTGCGACCAGGCCGAGCAGGAAGAGCGGCTTGCCGAACGTGCGGAAGATCCGCTCAAGCGCTGGAAGCTATCGCCCATCGATCTTGTCGCGCGCGAAAAGTATGCAGACTATACCAAGGCGCGCGAAGCGATGCTGGCGATGACGCACACCGCGCAGGCCCCCTGGACGCTGGTGGATTTCAACGACCAGCGCCACGGCCGGCTGACGCTGATTCGCAACCTGCTCGATCGCTTGCCCGATACCCATGTCGAAGCCGAAAAAGTAAAACTCAAGCCGCTGCGCCACGATCCGCGGCGCGAGGAATTCGGCCTGCTCCAGCCGATCGCGCCCTATCCGCTCCCCTGATCAGGGAAGCGTGTAAACGCCGCGCCGCGCCGCTCAGAAGCTCTCTTCGTAAACCCGGCGGATATCGCCGCCCCATTCGCCGTGGAACTTGTCGAGCAGGCGCTGGGCCGGAACCTTGCCGCTGCTGACGATCTCGTCGAGCGGGGCGAGGAAGCCGCTTTCGTTGTCGCCGCCGGCATTCAGGCGGGCGCGGGCGTTCAGCCCCGAACGCGCGATGGCGAGCACTTCGCCGGCAATGTCGCGCAAGGTGCCCCCACCGGGCAGCGGCGCGTCCAGGCCGAGGCGCGGCACTTCGCGGCGCAGCGTTTCGCGGCCTTCCATGTCCCAGCCGCGCACCAGATCCCACGCCGCGTCGAGCGCGCCCTGATCGTAGAGCAGCCCCACCCACAACGCCGGCAGAGCGCAGATGCGGTTCCACGGCCCGCCATCGGCGCCGCGCATTTCGAGGAAGCTCTTCAATCGCACTTCGGGGAAGGCGGTGGACAGGTGATCGGTCCAGTCGCTGATGCGGGGCAGTTCGCCGGGCAGCGCCGGCAGCTTGCCCGCCAGGAAATCGCGGAACGACTGGCCGGCGGCATCGATATAGCGGCCGTCGCGGAACACGAAATACATTGGCACGTCGAGCATGTATTCGACATAGCGTTCGTAGCCGAAGCCTTCGTCGAACACGAAGGGCAGCATGCCGGTGCGGGCCGGATCGGTATCCGACCAGATGTGGCTGCGATAGGACAGGAAGCCGTTGGGCTTGCCTTCGGTGAACGGCGAATTGGCGAAAAGCGCGGTCGCCAGCGGTTGCAGCGCCAGGCCGACGCGGAACTTCTGCGCCATGTCCGCCTCGCTCTGATAGTCGAGGTTGACCTGGATGGTGCAGGTGCGCAGCATCATGTCGAGGCCCATGGTGCCGACGCGCGGCATGTGCCGCAGCATGATGTCGTAGCGGCCCTTGGGCATGATCGGCAGTTCGTCGCGCCGCTTGTCGGGCCACATGCCAAGGCCGAGGAAGCCGATGCCGGTGCGCTCGCCGATGGCTTTCACTTGTTCCAGGTGGCGGCCGGTTTCGCCGCAGGTCTGGTGCAGGTTTTCCAGCGGCGCGCCCGAAAGCTCCAACTGGCCGGCCGGTTCCAGGCTGATCGCGCCATCGGCCCCGGACATGGCGATGACCTTGCTGGAACCATTCGGGCCGTCTTCTTCCACCGGCTCCCAGCCATAGTCGCGCAAGGCCATGAGAAGGTCGCGGATGCCGCCCGGTTCGTCATAGGACGGCGCGTGGAAATCCATGCGCGCGAAGACCAGCTTTTCGTGTTCCGTGCCGATCCGCCAGCGCTCACGCGGCTTTTCGCCCGCGGCCATCGGCTGCGCGAGCTGGCGGACATGCTCGATCACTGGATCGTCGCGATCTGAAACCTGCCTGGTGCTCATGGCGTGCCGTTAGGTGAGCGCGAAACCTTGCGCCAGCATTAATTTGCGTGTGGCTCGGCAGTTGGCACATCCTGGCCGGCCCAGTCGCCCGCCATGGCCATCCACAGCGCGGTGGCGGCAATCGCCGCCGTCTCGCCGCGCAGGATGCGGGGGCCAAGCGAGATCGGCCGGGCCTGCGGCAAGGCGCGCACCGCGGCGCGCTCGCCATCGTCGAAGCCGCCCTCTGGGCCGATAAGCAGCGCGGCGGGGCCGCGATGCGCGGCAAAGGCGGCGGCGGCCGGATCGCCGCCGGTCTCGTCGGCGAAGAACAGCGCGCGATCCGCCGGCCACTGGCGCAGCAGCGCGTCGAGCTTTGCCGGTTCGGCCAGTTCGGGCAGCGCGGTGCGCGCGCATTGCTCGGCCGCCTCGGTCACGATGGTGCGGGCGCGATCGGGGTTGAGCCGATCGGCCACGCAGCGATGCGTGATCAGCGGCTGAATGCGCCGCACGCCCAGTTCGGTGGCCTTTTCCAGCACCAGATCGAAGTTCGGCTTCTTGAGCAGCGCCGCGCAGAGCGTGAAATCGGGAACCTGCTCGCGCGGGCGGGTGCGCGTTTCGGGAACCAGCACCACGTCGCGCTTGCCCGCCTCGATCACGCGCGCGGTCCATTCGCCGGTCGCGTCATCGCACAGGACCACCGCATCGCCCGCGCCAACGCGCATGACCTTGGCCAGATAGTGCGCCTGGCCGCCATCGACGGTCAGCGCTACGCCTTCGGCCAGCGGCTGGGCAACGAACAGGCGAGGGGCGCTTCGCGGCGGCCAGGCGGGGGTGGCGGGCATGGCAACGGCCCTAGCCCGCCACGCCCGGGCTTGCCAAGCGATCTGTCCTCGCGCGCCGGCCTGTGGCAAGGGCGTGGCATGAGCGATGCGATCGTCCCCGACAGCGAGCATCGCGGCCTCGTCGCCGCGCTGCCCCAGCGCCTGCGCAACTATGCGCTGCTCGCCCGGTTCGACCGGCCGATCGGCTGGTGGCTGCTGTTCTGGCCCTGCGCCTGGGGGGTGCTGCTGGCCGGCGGCGGCGCGCGCTGGGACTTGCTGCTGTGGCTGCTCGTGGGCGCCATCGCCATGCGCGGCGCGGGCTGCGTCTACAACGACATCCTCGATGCCGATCTCGATCGGCAGGTGGCGCGCACCGCCGCGCGGCCGGTGGCGAGCGGCGCGGTCAGCCGCAAGGCCGCGTGGGCCTGGCTGCTGGCGCTGTGCCTGGTCGGGCTGGCGGTGCTGTTGCACTTGCGCTGGCCGGCACAGCTTGTCGCGCTGGCCAGCCTGGCCCCCGTCGCCGCCTATCCGCTGATGAAGCGCATCACCTGGTGGCCGCAGGCCTGGCTGGGGCTGGTGTTCTCGTGGGGGGCGCTGGTCGGCTGGGTCGAACTGCGCGGCGATGGGCTGGCGACGCTGGCCGCGCTTTATGCCGGGGCGATCTGCTGGGTCATCGGCTATGACACGATCTACGCCCTGCAGGACCGCGAGGACGACGCGCTGGTCGGCATCCGATCCAGCGCGCGGCGGATGGGCGCGCATGTGCGCGGCGGGGTGGCGGGGTTCTATGCGGCGGCGGTGGCATTATGGGCCGGGGCGTTCTGGCTGCTGCGGCCCGATCCGCTGGCGCTGCTGGCGCTGCTGCCGGCCGCGCTGCATCTGGCCTGGCAAGTGCTGACTCTGGACACCGCCGATGGCGACAGCGGGGGGCGTAACGCGCTCGCCCGTTTCCGCGCCAACCGCTTCACCGGACTGCTGGTGGCGCTGGCCTGCTGGGTGGTGGGTAACGCCTGATCGCAAGGCCGGCGGGCAAGGTATTGAGTCCGCGCAGTTTCATGGTTGCCCTGCGCCCAACCTCAAGTTAGCTTGAGATGACTTGTGCGGGAGCATGGCCTTGGCGGCAGACCCCTTGATCACCATTGGCGCGCTGGCAAAGCGCACCGGCGTGGCCGTATCGGCCCTGCGCTTCTACGAGGAGCGGGGCCTGATCGCCGCGATCCGCACGGCGGGCAACCAGCGGCGATTCCTGCGCTCCGACATCCGCCGCGTCAGCTTCGTCCTGATTGCCCAGCGGCTGGGCCTGGGGTTGGCCGCGATCGAGCAGGAACTGGCGCAGCTTCCCGCCGGCCGCGCCCCTTCGGCGGCGGACTGGCACCGCATCGGCCGCTCGCTGCGCGTCCAGTTGGACGAGAAGATCCAGTTGCTCAACCGCGCGCGCGGCAAGCTGGACCAGTGCATCGGCTGCGGCTGCCTCAGCCTCGCCAAATGCCCGCTCACGAACAAGGACGACCGCGCCGGCGCGGCGGGTCCGGGGCCGCGCTTCGTTCTGGATTAGAGCGATTTCGAGCCAGATGGAATCATCTGGAGACTGGGAAATCACGGAAAAACAATAAGGTAGAGTGCAGCCTTTGATGCAATCACGGGCGGACGCACTCTGGAACGCGGGCTACTCCGCCGCCAGCAACTGCTCCGCGCCGCCCAGGTCCACGCTGACCAGGCGCGAGACGCCGCGTTCGACCATGGTGACGCCGAACAGGCGGTGCATGCGGCTCATCGTCACGGCGTTGTGGGTGACGATGAGGTAGCGAGTCTGGGTCTCGGTCGCCATCGCATCCAGCAAGTCGCAGAAGCGTTCGATGTTGGCATCGTCCAGCGGCGCGTCGACTTCGTCGAGCACGCAGATCGGCGCGGGGTTGGTGAGGAACAGCGCGAAGATCAGCGCCACGGCGGTCAGCGCCTGCTCGCCGCCCGAAAGCAGCGTCAGCGATTGCAGGCGCTTGCCCGGCGGCTGCGCGTAGATTTCCAGCCCGGCTTCCAGCGGATCGTCCGAATCGACCAGCGCCAGATGCGCCTGCCCGCCTTCGAACAGGCGCGTGAACAGGCGGCGGAAGTGGCCATCGACCGCTTCGAAGGCGGCGCGCAGCCGTTCGCGCCCTTCGCGGTTCAGGCTGCCGATCGAGCCGCGCAATCGGTGGACGGCCTCGGTCAGCTCGGCCTGCTCGGCGATGCTGGTGGCGTGGCGGCCTTCGGCCTCGGCCAGTTCATCGGCGGCGACGAGGTTGACCGGGCCGATCCGCTCGCGCTCGGCGGTGAGCCGGTCCATCGCCGCCGATTCCTCGCTCGCGCCCGCGACGTCGTCGGGGGCGAAGGCGAAGCGGCCCGGCAGCAGCGGCGGCGGGCACTGGAAGCGCTCGCCCGAGATGCGGCCCATTTCGACGCGGCGGCCTTCCTCGTGTTCGGCGCGCGCGGCGGCCCCGGCGCGCGCTTCGCGGGCCTGGGCAAGCGCTTCGCCGCTGGCCGCCAGCGTGGTGTCGGCGTGGCGCGCGGCCTCGGTGGCGGCGGCAAGCGCGGCTTCGGCTTCGGCCAGTTCGGCGGCGATCCGCGCGCGGATCGCGTCGCCTTCCTCGATGTCGCGGATCAGCGCGGCGGGCTTGGCGGCGACGACCGCGCGTTCCTCGGCGATTTCGGCGAAGCGGCGCTCCATTTCGGCAAGGCGCCCCGCCGCATCGCCGGCGCGGGCCTGCCAGCCGGCAATGTCAGAGCGGTACGTCGCCAGCCGTTCGCGCGATACCGCGAGCGACTGGTCATGCGCCGAAACCGCGGCGGCGGCGGCCTGCGCGGATTGGCGCGAGGCCTGATGGCGGGCCTGCGCGGCGGCCAGCGCGGCGCGGCCGGCGGCGGGATCGGGCAGTTCGGCCCGGCGCGCCTCGGCGGCGGCGCGCTCGCTTTCGGCCTGCTGGCGCTGCGTGGCGAGATCGTCCGCCGCCGCCGCCAGTTCGGCGCGGCGCGTGGCCAGCCGGGTGCGCGCGTCCTCGGCCTGGTCAAGCGCGCGCAGCGCCGCGCGTTCCTCGTCCGCCGCTGCCGCGAGCCGACGCTCTGACGCGACCACGGCAAGTTGCAACTCGGCGAGTTCGGCCTGGACCCTGCCTTGTACCTGTTCGGCCTCGGCCACCAGCGCGCGCTTGCCCGGAAGGTCTGCATCGAGTTCGGCAAAGCGGTTGTCCGCTTCCAGCCGCGCCGCTTCGGCCGCGCCTTCGCCGTGGGCGACGAAGCCGTCCCAGCGGCGCAAGCGCCCGGCGCGCGTGACCAGCCATTCGCCGGGGGACAGCGCGCGGCCATCATCCGCATCGGCCACATGGACCAGCGCAAGCCGCGCGGCGAGTTCGGGCGGGCAGGTGGTGACATGCGCGGCCAGGCTCTGCGGCACGGCGGCGGGCGGGCGGGCGCCGGTCCAGAAGCGGCCTTCGGCATCGGGCGGGGCATCGCCCAGCGTGGCGCGGGCATCGCGCCCCAGCACGGCGGCGAGTGCGCGTTCGAAGCCCGGCGCGGCGCGCACCTGATCGATGGCGACGGGCCTGCCCTGCCGGGCGCCGGCCTGCCGGGCGCGCGCCTCGCGGTCGCGCAGCAGCGCGGCGTGTTCGCGCTCGATCCCGGCGGCGTCGGCCCTGGCCGCCGAAAACGCGGTGGCGGCGGCATCGCGCGCGCCCTGCAACTCCGCCTTGCGTGCCTGTTGCCCGCTCAGTCGCTCGCGCGCCTCGGCCATCGCGGCGGCGGCGGCATCGCGCCGGGCGACGGCCGTGGCGACGGCGCTGTCGGCGGCGTCCTTGGCCGGCAGCCCGGCCGCTTGCGCGCGCTGGCGTTCGACCTCCTGATCGAGCCGGGCGAGGCGCGCGGTGGCGGCGGACAGCGCGGCTTCGGCAACACGCCACTCCGCGTCGATGCCCGCCTGCTCGGCCGTGGCCTGCGCCAGCGCCAGCTCGGCCGCGCGC
>JADLHU010000187.1 GCA_020848655.1 Novosphingobium sp.
ACGCTGTGCATCGGCGTGGGGATGGGGCTGGCGATTGCGGTCGAGCGCGTCTGAAGGGCGCGCCCGCCCGGTCAGAACACTGCGCTGAACAGCAGCTTCAGGCCCAGCAGGATCATCAGGATATAGATCACCCGGTAGAAGTTGCGAGTGTCGATCCGGCGCACCAGCCAGACGCCCGCCATGGTCGACAGCAGCGCGACCGGCAGGAGCAGGAGCGATGCCCGGATATTCTCGGCGGTGAACTGGCCCAGCGCGGCATAGGCCGGCACTTTCATCCAGTTCATGATCGCGAAGCTGATCGCGGTGGTCCCGACAAGGGTATCGCGCGGCAAGTGGCGGGGCAGCACCCACATCTGGAAGGGCGGCGACCTCGCGTGGGCGATCTGGCTGGCGAAGCCCGATGCCGCCCCGAACAGCGTGCCGACCCACAGCGGGGAATTTGACGGCATGACGATCGCGCCGTGGCGTTCCTGCCATAACCGATGCACGCCAAATATGCTGGATATGGCACCCACGGTGCCCAGAACGGCGGCTTCGGATACGACCGAGGCATAGAGATAGCCCAGCAGCACACCGGCTGCCATGCCCGGCAGCATGACCAGCAGGATCGTTCGATCCCAGGTCCGCCGGAACGCCCACACGCTGACCGCATCCTGCGCGATCAGGATCGGCAGCAGTATCGCCGCGCCCTTCAAAGGCTCCACCCCGATCACCATGATCGGCATCGCCAGGGCGCCGATCCCCGCGAAGCCGCCCTTGGCAAGGCCGGATATGATTACGGCGATGATCGCAACGATATAATAGAGATAGAGGTCAGGCATCGGGATTCCGGGAGGCTGCTGGCGAAATGGGCTGCCCACGCTACCTAGCGGGGCGAATCCGGCTTGGCGATCATCATGCGGCCCAAATCCAGATGTTCGGATATGTTTCTCTAGTATGCACCAGAATGCTTGTCTTTCAGCACCCTTGTCCTAATATGTACGGATATGTTGGGGCAGAACAGGCAGGTTGAATCGGTGATGTCGCAAACTCTCCTTGGCAAGGTGGCGCTGGTAACCGGCGGCGGGCGTGGGCTTGGCCGCGCGCATGCGCTGGCGCTGGCCCGCGCGGGTGCGCGTGTCGTTGTCAACGACCTGGGTGGCAGCGATCGCGGCGAAGGAGCCGACCCTGACATGGCAGCGGCAGTGGCGCGGGAAATCCAGGAGGTTGGCGGAAATGCAATCGCCAGCAACGCAGACGTCAGCGACTGGGACGATGCCGGCCGGGCCGTCCGGCTCGCCTTGGATACGTTTGGTCGCCTGGATATTATCGTCAATAATGCCGGTATATCGCGCTTCGCCCCGATTGGCGCGATGAGCCGGGAAGACTGGACGTTGACCATCGGCGTCAACCTCACCGGAACGGCAGCCGTGACTCACTGGGCAGCCGCGCACTGGATAGAAGTTGGACCCGAATCCGGCCGTGCCATTATCAACACATCATCTCCTGCCGGCACCAATCCCCTCCCGGGCAGTCCGGCCTATTGCGCGTCAAAGGCTGGTGTGGCTGCGCTTACGATCGCAAGCGCCGCCGAACTCGCCCCATTGGGCGTGCGAGTGAACGCCATCGCGCCGATGGGGCGGACTCGCCTGACCGATGCGGTTCCCTTCGTCGCAGAACTCATGAAGGCGCCGGCTACGGGATTCGACCGGGCTGCACCCGATTGCGTGTCGCCGGTGGTGGTATATCTGGCCTCTCCCGCTTGCCGGTTCACGGGGCGGGTCTTCGGTATCGAAGGAGACGACCTGTTCGTGTTCGACGGGTGGAGCGCGCGGCATCGCTTCAATAACGCTGGGACCGCGTGGGATCAGGCAACCCTTGCCGAAAGGCTGGAAGCGATCGATCTTCAGGACCTGGGCTGGGGTATCGCCCCCGCGACGCATATGGTCATGCCCAATCCATCTGACGCTACGCTCAAGACATTGGCGACGATCGCAGAGGAGCGGTAGAGCCGCCCTGAATCAAGCATCGATCATCGGTCGGTCCCGCGGTGGCGCACTGCGCCTTGGCGAGACCGTCCACCGCACAGGATGGGGATTCAATCGAAAATCGCGAAGAATCGGGCTTCGATGCTCTGGCGTGGCGGCGAGGTGTCATCGGCCAGCGGATTGTCGAATGCGGTGTGCATGGCATTCATCGCCAGCGGCATTTCGCTGTCGAATCCCTTGAAAACCAGCAGGTCGCGGGGTTCCATGTTCGCAAGATAATACCATTTATGCGTGCTTCGCGGCTTGCACAGTCGGGATTCGAAGAACGTACCGGCCGCATCTTCCGGGCCGATCACGCTGTCGATGACGACGCCGTCTTCGGGCGGCACGCTGCTGCCATCGCAGACCGCGAGCGAATTGTCTTGTGGGCCGGGAGAAACCGCGCGCCAGGTCTGAAACACCGAATAGCGCGAATAGGGTTTCAGCGACTTCTGTTCCGCTTCAAGTGTCCAGTCCAGAAATTGCTGCGCAGACCTTGCCGTATAATCGAGGTGGACGAAATTGGCGACACCTGCCCAGGATCTGGTCTTGGCCCGGACGGACGTTCTTGCGAGCAATCCGCCCATCTGCGGAAAGACCTCGCGCGCGCCGGTCAGTTCCTTCAGGAAATCGGCGACGTCCATTTGATACTGGCGGCTGATTCCGGTCGGAATCGGGCGATGGTCCATATTCTCGCTGAACAGTTCGGGGCTATACGCCGCCGGGCTGGCGTGGTCGGCGAACATGAAGCCCGATGCTTCGAGCGTGAGACTTTTGTGGATAGGGCGTGCATCCCGGATTTCAACATCGGCTGGCACGAACGCGAGATTGGTCCGGTCCGGCTCGACAACATCGAACCGCCCGCGGCCGCGAATATCGCCGGCATAGAACAGCGTGGACCGGACGTCGCAAGACTGCGCGGAGTGTTGCACCTGGCTTTCCATGGGAAATCCCTTCTGAAAACTATCGCGAGAATGCGGCCGCGATCGCGTCGTGGCGCGCGCCGACCGCATCGAACATCTGTGGGTGGGTGGGCACATAAAGATGGCGATCGCGAATGCCATCCGCCGCGATACGACCCGCTTCCTGAGGGGAGAGCCAGGGGATGGCACGCCCGAACTCTTCGGCAACATCGTCCAGTTCAACATCGGCCAGCGCGCCGTCACCCAGCGTCGCCGGGCGATTGCGTTTGCTCTTGCCGATATTGCTGCGAACCGGCCCCGGCAGCAGCACGCCGGCGCCGATCGCCGAATTGGCCATGACCAATTCAGCGCGCAGGCATTCGGTGAGCGCGACGACACCGAACTTCGTGACGCAATAGGCGCCAAGGCCCGGCATCCCGGCGGCCAGGCCTGCGATGGACGCGGTGTTGAGGATGAACCCGCCATCGGCGTTGGCCCGCAGCTTGGGCAGGAATGCGTGAATGCCGTGGATGACACCATAGAGATTGACGTCGATGATCCATCGCCAGTCGGAGGGGGTCATGTCGGCGATCATCGCCATCGGGCCTATCCCGGCATTGTTGCAGACCACGTCGACGCGGCCCATTCGCGCTACGGTTTCGTCGGCAAGCGCCTGCACGCTGTCTTGGTCGGTCACGTCGGTCTGAATGCCCGTGGCGCCGATGGTCACCGCCGCGCTGGCGAGTGCATCGGCTTCGATGTCCGCGATCACAACGCGCGCGCCGCGCGCCGCCATTTCCGTGGCGATGCCCAATCCTATCCCGGACGCACCGCCGGTAATGACAGCGACTTTTCCCGCAAAATCCTGGCTCACCCGGCACCCTCCTTTATCGCTGCTAAGTGTAGTACGGACAAGTTTGGTGTTTCGCAAGCCGGACCTACACGCGTGAAATGCGATTTTTCAGGCCAGATACGTCTCGACGATACCTGACGTCTGATATATTCCGCGAACCTGACCGGACGTGTTTGGCGATGCCAGCGGCAGATCGAGATGTGGAGATTTCAGCGTGCCCGACCCCGATACTATCGCCGCGCCCATCCGTTCATGGCTGTTCGCGCCGGGCAACCACATGCACCACGCAGCAAAGGCCATGGCCAGCGTTGCCCATGCGGTGATCCTCGATCTCGAAGATGCTGTCGCGATTGCCGAGAAGGGGGCGGCACGCGCGGATGTCCGTGCGGCGCTCGCGCAGCACAGGGCCAATCGCTATGTGCGCATCAATGCCCTTTCGACGCCGTTCGCTTTTGACGACGTGGCAGCGATCATGCCCGGAAAGCCGGATGGTATCATGCTGCCAAAGACCGAAAGCGCGGATCATGTCCGAATTCTCGACTGGTTGCTGGCCCAGCATGAAAGAATGCTGGGATTGCCCGAGGGCACCACGCAGATCCTTCCGCTTCTGGAAACCGCGCGGGGCGTTTCGCATGTCGATGCCATCGCGGTGGCATCGCGGCGGGTCAGCCAGTTGGCCTTCGGCGCGGGCGATTTCACGCTTGATCTTGGCCTGGATTGGTCGCGCGATGAAGGCGAACTGATGTCATATCGCCTGGCGATCGTGCTGGCGTCGAAGGCCGCGGGCATTCACGCGCCGATCGACGCCGCATGGGTGCAGGTTGGCGACGCAGAGGGCATGCGATCATCGGCTCGCCGGTCGGTCGATCATGGCTTCCAGGGAAAGCTGTGCATTCACCCCAGCCAGGTCGAAATCGTGCATGACGCCTATCGCCCGGATGCCGCCGCGATCGCGCGGGCAAGCGCGATCGTTGCCGCGTTCGAGGATGCCGAAGCGGCGGGATCAGCGGCCATCGCGGTTGCCGGCAAGCTGGTGGACTATCCGATATACGAGAGCGCAAGGCGCCTGCTGCTGGATGCGCGCCGCAGCGCTGCGGAAAACCTTGCGTGAAAGCTCTCGACGAATTGCCCGCAAGCATGTACGTACATGTTGATGCAGATGGAGGTTGATTTGGCGAGCGTTGCAACAATGGTGCGTAGCATAGACAGTCAGGACGAGCAGGCGCTGTTCGACATGATCGACAAATGGCTCGAACGCGACGTTCGCCCGGTCGTCAAGAAATTCGATCATGCCGACGAGTGGCCCGCCGATCTCGTCGGCCAGATGGCGGAGTTCGGTCTGTTCGGCGCGACCATTGGCCAGCAATATGGCGGTCTGGGGCTTCCTGCGACGACTTACGCGAAGCTTGTCATGAAGATCTCCGCCGTCTGGATGTCGATCACCGGCATCTTCAATTCGCACCTCATGCTTGCGCTCGCGATCGAGAAATTCGGCACCGAGGCGCAGAAGCAGCAGTGGTTGCCACGGCTGGCTTCCGGCGAGATCCGGGGCGGGCTGGCGCTTACCGAACCTGATGCCGGTACGGACTTGCAGGGCATCAGGATGACCGCGCGGCGCGATGGCGACGATTATATCATCAATGGCACCAAGACCTGGATATCCAATGGCATCCACGGTTCCGTCTTCGCATTGCTGGTGAAAACCGATCCCGATGCGGTGCCACGGCATAAGGGGATGAGCCTGTTCATCGCCGACAAGCGGGAAGGCTTCACCGTAAGCCGCAAGCTTGAAAAGCTGGGCTACAAGTCGATCGATTCGGCCGAACTCGTGTTCGATGATTGCCGGATCCCGGCCGATCAGTTGATCGGCGGTGCGGAAGGGCAGGGGTTCTACCAGTCCACCGGCGGCCTGGAACTGGGCAGGATCAACGTGGCCTCGCGCGGAGTCGGGATCGCCGAGGGCGCGCTCGCCCTGGCGGTCGATTATGCGAAAATTCGCAAGACCTTCGGCAAGCCCATCGCGGAACATCAGGCCATCCAGCTTAAGCTTGGCGAGATGGCGACGCGCGCGCAGGCCGCCCGCCTGCTCACCATCGATGCCGCGCAGAAATTCGATCGCGGTGATCGCGTCGATCTTGAAGCGGGCATGGCCAAGTATTTCGCATCCGAGGCCGCGCTGGAGAATTCGATCGAATCCATGCGGATCCACGGCGCCTACGGCTATTCCAAGGAATACGACATTGAGCGGCTGTACCGGGATGCCCCGCTGACCTGCATCGGCGAAGGCACCAATGAAATGCAGCGTATCATCATCGCAAAGCAGCTCATCAAGCGGAGTGAGGATGCATGAAGCCGCTTGAGGGAATCCGAATCCTGACGATCGAACAGTTCGGTGCGGGGCCTTACGGATCGCTGTTCCTGGCCGATCTGGGGGCCGACGTCATCAAGATCGAGAACGCCGAGACGGGCGGCGACGCGGCCCGCTCGGGCGGCCCTTATCCACTGGGCAAGAATGACAGCCTCTATTTCCAGGGCTGGAATACCAACAAGAAGTCGGTGACGATCAACCTGAAGTCCGCGCAAGGGCAGGCGGACTTGCACCGCCTGGTCGCCGGGGCAGACGCGATCATGAACAATCTGCGCGGCGATCAGGCCGCGAAGCTGGGCCTGGATTACGAAGCGCTCGGCAAGATCAATCCCCGGATCGTCTGTGGCCACATTTCGGCTTACGGCCGCGACAATGCGCGTGCATCGCGTCCAGGCTATGATTTTCTCATGCAGGCCGAAGCCGGCTTGATGAGCCTGACCGGCGATCCGCATGGCGATCCGGCACGGTTTGGCCCCTCGATCATCGATTTCATGACGGGCGTCACGCTGGATGTCGGCCTTTTGTCATGCCTGCTGCGGGCCAAGACGACGGGCAAGGGGTGCGATGTCGACACTTCGTTGTTCGATGTCGCCTTGCACCAGCTTAATTACGCCGCGACCTGGTATCTCAACGGTGGCTACACGGCGAAGCGGTTGCCGCGCAGCTCTCATTTTTCGGCAACGCCGGTGCAAACCTTCCCTGCGTCCAACGGCTGGATCTTCGTGATGTGCATGACGGAAAAGTTCTGGCGGGCACTGGCGGAAGCCATCGGCCGCAAGGATCTGCTGGAAGATGCCCGGTTCGTCGGCATGGAGCAGCGTGCCGCGCACCGCGAGGAACTGACCGCGGAACTCGATGCGATCTTTGAAGCGCAGACGATGGAGCATTGGATCGCACTGCTGGGCGCGATCGTGCCGATCGGGCCGGTCTACGATATCGACCAGGCGCTGGAGAGCGAATTCGTTGCCGACATCGGCATGATCAAGGCCGTTCCGCATCCTGATCTGCCCGCGATGCGGCTTCTGGCAAACCCGTTGAAGATCGATGGCGAACGGCCCCACCAGGCGGTGTGCTCGCCGCTCGGGGCCGACACGGATGCCATCCTGGGCGCAAGCGCCAGGTCGGCGCTCAACGCCTGAAAGACTGGATCGCGGTTTCGTGACTGGGGGTGTGGCGGCATCGCAAGCGCATCCCCATCACCGGAAGGAAACGATATGCCCACAAATCGTGACGTCGTTCTGGATCATATGAACAGGATTGCCGGCGGCGATCTTGAAGGTGCATTGGCGCTGGCAGCGGACGACGCAGTATTCCAGGGGCCGGACGGTTCCCAAATGAACAAGGCACAGCTGCGTGCGCTCTTTGCGCAATTGGGACCGATGCTGGTGAATCCGCTGGAACAGGAAATCGTCGGGACGACCTGCGAAGGCGATCGCGTGGCCGTGGAAGCCAGGGCGCACACCCCGTTGGCCAACGGCAAGCTTTACAGCAATATCTATCACTTCCTGTTCGAATTGCGCGAAGGCGTGATCGTCGCGTCCAGGGAATACTGCAATACCAGGGCAACCGAGGCGTTCCTGTAAAGGACTGCCGGCCGCCTCAAGATTCATCGGTGGAAAATACGTTGTCCACGAGCTCCGCCAAGCTGGAGTCCGCCTTGAAGCCCAGCGCTTCGGCCATGTCGGCATGAAGGCGGGGTTGATGAA
Organism: Novosphingobium sp.; assembly: GCA_020848655.1. Classification (GTDB taxonomy): domain Bacteria; phylum Pseudomonadota; class Alphaproteobacteria; order Sphingomonadales; family Sphingomonadaceae; genus Novosphingobium. The sequence goes on from JADLHU010000187.1 coordinate 7,836, forward strand.
AGATCGCTTCCAGTTGCGGGTCCGGCCTTAGACGGATGCGATCCCGCACGTCAGGCCCGAATCTTTGCGCCAGGACATCGATCAGACCCCCCACCCGGACCAGCAGCGCCGGAAGCGCCCAGTTGCGGCGCCGGGGCAGCCTGTCCGGCTCGATCGTTCCGGCGTGCCACAGATTTTCGATACAGCGGCGGCGCGACATCATCCAGGTGGTGATATCGGCGCCGAGCGGCATCACCATGTCCCGGTGTTCGCGCGCGGCATGGAAGACATCATTGAAAAAGGCGGAAGCATGCACGGCCGATCCCGGGGGCCTTGCCACGATCCCGGACAGCCGAAGCGAAAGGCCATCCACGAAATTGCGCCGCGTGTAGTCATTGATGAGGATTTCGCCGACCAGCTTGTGCGCGGCGTAGCTCATGGCCGGCAGCGGCAGAGTTTCGTCGTCGACATGGTCGGGCACCGGCGTGCCATAGACCGAGACGGAACTTGCATGGACGATCCGGCAGCCGGGTGATCGCTGCCGCAATTCTTCCAGCAGGGTGATCATCCCGTCCAGATTGGCCGATCGTCCTGCCTCATAATCCAGTTCTGCACCCCGGCCTGGCAGGGTGGCCAGGTGATAGACGCAATCCACCCTGTCGCCGATCGCCTGTGCCAGCACATCCCTGTCGGCCAGCGAACCTTGCACGTTCCGGGTTCGCGCGGTCTCGTGCGGCGGCAAGTCCGGGAGCGCGGCGCTGTCCACAAGCGTGATCCGGTCGCCGGGATCGACGACCCGTTGCAGATGATGCGCCAGTCCTTCGCCGACAAAACCGGCTGCTCCGGTGATCATCCAATGCTTCATGAAAATCCTGCTGGTGCGCGGTGACGCGATAGGTGGGAAATAGATCCGGCAGGCCGGGCTGGCCGTGATCGGTGCTTACTGGTGCGCGCTTTCTGGCGAGCCGCCGCCCAGCATCGCGGCCGTGATCAAGGGATTGCCCGTGGATGACATGCCATGGCGAAAGTTTGCCGGGGTGGTCGCGAATTCCTCGCGGAAGCAGCGGGAAAAATGGCTCGCGTCGACAAAGCCGCATCGCCATGCGATCTCGCTGACGCTCAAACGGCTGAAGCCGCTATCGCGCAACATGCGCGCCGCGCGGTCGAGCCGCATCTTCTTCAGATCCCTGCTGAATGTGCTGCCGGCCTTGGTGAAGGCCGCGAAGCAGCTTCGCGTCGAGATGCCGCACAGGCGCGATGCGGCCGCAGGATCGAAGCCGGTGTCCCAAAGATGCTCCGCCATGATCTGCCGCAGTCGCTGCAACACGTGATGCGCGCTTCGATCCATCGTGGCTGTCTCGCGTCCCAGGACCAGGGCGAGCAGACTACCGATCTGCCGGGGGTGGCTATCGCTGTCCCGGATGTTCAGGTGTGCAAGATCGCGGGCCAGCGCCGACAGATAGTGGCCGAGCACCTGGCCCCATTCGTTCTTGTGGCTCAGGTCAATGGCGGTGCCCGCTTCCGGGTTGGCCAGCCAGCCTTTCAACCATTCTGCCGGCATGCGCAGGGCCAATGTCTTCGATGCAGACGTGGCGAACTGATAAGGCGTGTCGCTTGCGAGCATGGCATAAGAGCCGGTGCCGAGCTTGAGCGATTGGCCGCACTGGCTGATTTCTATCATGCCATCCAGCACGAACATCAGGTGGAAATCAGCGCATCTGTTGCGCGCGATGTTCCTGAAACCGCGCCGGACCTGCTGCGGCGCGCCTTCGAAAATGCTGAGTCCAATGCCATCGAGGCACGCCGTTGACAGCGTGGCCCCGGTCCGATCCCGATCGGTGAACGCAACGTCGACATCGAGTATCGAGCGCGCGATCACTTCCTGCCAGTAATCGACGGCGTCCCTGCGCTTCAGATTTGCGGTCGACCAGATCTGAATGGCGGTCAAATCGCGGCTCTCCTTCCGCTTCGTGGCTTGGTCCACTTGTACGGATCACTTAGCTGGTTCTGAACAGGCGGTAAAGCGCGGGTTGCAACGCCTTCGCCCATGGTCGCGCTGGTGGACCATGGTTTCGTGCGGCGTC
>JADLHU010000188.1 GCA_020848655.1 Novosphingobium sp.
GCTCCGGCGAAACGCGCTGCGCGAAAAGCCGCTGTTCGCGTGCTAGGTTGGAGTTGGCCAGCGCAAGACGGGCGCGAGACGCCTCGACTTCACCCTTGAGCTGTGCAGCCTCCCGGCTTTCGATGACGGCCAGCGTATCTCCACGCCCCACCGACTGACCAAGATTCCGGGTCAACGATACGACACGTCCACCGATGGCCGCCGATACAACCTGCGTGCCTTGCGGATCACCCTCGATCGTTGCAGGCAACTCAAGCGTCCCTGCCCCGCCAACCGTGGGTCGACCGATCTGGATACCTGCCGACGCGATCTGATCGGGCGAGAGTGTTATCTTACCCTCGACGGGGGAAGCATTTGCTTCCTGTTGGTTGGCGGGTGCCGCCTCATTGTTGGCCTCGCTACCGCCACCACAACCCGCGAGAAGGAAGGCCAGCGTCAGCGGCAGTAGAAGCACGGTGCTATTTGTCAGTTTCATAGGATCAATTCCCCTGTTCCGGCGCGGGAGCGGTGAGACGCTGCAACCGGGCCTTGGCGTTCTGGTACGAGGCGAGCGCGTCGATCGCGGCGACGCGGGTGTCGGCAAGGGTCCGTTCGGCGTCGAGCAAATCGAGCTGTCCGAACTTGCCTTCGCGATATCCGACACGAGCAATACGAGCAGCTTCCTGCGCCGCTACAAGTGCAGGACCGCTGGCATTGCGCGCTGTGGTTGCGGCATTGTCCGCCTCTGCTTGGGCATCGGTGATAGCCTGCTCCACATCGAGCGCAGTCATACGGCGCTGAGCTTCCGCGCGGCTGCGTTCTGCACTCGCCTGCGCCACCGCTGCCCGACCAGAATTGAAAAGCGGTATCGGGATCGACACGGAAAAGACCGCCGCGATATCCTTGCTGACCTCAAGACGCCGGAGCGCCGGACCGACTGTTACATCAGGGACGCGCTGAGATTTAGCGAGCTGGACGCCGGCGTCGGCGATGGCAAGATCCGCATCGGCCGCCGCCATGGCTAGCGTCCCAGCGCTTTCCACCATGTTCGGGCCGTAAGAGGCCGGTGGGAGCAAATCGAGCGCGGCAGTATCCAGCGGCCCGACAATGGGCCTGCCGATGCGACGCGCGAGATTGGCTCGCGCGGCATCCGCCAGCCTGGCCGCCCGCTCCGCACCCGCTTGGGCATTAAGCCGTGCGACATCTGCCCGTTGCTCTTCGATTGGCGAAGCGCGCCCCGCCTGAACTCTTAGGAGATACGCCATGGACCATTCGTCCCACATGAACACCCGGAAGATGGGCGCCTATTGGAGCCTTGCCGTTCAGACCGTCATCAGCGGCGTCATCATGTATCTGGTGATGTTCGTCATGATCGACGGGCTCGACAGATTCTACAACAACCTCAACATGCTCTACATGACGCTGATGATGGTCGCGCCGATGGTGGTGCTGATGATCCTCGCCATGCGGCACATGTTCGCGTCGAAGGCCGCCAACATCGCGCTGATCGCCGCGTCGCTGGTCGCCTTCTTCGGCAGCTTTGCACTCATCCGCACCCAGACCACGATCGGCGACACGGCCTTTCTGCGCTCGATGATCCCGCACCATTCCGGGGCGATCCTGATGTGCCAGGAAGCAAAGCTCAGCGATCCGGAAGTCATCCGGCTTTGCGAATCGATCAAGCGCTCGCAGCGGCAGGAAATCGACGAGATGAAGGCCATACTCGCGCGGCGCTGAGTGGCACGGTCGGGCTACGCCCGGATACGTGCGCCCGGCCAGGTATGTGAGCCGGCCGATGGTCGACACGAGGCGCGGGGCGGACGAGATTGCCAGGGAGGTGGTGCGGCTTGCGCCGTTGTTCCTGCGACAGGCTGGCGGCCATGTCCTCGCCTATTTCCCCGCCAACGAACGGGGCCGCGCCTTCGCCCTGCTCGGGACCGCGATCTATGTCGGCCAGATGGCTGGCCTTGCCGGCGGCCCCGCCATCGCCGCCGCCTCGACCTGGCAGACCGCCTTCCACGCACTGGGCATGATCGGCATCGTCATCGCCTTGGCGACATGGCTGATCGTGCGCGAACCCGCGCGTGAGGTCATTGACGTCGCCACGCCCGTGCTCCCGCTCAAGCAGACGATGCGCCTGCTGGTCGGGACGCCGTCGGTCATGCTGCTGGCCACGGTGATGGCGCTGGGCTCGCTTTCGGGCGTGACCTTCGGCATGTGGGGCCCCGCCCTGTTCGAGCGCGCCTATGGTCTCTCGACGCAAGCCGCGGGCGCCACCTTCGCTCTGTCGTTCGGGCTGCCCGGCCTGTTGGGCGTGCTCGGCTTCGGCTTTCTCTCCGACAAGCTCGGCAAGGGCGATGCCACCGTTCAGCTCCGCCTCACCGCGCTGGCGCTCGGCGGCGCAACGACCACCATCCTGCTCGTCACCTGGAGCGACAGCCTGACCGTGGCCCGGCTGCTCGCGGTGCCTTCGGGCCTGCTCGGCGGCGGTTGGTCGGTCGGCGTGCTTGCCGGCCTGCAGTACATCCTGCCCAACAGCCACCGCGCCACCGGCACCGCACTGGTCCTGCTGATCTCCAGCATGTTCGCCAACGTACTCGGCCCGGTTCTGGCCGGACAACTTTCGGACTGGATCGCGGGAGCCGGTCCTCATGGCCTGCGCATTGGCCTGTCGGTCGCCATCCCCACCGGTTACATCGGCGTCTGGGCCGCCCTGCGCGCAATGCGCTCGTTCGAACGCGACAAGGCCGCGCTGGCGGGTTAGCGGTGGCTCAGCGCTTCAAGGCGAGCAGGCGGCGTTGGAACAGGGTCGAGAAGTCTCGTCGCGCATCTGCGACCAGCGCGATCGTCACCACTCCGTCCCCCAACTCGTAGATGATGCGATATGGCGAATGTGAAACCTGCCGCCACGGACTTCCGCGCAGTTCCAGTAATTCCACCGGCACCGGACCGCGCTCAGGATAGTGGGCAAGGCTGTCGATGAGTTGCATCATCGAATCCAGCAGCGCCTCGGCGCCGTCTGGCCCATCGGGTCCGCGCTGCGCAAGGCGGCGCCGATAGATTTCGAACAGATCGTTTTCCGCCTCGTCTTCAATTTCGACGCGATAGGTCCCCGTCATTCGACAAAGCGGGTTTCTTCAGCGGCACGGGCGCGGATACGGTCGGCCAGTCCCTCGACGGTCTTGACCTTCCCCGCCGCGATATTCTCCTTCGCCAGCGCCAGCAGCTTGAGCAGCGCCATTGTCTCCTGCATCTGGTAATAGCTTGCCGCATCCTGCAGCACGGCCTTGGCCTCGCCATTCTGGGTTATGACCAGCGGCTCGGCGCCTTCATTCAGTTCGCGCAGCACTTCGGCGGCGTTGGCTTTCAGGTAGCTGATCGGCTTGATGCGGCTTTCAAGACCCATGACGCGGCTCCATCCATATTCGGTCCGAATGTAGTCCGAATATGGATGACCAGCAAGCCGCCCTCAATAGCCCATCAGGCTCAGCACTTCCTTGCGGCTGCGGTTGTCCTCGAGGAACGTGCCCATCATCCGGCTCGTCACCATGCCCACGCCCGGCGTGCGCACGCCGCGCCCGGTCATGCAGCCGTGCTGCGCCTCGATTACGACAGCCACGCCGTGCGGACGCAGGTTGTCCCAGATGCACTGCGCCACTTGTGCGGTCAGCCGCTCCTGGATCTGCAGCCGCCGCGCATAGGCATGGAGCACGCGGGCGAGCTTCGAGATGCCCACCACCTTGTCGCGCGGCAGATAGGCAATGGCGGCCTTGCCGATGATCGGAGCCATGTGGTGCTCGCAGTGGCTCTGGAACGGGATGTCCTTGAGCAGCACCAGCTCGTTGTACCCGCCCACTTCCTCGAACTGGCGCGAAAGGTGCGAGGCCGGGTCCTCGGCATAGCCCTGGCAATACTCCCGCCACGCCCGCGCCACGCGCCGGGGCGTATCGAGCAGGCCTTCTCGGGCGGGGTCGTCCCCCGCCCAGCGGATCAGCGTGGCAATCGCCTGCTCGACCTCGGCAGGCACCTCCGGCTTGGTCGTCTCCATTGGGTCAGGCCGCGAACGCGAACTCTTCGGCCACCGGCTTGGCCATGGCATTGGCGAAGTCGTGATAGCCCCACGGCCAGGTCGCGGGAATGCCGGTCTTGTCGAGATACCAGCTAGTGCAGCCCGATCCGAAGATCGTCTTTTTCGCTGCCGCGATGCGCCGCGCCTCATACGCCTGATAGGCCGGTTCCAGCGGTTCCACCGTACGCGCTTCGCCCCGCCGCACCGGTTCGAGCAGTTGCTCGATGTATTCCCACTGCCGCTCGGCGATGTCGATCAGCGGGAAGTTGCCGACCGGCGCGCCGGGGCCGTTGAGCATGAAGAAGTTCGGGAAATCGGGCATCGCGATCGCATAGTGCGCAGTCGGCCGGGTCGCCCAGAATTCGTCGAGCGAGCGCCCGCCGCGCCCGGTCACCACCGCCGGGCGGATGAAGCTGTCGGCGCGGAAGCCGGTTGCCAGCACCAGCACGTCAAGTTCGTGCAAGGTGCCGTCCTTCATCAGCACGCCCTCCGGCACGATCCGCTCGATCGCACCCACTTCGACGGAAACGCCGGGGCGCTGCACGCACTCGTAGTACTCCCACGAATAGATCAGGCGCTTGCACGCGGCGTGATAATCGGGCCGCAGCTTTTCGCGCAATTCCGGATCGCGCACGCTCTGCTCCAGGTTCTGGCGGCACAGCTCCTCGATCTCGTGCATCTGCGGGCTGGTGAAGTCGGTCACGCCCTCGGTGAAGCGATAGACCGCCTCCCAGTATTGCGGGTCATTGCGGATCGCCTCGATCAGCGAAGGATCGGCGGCGAAGGCGGCGCGCTGTTCGGCGGTATATTCGAACTGGACCACCGGCATGATCCACTGCGGCGAACGCTGGAAGTGCACCAGCTTCGCCGCACGGCTGCTCAGCGCGTTGACGATCTGGATCCCGGTCGACCCGCAACCGATCACGCCGACGCGCGCGCCGTCGAGCACGGCGCTGTCATCCCAGCGCGCCGAATGGAACGCCTTGCCCTTGAACGTATCGAGCCCCGGCAGGTCCGGCATCTTCGGATGGTGCAGCACGCCCGTGGCAACGATCACCACGTCTGCCTCGTAGGTCGAGCCATCGACGATGCCGAGGGTCCATGTCCTCGTCGCATCGTCGAAAGTGCACGAGGTGACTTCGCTATTGAAGCGGATGTAGGGCACCACCCCGAAGCGTTCGGCCACGCCCTTGAAGTAGGCGTGGATCTCCGGCCCGGTGGCGTAGTAGGCGCTCCAGTCGGGGTTCAGGGCAAAGCTGTAGCTGTAGGCGTGCGACGGTGTGTCGCAGGTCAGGCCCGGGTAACGGTTATCGCGCCATGTCCCGCCCAGTTCCGCGCCTTTCTCGAACACTGCGAAGTCGGCATCGCCGCGCTGCAGCAGCTTGATCGCCGCCATCACGCCCGACATTCCCGCACCAATCACCGCATAGCGCAACCGCGCCTTCCCACCCGTCTCGCTCATTCTCTTCCCATTCTCGTGAGTGCCTGTTCAGCCGACATTCCCCAAGTGGCCTGCCGCTTGACTTCAAGATCGCCTGATTTTGCTCGCTGGGCAAGCGTTTTTCGCCCCGAGCGGTGTCTGTCGTCGCGCAAACGGCCGAAGTCGGGTGGATCA
>JADLHU010000189.1 GCA_020848655.1 Novosphingobium sp.
CAGCGCCCGGAGCATCGGCCTTGTGATCGCGGCCTTCCTCGTAGACGGCAAGGAAGCCGGGAAACTTCACCACCTGGCCGGTGGCGCGCAGTTCGTGGCTGCCGGTGCCGTCGCGCAGTGTCACGGTGGTGCGTTCCAGGCTGGCCGAAGCCATCTGGCTGGCCAGCGCGCGCTTCCACACCAGTTCGTAAAGCCGCGCCTCGTCGCCGCTGCCGAAACGGTCGCGGGTAAATTCGGTCGGACGAATGGCTTCGTGCGCTTCCTGCGCATTCTTGGCCTTGGTTTCGTAGTGGCGCGGCTTTTCGGGCAGGTAATGGCCCGAATAGCGATCGGTGATCGCAGCGCGCGCGGCGGAAATGGCCGAAGGGTCCATCTGCACGCCATCGGTACGCATGTAGGTGATCGCGCCCGCTTCATAGAGCGACTGCGCCACGCGCATCGTGTGGCTGGCGGAAAAGCCCAGCTTGCGCGCGGCTTCCTGTTGCAGCGTGGACGTGGTGAACGGCGGCTGCGGATTGCGCCGCTGCGGCTTCGTTTCCACATCCTCCACGCGAAAGGCGCCCGATTCCACCGCCGCCTTGGCGCGCAGGGCAATGCCTTCCTCGCCCAGGCTCAGCTTTTCGAGCTTCTGCCCTTCGAACTTCACCAGCCGCGCCGGAAACTCGGTGCCGCCCTGCTCCATGCGAGCGACGACCGACCAGTATTCCTGCGGGCGAAACGCCTCGATCTCACGGTCGCGCTCGACGATCAGGCGCAGCGCCACCGATTGCACGCGGCCCGCGCTCTTGGCGCCGGGCAGCTTGCGCCACAGCACCGGCGAAAGCGTGAAGCCGAACAGGTAATCCAGCGCGCGGCGGGCCAGGTAGGCGTCGATCAGATCCTGGTCCAGCTCGCGCGGGTGCTGCATCGCCTGGGTCACCGTATCCTTGGTGATGGCGTTGAAGGTCACGCGCTGGACGTCCTTGGGCAGGACGCGGCGCTTTGCCAGCAATTCGCGCACGTGCCAGCTTATCGCCTCGCCCTCGCGATCAGGGTCGGTGGCGAGGATCAGGCGATCGGCCCCCTTGGCGGCGTCGGCGATGGCTTTGACCTGCTTCTGCTTGTCGCCATACAGCTCCCAGTCCATCGCGAAGTCCTCGTCCGGGCGGACGGACCCGTCCTTCGCGGGCAGATCGCGGACATGACCGTAAGAGGCGAGGACTTTGTAATCCTTGCCGAGATATTTCTCGATGGTCTTCGCCTTGGCGGGCGATTCAACAATGACAAGCTGCATGGGGGCCGAACGATTCCTTACGCACATACGTACACGCGCGAGAGTGGGGACTGCTGACGGGCCGCGTCAAGCCATCAGCGAAACCCGCCCGCCGGCATGACGCAGCAGCCGCCCGGCGATTTCCAGTTCGAGCAGCGCCAACTGCACCGCCGCCGCGCTTTCGCCCGACTGGCGGATCAGTTCGTCCACCGCCACGGGCGCGGTGGTCAGCAGCGCGGCGATGTCTGCCGGGTCCGCATCGGGCTGCGCGATCACCGCCGGCACCGGCGCGGCTTCGCGGAAGGTGGATCGCGGCGTACCGGCAAAGCCCGCCAGCAGTTCGATCACGTCTTCCGCCGATTGCACCAGCACCGCACCGTCGCGGATCAACTGGTTGCAGCCGTGCGCGCGCGAATCGAGCGGCGAACCGGGAATCGCCATGACCTCGCGACCATGCTCCCCGGCCAGCCGCGCGGTGATGAGCGAACCCGATCTGGGCGCGGCTTCCACCACCAGCGTGCCCGCCGCCAGCCCGGCGATGATCCGGTTGCGCGAGGGGAAATGGCGGGCCAGCGGCTCGGTGCCCGGCGGTTGTTCGGCGATCAGCAGGCCATGCGTGGCGATGTCCTCCTGAAGATCGCGGTGCTCGGGCGGATAGGCGATGTCGATGCCGCTGGCGATCACGCCCACGGTGCCGCCACCGCCCGATCCGGCGGCCAGCGCACCACGATGCGCCGCGCCGTCGATGCCGCGCGCCAGCCCGGACACCACGACCAGCCCCGCTTCGGCCAGGGCCAGCGCGAAATCGCGCGCCAGCTTCACCGCCGCCGCCGAGGCATTGCGCGCGCCCACGATCGCCACCGCCGGCCGTGCCGCCACGCCCGCATCGCCGCGCACCGTCAGGATCGGCGGTGCGCCATCCGTCTGCGCCAGCAGCGCCGGATAATCGGGCGAATCGTGAAACAGGTACCGCGCGCCGACGCGCTTCACCGCCGCGATCTCATTCGCGATGCGATCTTCCGGCGCGGGGCGATAGGGTGCGCCGCCGCGCGCCGCCATATCGGGCAAGGCCGCCAGCGCCGCCGCCGCGGTGCCGAAGCGCCGCAGCAACTGCGCATAGGTGACGGGACCGATATTAGGAGAGCGCAGCAGGCGGATGCGCGCGAAAGCCTCGTCGCGAGTCAGCGTCACGGCTGTTTGCCGCGCCCCACGCGCGGTTCGGTCCCAGCGCGCAGGCGGGCGATGTTGGCGCGGTGCAGCCACAGCACCAGCAGCGCCAGCAGCGCCAGCACCGGGACGAAGCGTTCGTGCCCCGTGGCCAGCGCGGCCAGCGGCGCGACCACCGCCGCCGTCATCCCGGCCAGCGACGAAATCCGCAAGCCCGCCAGCAAGCCCAGCCAGGCCACGGCATAAGCCAGCCCGATCGGCCAGCCGAGGCCGAGCGAAACGCCCATCAGCGTCGCCACGCCCTTACCGCCGCGAAAACCCAGCCAGACCGGGAAGCAATGGCCCAGGATCGCGCCCAGCGCCGCCGCTTCCACCGCGCCCGGCACGAGCCGCCAGGCCAGCAGCACGGCCGCCAGCCCCTTGCCCAGGTCCAGCAGCAGCGTGGCGGCGGCCAGCCCCTTGCGGCCGGTGCGCAACACGTTGGTCGCGCCGATGTTGCCCGATCCGATCGCGCGCAGGTCGCCCGCCCCGGTCAACCGGGTGAGAATGAGGCCGAACGGCACTGATCCAAGCGCGTAACCCAGCGCCAGGGCAAAGACCCAATCCATGCCCATCGCCTTAAACACGGCCGCGCGGCTTGTCGAAGCCTGACCGGCGCATATCACGCGCCACGCCCTTCTTTTTTGCTCCATCGTGGTTAGAAGAGCACCTACCGCGGTTAGACGAGCACCTATTCGCGGCAAAAGGCGGTACAAGAGCACGTGGCAGACCCGGTCGATCCATCGGCACCCATCCTGCTGTTCGATTCCGGCGTCGGCGGGCTGTCGGTGCTGGCCGAACTGCGCAAGGTGCTGCCACAAGCACCGGTGATCTACGCGGCGGACAACGCCGGCCTGCCTTATGGCACCAAGACCGAGGCGCAGATCGCGGCGCGCGTCGCCGGGCTGCTCGGGCGGATGACCGAGCGGTTCCGCCCGCGCCTGGTCTGCATCGCCTGCAACACCGCTTCCACCATCGCGCTGGGCATGGTGCGCGAGGTGCTGGAAGTGCCGATCGTCGGCACCGTGCCCGCGATCAAGCCCGCCGCCGCGATCACGCAGAGCGGCGTGATCGGGCTGCTCGGCACCGAGGCGACGATCCGGCAGGGCTATGTCGACCGGCTGGAACAGGAATTCGCCGCCGGCAAGCGCCTGCTGCGCTTCGCCGCGCCCGAACTCGTCTCCGCCGCCGAGGCGGCCTTGCGCGGCGAAGCGGTCGATCCCGCCGTCTATGCCCGCGCGGTGCAGGGGCTGCGCGGCCAGCCGGGGGGCGAAGCGATCGATACGGTGGTCCTCGCCTGCACGCACTTCCCGCTGGTGGTGGACAAATTGTCCAAGGCCTTCGCATCCTGCGGCGCATCGGCACCCGAAGTGCGCTTCGTCGATGGGGCGCAAGGCATCGCGCGGCGCATCGCGTACCTGACCCAGGGCCAGCAATTCCGGCGCATCCAGCCCGACTTCGCGCTGTTCACGCGCGACGGGCCGGACGTGCGGGCGCTGGCCCCGGCGCTTGCCCGATACGGATTAACCCGTATGGATATTCTCTGATCAAACAACGATGAGGGCGCTGGCAAATCGATCGCGGTTCGGGTAATGGCTGCGGCATTCGCCGGTGGGATAATCGGAATGGCGCAGGGACGGACCGCGTGAACTACGACAAGATTTTCGACCAGGCGATCGACCGTCTGCATTCCGAAGGCCGTTACCGGGTGTTCATCGACATCCTGCGCAACAAAGGCGCCTTCCCCAATGCGCGCTGCTTTGCCGGGCACAACGGGCCCAAGCCGATCACGGTGTGGTGTTCGAACGATTACCTGGCCATGGGGCAGCACCCCAAGGTGATCGCCGCCATGGAAGAAGCGCTGCACGATGTCGGCGCCGGTTCGGGCGGCACGCGCAACATCGGCGGCAACACGCACTACCACGTCGATCTGGAACGCGAACTGGCGGACCTGCACGGCAAGGACGGCGCGCTGCTGTTCACCTCGGGCTATGTCTCGAACGACGCCACGCTTTCCACCCTTGCCCGCATCCTGCCGGGCTGCGTGATCTTCTCGGACGAACTGAACCACGCCAGCATGATCGCGGGCATCCGCAATTCGGGCTGCGAAAAGAAGGTGTTCCGCCACAACGACCTGGAGCATCTGGAACAGCTTCTCGCCGAAACCGATCCCGAAACGCCCAAGCTGATCGCGTTCGAAAGCGTCTATTCGATGGACGGCGATGTCGCCCCCATCCACGACATCTGCGATCTGGCGGACAAGTACAACGCGCTGACCTATATCGATGAAGTCCACGCCGTGGGCATGTATGGCCCGCGCGGCGGCGGCATTTCGGAGCGCGATGAAGCCGCGCACCGCATCACCATCATCGAAGGCACGCTGGGCAAG
>JADLHU010000190.1 GCA_020848655.1 Novosphingobium sp.
CGTCCAGCAGCTTGTCGATCACCGGGTTGGAGTAGAAGCTCACGTTGCCCGTGCCGCGCCGGTTGCTGGCCAAAAGCTCGCCCGCCCAGTTGTAGGGATCGGCGTAATAGGTGCTGCGCCACAGGAAGTGGATGTCGAACATCTGCTCGGGGTCGCGATAGCGCTGGCTGGCGACCGGGTGCGGCTCGTTCATCAGGCGGGTCTGCACGCCGATGCGATTGAGGCCGTTCTGCAACAGCGCGGCACCCTGCATCGACTGCTCGTAGCCGACCAGGCCGGAAACCACGATCTCCCGCTGCGGCATCTCCACGCGCGACAGGTACATCTTCGCCTTCTCCAGATCATAGTCATAGCCGGCCCAGCCCTTCGGCGCCCCCCACATCGGGTTCGGGATGACCTGGGTGTTGCGCACGACCGACCCGCCCAGGATGTTGTTGATCCAGCCATCATAGTCGAAGGCGTGGCAGATCGCCTTGCGGAAGTTCACGTCGCTGGTCGGGTGCCTTGTATTATGGATGGCCGCATAGAACAGGCGCGTCGATTCCGCGTCCATGACGTTCATGTTGGGGTCGGCCTGCAGCCGCTTGATCTGGTCGATGGGCATGTAGGGATCGGTGCCCTGGAAGTCGCCGCGGATCAGGCCCAGCACGCGGCTGTTCACCTCCGCCACGTAGCGGAAGTCGATCTCGGCCACGCCTGCGGGGCCCATGAAATGCTGGTCGAAGCGGCGCGCGAGGAACCCGCGGGCCGGATCGAAGCGGCTGAGGACGAACGAGCCCGAGCCCGCGTCGTTGGTCGCCAGCCACGCCTCGCCCCAGTCGCCCGACTTCTCGTTCCGCTTCACCAACGCGCTGTTGACGACATAAAGGTCATGCATGCAGGCCGCGAAGATGGCGGATGCGGTCTTGAGGTTGAACTGGACCGTGAGCTTGTCCGGCGCCTTGGTACTGCCGGGATCGACCAGCGGTGCGAACAGGCCATAGGCACCCTGCTTCAGCGCCAGGATGCGCTCCATCGAATAGACGACGTCGGCCGAGGTCAGTTCGGCACCGTCGTGGAACTTCACGCCGGAGCGCAGCTTGAAGGTGTAGCGCAGCCCATCCTCGCTGACCGTGAAACTCTCGGCCAGCCAGGGTTCCAGCTTCGGCGGGTTGTCCAGCCAGCGCAGCAGGCCGTCGTACATATTGAGGCGATAGGCGACACGGCCGACATCGAAGGTCTTGTGCGGGTCCATCGTGTCGAACGGGCTGCCGTTCGCGAACACCATGCGCCCGCCGCCCCGCTGCGCGCTCGCCGGCTGCGGCAGCCCCAGCGCGCCGGCCGCGGCCCCGGCCACGCCGGCCTTCAGCCCCGCCTTCAGCAACGTGCGCCGCCCCGGCGCCGTCGCGATGTCGTGCTTGTCCATTGCCTGGCCTCCTTGCCTGCCGTTTGTCGGGTGATGCTGCTAACCGCGTGCCGACACGTCAAGCCGCCACCGATGCGCCGGTGGGGCGGTTGCCGGATGGCGCAGCGGCGCCTAGCGTTCGGTCCATGACGCATCCTGCCAGGGTGGCTCTTGTCACCGGCGGCGCGCGCGGCATCGGCCGCGGCTGCGCCCTTGCCCTTGCCGCGCGCGGCCTGGATATCGTCCTGGTCGACCTGCTGCGCCCGGAAATGGAGCGCACGGCGGCCGAATTGCAGGCCCTGGGCCGCGCCACCATGATCGAGGAAGCCGACGTCGCCGACCACGCGCGCGCAAAGGAGATCGCCGAGTCCGTCAGCCGGAAATTCGGCAGGCTTGACGTGCTGGTGAACAACGCCGGCCGCGGCAATCCAACGGGCATCCTGGAAATCACCGAGGAAGCCTTCGACCGCACCATCGCAGTGAACCTGAAATCCTGCTTCAACTACATCCAGGCCTGCGTACCGCTGATGCAGCAGGGCGGCGGCGGGCGCATCGTCTCGATGTCGTCCTTGAATGCGCACACCGGTGGCGTCACCAGCGCGGTCTCGAAATTCTCCTATGCCGCGGCCAAGGCCGGCATCGTCGGCATGACCAGGGCGCTGGCCAAGGAACTGGGGCCGGAAATCGCCATAAACTGCGTCTGCCCCGGCATCATCGAAACCGAGCTCGGCAACAGCCTGACGAAAGCGCGCGGGCCGGAACTGGCGAAGAAGATCGCGCTGAAGCGGGTCGGCAAGCCGGCCGACGTGGGCGAACTGGTCGCCTTCCTGGCAACGGTCGAACCCTGCTTCATCACCGGCCAGGACATCACCATCGACGGATTCCAGTGGGAGATATGAGCTAGATGGGCTTTCGCGTTGGCGTGGATATCGGCGGCACCTTCGCCGACTTCGCGGTTCTGGACGAAGCGTCGGGCGCAGTTTCCACGCTGAAGGTCCTTTCCACCCCCGACACCCCGGGCGAGGAAGTGCTTTCCGGCCTTGCCGGCGTGCAGCAGCGCTTCGGCATCGCCCCTGGCGACATCAGCTGGTTCACGCACGGCACCACGGTGGGCGTGAATGCGGTGATCCAGCGCAAGGGCATCAGGCTCGCGCTGTTCACCACGCGCAACTTCCGCGACGTGCTGGAACTGGCGCGGCTGAAGACGCCCGACCCCTACGACCTGCTGTCGCGCCGCCCGACGCCGCTGGTGCCCCGCGCGCTGGTGTTCGAGATCGACGGCCGCCTGCTGGCCGACGGCAGCGAGGCCGAGCCGCTGGATCCCGCCAGCGTCGAGGCCGCCGTCGCCGCCGCCCGCGCCCGCGGTGCGGAGGGCATCCTGGTGGCGCTGCTGCACAGCTACCGCAACCCGGTGCACGAGCACGCCGCCAAGGCGATCATCGCGCGCGTCGCACCCGACCTGCCCGCCTACTGCTCGGCCGACGTGTGGCCGATCATCCGCGAATACGAGCGCACCGTCACCGCCTCGGTGCACGGCCACGCCCAGCCCAGGGTCGCGCACTACCTCGGCTCGCTGCAGGCCGCACTCGCCAAGGCCGGCGTCGCCGCCGAGCCGATGGTCCCCAAGTCGAACGGCGGCGTGATGCGCGCGGAACTGGGCAAGACCCGCTGCGTGGAGATGCTGCTGTCCGGCACCGCGGCCGGCGCGATGGGCGCTGCCTTCGTTGCCCGCCAGGCCGGCATCGCGCAGGCAATGAGCCTGGATATCGGCGGCACCAGCGCCGACGTCGCGGTGATCGAGGGCGGCGCGCCCGGCTATGGCAGCGGCGAGTATGTGGGCGACTTCCCCGTCTATATCCCGACCGTCGCGGTGCCGTCCGTCGGCGGCGGCGGCGGTTCGCTGGCCGCGGTCGATGCGCTGGGGCGGCTGACCGTCGGGCCGGAAAGCGCCGGCTCCACCCCTGGGCCGGCCTGCTACGGCCGCGGCGGCGTGCGCGCGACGGTGACCGACGCGATGTGCGTGCTGGGCTGCATCGGCCACGCGGCGCTGGGCTACGACAGCGTCTCGGTGAATCGTGCGCTCGCCGAGAAGGCGGTCGATGCGATCGCCGCCGCCCTCGGTCGCGACCGCGAAAGTGCGGCCGAGGCCATCATCCAGGTGGCGATCAGCGGCATGTATCGCGAGGTCTCGAAACTGGCCGCGCGCCAGGGCGTGGATGCGCGCGACTTCTGCCTGCTGCCGTTCGGCGGCGCCGGCCCGATGCTGGGCGCGCTGCTGGC
>JADLHU010000191.1 GCA_020848655.1 Novosphingobium sp.
ACCCGCGCCGATGGCGAAACACTGACGGCGATGGTGGAGCGCGCGAAGGCAACCCAGCCGCTCGCCCGTCACCACGTGCTGTTCTTCGAATATCCCGACGCCCTGCGCCAGCGGCTGGGCAAGGACTATTTGCCCGAGACCCTTCCGAACACCTGGCCGCTACCATCGGTCTACGGGTGCGCTCGACATGTGGAGCAAGTGCAATGACCGAGCGGATACCTGACCCCATGCCCTACATCTATGAACCCGGTGACCTGGGCGAGTTCGAGTTGGTGCAGGTGACTGTCACCGCAGCCGGTGAGCCAGTTTACCAAAGGCGATATAGCAAGCCGGCGAAATACACTGGCGGAAAAAACGCCGATGGTACGTGGACCCTCGCCCGATGACCCTCCGCAAACGCCTCGCGCGTCTGGAAGACCGCAGCGCTTCTGACTGTGCTGATCCTGCACCCGTCTTGATTGGCCTCAGAGCCGCCACCACCGCCGATGTGATCGGCCTTAGTCAGCCAAACGGTGAAACTGTTGTTCGCCTTCCCGGCGAGACGCTCGACGACCTCACGGCACGGGCCAGCATGGGCGTTCCTCGCACCGGCCTGCCGCTGATCCTCTGCTGCACCTATTCCAACGACCTGACCCGAGAAGGATAATCACCATGCAAAATGTGGACACCCGCATCACACCCTCGCTCCATCCTGAGAACGTCACGGCCATCGAAGGTTACGGCGACGACACAGCTAGCGAACTGGCCCCTACGCTTACGGCGTTCAACGTGGCCTATAGTAACTTGATCGCCATCCATGACGCTCGTACGTCCGCAAAGACCAATCCCACGTGGAACGTAGCGCAGCAGATCCTTGCGACGGATGATTATGCAAGCAAGCGATTGACCCAGATCACTCAGGCGTTTGACGCTGCCCGCCATGGGCTGGCTGCGGGCATCGACAACTTGGAAAAAGAGCTTTCGGAGCCGGTATCGTCAAACGCAGCAAATCCCATCTCGGCCGAGATTCGCGCGCATGTGAAGGCCATGAAGTCGACCGAACGCTTGGACTTTATAACTCATGCGATCGAAGCCGGCGACGAAGTGACCGCCATGGCAGTCCTAGGAACCGTCCCCTTTCTCTCTGGCATCAACGGTGAAATGCAGGACGTTCTTACTCGGCTTTACCGCCGGCAAAGCTCACCGGACAAAGCAAAGCGCCTGGCTGTCCTAACGGCCGCAAAGGACCTGATCGAAGACCGGGGCCGACTCCTGTTCAAGGAAGTCGAAAGGGCGGTCGGTGCCTCGCCCTCCAAGGTGAAAGCGCTACGTGATGCGAAGACCGCGGCCGAAAGGGCTTTTATCATTCGTGATGCGGCATAGCGTGAATGTTCGGCTGTGTTCACCGCAATGCGGTCGCAGCCGTTCCGCTATTAGGGGTTCCTTTGAGGGAATCGGCAGAACTTCTGGGGATTATCAAATAAATTCAATGATATATGGCGGACAGGGTGGGATTCGAACCCACGGTGAGCTTGCACCCACGGCGGTTTTCAAGACCGCTGCCTTAAACCACTCGGCCACCTGTCCGTCCGGCAAGCCGCATAGCGCAAATAGCGCGGCGTGCAATCGGGAACGCAGCGTAGGCACGGGCAAATTGGGAGGTGAAATGGGGCGCAGGCGCGACTGTGGGCATTCCCTTCGTCTGGCGGCTGTGCAAGAGTCCACACGATGAGTTCCTGGCGTCGTTATCGTTCCGTTGCGCTGGCTGGCCTGGCCGCCGCGTTGATTGTCCCGCTTGGGGCGCAGGTTTCCGCGCAGTCATCGCGCGCGGAGAGCGAGGAAGCGGGGTTCCAGGGCTATCTGCAATTGCTGTCGGCGCGCGCGCGCAGCGAAGGGGTGAGCGAGGCGACGATCGCGCGAGTCACCTCCGGGCTGACGTTCAACGCGCGCGTCATCGCGCTCGATCGCGCGCAGCCGGGCAGCAGCACCCGCGCCACGCCAGCGCCGTTCGAACCCTATCGCCGCACCCACGTCGATGCGCCGCGCATCAACGGCGGCCGCACGATGCAGGCGCAAGTCGGCGCGATCATGCCGGCGATCGAGCGGGCCTATGGCGTGCCCGGCCCGATCCTGCTGGCGATCTGGGGCCACGAGACGCATTATGGCGGCTATACCGGCGATTTCGATCTGGCGCGCTCGCTGGCGACGCTGGCTTTCGAGGGGCGGCGCCGCGATCTTTTCGCCAACGAGTTCATCGCGCTTCTGAAAATGGTGGATCGCGGCGTCCCGCGTGAGCGATTGAAGGGCAGTTGGGCCGGGGCCTTCGGCAATCCGCAGTTCCTGCCGAGCGTCTATTTGCGGCTGGCCGCCGATGGCGACGGCGATGGCGACAGCGACATCTGGAACAGCCGCGCCGATACGCTCGCGTCCATTGCCAACTATTTTCGCGATGCCGGCTGGCGCAAGGGCGAGCCGTGGGGCGTGCGCGCCGTGGTGCCCGCCGGTTCGGCGGCGGCAAGCGTGCCGAACCGGCTGGTTTCGCCCGGATGCGCGGCGGTCCATGCGCGGCCTACTGGCTGGAAAACGGTGGCGGAATGGCGCGCCATGGGCGTGCAACCGCTGGCCCCGATCGCCGACGGCACGCTGGCGACGCTGTTCCAGCCCGATGGCCCGGCGGCGCCATCCTACCTGTTAACCGGGAATTATAAGGTCATCCTGCAATACAATTGCTCGAACTACTACGCGCTGTCCGTGGGGTTGCTTGCAGATGAGATTGCCCGTTAACCATGCCTTGCCGCTTGCGGCACTCGTTCTGATTGCCGGTTGTGGGGGCGGGGGCACAAGCGCCCCCGCATCGCTTCCGGTCGCACCGATTACCGGCCCCGCCGCCGACTATCCGGTGGTCATCGGTGCGCCTTTCGTCATCGACGGCGTGAATTATGCGCCCGAAGACCGGCTGAATTATGATGCCGTGGGCTATGCCGCGATCGGCGCCGAGGGCGGCGCTGCGGTTTCGATCGCGCACAAAACGCTGCCCCTGCCAAGCTATGCGGAAGTCACCTCGCTCGACAGCGGACGGACGATTCTCGTGCGCGTCGAACGGCGCGGACCGATGAGCAACGACCGGTTGATCGAACTGTCGCCGGGCGCGGCGGCGCAATTGGGCGTGGCCGACAAGGCCAAGGCACCGGTGCGCGTGCGCCGGGTCAATCCGCCCGAGCAGGAGCGTGCGCTGCTGCGCACAGGACAGCGCGTTCCCGAACGCATGGACACGCCCAAGGGCCTGCTGACGGCGCTGCTGCGCAAGCTCGATCCCGCGCTCGTCGCGCCGCCGGCCCCGGCGGAACCGGTGGCCTTGCCATCCCCGGCCGCAAAGCCGGCCGCCGCGCGCCCGGCCAAGCCTTCGCCCACGCGGCGTCCGGTCCCCACGCCAGTGCCTTCTTCAGCGCCTACGCCTGCGCCAACGGCCACGCCTGCGCCCGCGCCAACGGCCACGCCATCTCCTCCCCCCGCACCGAAACCGCCTGAAGCGCCCAAGCCGGCACCCGCCGCGCATCGCGTGCCGGCAACGGGTTCGTTCGTCGTGCAGATCGCCACGTTCTCAAGCAGGGAGCGGGCCGAGGCAGCCGCCGGCAAACTGGGCGCGCATGTTGGCCAGGCGGGCCGCATGTGGCCGATCCGGCTTGGCCCCTATGGTACGCGGGCGGACGCCGATGCCGCGCTGGTCAGGGCCAGGGGGGCGGGGTATAGGGACGCGAGAATCCAGCGCGCCAACTGATCGCCGGCCTCGGTGCCGGCGCTTTCGTGCGCGCGGGGTGAAACCCGACCAGCGCGAGGGAAGCGGCGTCACCGTGAAAGCAATTCATCGCGTCCTTGGCGCAGCCATTCTCGCAGCGGCCTTCGCGCCCGTGTCCGCCACGCAGGCGCGTGCGCCCGCGCCGCCGGTGGAACTGGCGGGGATTCCCGTCGCGCTTATGGTCGATTCGGGATCGGGGCAGGTGCTCTATGCCCGCCAGCCCGATCTCAGCTTTGTCCCCGCCTCCATGACCAAGGTGATGACCGCCTATGTCGCGTTCGAGGAAATGGCGGCGGGGCGGCTTTCGCCCGCGCGGGTGTTCACCATCAGCCCGGAAACGGCGCGCCAGTGGGGCGGGCGCGGCAGCGGCCTGCGCCTTGCCGCCGGCACGCGGATTTCGGCCAACATGCTGCTCCACGCCATCACCACCGTATCTGCCAACGATGCCTCGGCCGCGCTGGCGCAAGGCTATAGCGGCTCGATTGCCGGCTGGGCCGCGCTGATGAATGCCGAAGCGCGGCGCCTGGGCATGACGCACAGCCACTTCGCCACGCCCAACGGCTGGCCCGACAACGGCGCGACATATGTCAGCGCGCGCGATCTGGCCACGCTGGGCAAGGCGCTGATCGCGCGTCATCCCGATCGCTATCGCGCCTATTTCGGCCAGAAGCGGCTGACGTGGAACGGCGTGACGCAGGAAAACCACGATCCCACCGTGGGCGTGGTGCCTGGCGCGGACGGCATCAAGACCGGCTTCACGCGCGAGGCCGGGTTCAATTTCCTCGGCAGCGCCCGGCGCGACGACCGACGGCTGTTCATGGTCATCGCCGGGGCGAAAAGCGAAGGCCAGCGCGCCGCCGCCGCGCGTGCCTTTCTGGAATGGGGCTTTGCGCAGTGGCGCGCCCGGCCGCTGTTCGCCGCCGGCGCGCATATTGCCGATGCGCGCGTGCAGGATGGAGCGGCCGCCCATGTCCCGCTGATCGCCGCCGCGCCGATCGCCGCCGCCGTCCCGGCGACGGGCCAGGCCCGGCTGGCGCTCAAGCTGATCTACACGGGACCGCTCGTCGCCCCGGTAGCGAAGGGGACAAAAGTGGCGGACCTCGAAATCCGCGTCGATGATCTTCCGCCCGCGCGCGTCGCACTGCTGGCTGGTGCGTCGGTCGCCAGGGCCGGACCGGTCGAGCGGCTGCTCAACGGCCTGCGCGGGCTGTTCGCATGAAGACGGGCCGGTTCATCGCGCTGGAAGGCGGGGAAGGGGCGGGCAAATCCACCCAGTCACGCCTGCTGGCCGAAGCGTTGCGCAGGCAGGACCTGGATGTGGTTACCACGCGCGAGCCGGGCGGAACGCCGGGGGCCGAGGCGATCCGCGCGCTGCTGCTCTCTACCGAGGGGGAGGGATGGCATCCCCGCGCCGAAGCGCTGCTCTTCGCCGCCGCGCGATCGGACCATGTCGAGCGCCTGATCCGCCCCGCGCTGGCGGCCGGCCAATGGGTGATCTGTGATCGCTTTCTCGATTCGAGCCGTGCCTACCAGGGCGGCGGCGGCGGGCTGGAGGATGCCGACATTCTCACGCTCCACGGCATCGGCAGCCAGGGCCTGTTGCCCGACCTGACGCTGCTGCTCGAAGTCGCGCCGGAAATCGCCGCCGCCCGCCTTGCCGCGCGCGATCCCGATGGATCGGATCGGATCGGCGGGCGGGAAACCAGCTATCATGCGCGCGTCACCGCCGCATTCGCCCGTCTGGCCGAGGCGGAACCGGCGCGCTTTGCCCGGATTGACAGCAATGGCGAGCGCGATGCCATCCATGGCCGGATCATGGATGCGCTGGCCCCGCTGCTGGAGCCGACGCGATGACCTTTCCCGAAGCGCACTGGGTGGGCCATGACGAGGCGTGGCGTGAATGGCGCGCCGCGCTGGGCTCGCAGCGGATGCACCATGCCTGGATTCTGGCCGGCGCACGCGGGCTGGGCAAGGGCGCCTTCGCGCGCGCCGCCGCGCGCGCGCTGGTGGCCGAACCCGGCATTCCCCAGCCCGAGGGCGAAAGCCATCCCGATATCCTCGTGCTCGATCACCTGCCGTCGAACGACGAAGAGGAAAAGAAGCGCGACGAGGGCAAGCCCTTCCAGACCAAGCGCAACATCACGATAGACCAGATCCGCCGCATGCAGCAGCGGCTGACCACGCGCCCCACGCTGGGCAGCCGCCGCGCCATCGTGATCGATCCGGCCGACGACATGGAGAAAGGCGCGGTGAACGCGCTGTTGAAGAGCCTGGAAGAGCCGCCCGTGGGCACGTCCTTCCTGCTCGTCACGCATCGCCCCGGCCGCTTGCTGGCGACGGTGCGGTCCCGCTGCCGCCTGCTGCGCTTCGCGCCGGTCGGGCCTGCGGAAATGGACGCGATCCTGCGGCGAGAGGCGCCGCAGGCCGATGCCGCTACGCGCGCCGCCGCGATCGCTGCCGCCGAAGGCTCCCCTGGCGCGGCGCTGGCCTTCGTCGGGCAGGATCTTGCGCCGCTCCACACGCTGATGCAGCGGATCATCCGCGAGGGTGACGGCGATTTCTCGGCGCGCGGCGCGCTGGCCGACGAAGTGGGCGCCCGCCCGGATCGCGAGCGGGTCGCCGCGGTGCTCGACCTTGCCCGCGCCACGCTGGCCGAAGATCTTGGCCAAGCGCCGCGTGTTCGCCAGTTGCGCATCATCGAAGCGCACGGTGCGATCGTCCGTCTGGCCGCGCAGGCGCCCACCTTCAACTTCGACGCCGGGTTGCTGGTGATGGAAATTGGCGGGTTGCTGGCCTCGGCGGCCATGCCTAGAGAGGCAGCAACCTGACCCTTTTCGAGA
The DNA here is from genome assembly GCA_020848655.1 of Novosphingobium sp. GTDB lineage: Bacteria > Pseudomonadota > Alphaproteobacteria > Sphingomonadales > Sphingomonadaceae > Novosphingobium. Next base: position 6,616 of record JADLHU010000191.1, read on the forward strand.
AAAGAACGCACACCGGCATGGCCGAGCCTTATTACCTGACCACCGCGATCAGCTATCCGAACGGCAAGCCGCATATCGGCCATGCCTACGAAGCCATCGCCGCCGATGTCATTGCCCGTTTCAAGCGCTTGCAGGGCTTCGACGTGCGCTTCCAGACCGGGACCGACGAACACGGCCTTAAGATGGCCCAGAAAGCGCGCGAGCTGGGCAAGACCCCGGCTGAACTTTCCGATGAAATGTCACAATATTTCATCGATATGTGCGATGGTCTGAACGTCAGCTATGACGTGTTCCTGCGCACCACGGAGCCGCGCCATCACGCTGCCTCGCAGGCGCTGTGGCAGCGGATGGCGGCGAATGGCGATCTTTATCTCGATCGCTACGAAGGCTGGTACTCGATCCGCGACGAAGCCTATTACGACGCCAGCGAACTTGTCGACGGGGAGGGGGGCGAGAAGCTTTCCCCCCAGGGCACGCCCGTGGAATGGACGGTCGAGGAAAGCTGGTTCTTCCGGCTTTCGGCCTATGGTGACAGGCTTCTGGCGCTTTACCGGGACAACCCGGACTTCATCCGCCCCGAAAGCCGCCGCAACGAGCTCATGCGCTTCGTCGAAGGCGGTCTGCGCGACCTTTCGGTCTCGCGCACCAGCTTCGATTGGGGGGTCAAGGTTCCCGGCAGCGACAGCCACGTCATGTACGTGTGGGTCGATGCCCTGACCAACTATCTGACCGGACTGGGCTTTCCCGAAGAGACAGAGGCATATCGCAAATGGTGGCCGGCCGATCTGCACCTGATCGGCAAGGATATCGTGCGTTTTCATGCGGTCTACTGGCCGGCCTTCCTGATGAGCGCGAACCTGCCGTTGCCGGGCCAGGTATTCGGCCATGGCTTCCTGCTCAATCGCGGGCAGAAGGAATCGAAATCGCTGGGCAACGTCACCGATCCGATCGATCTGGCTGAACGCTATGGCGTTGATACGCTGCGCTATTTCCTTATGCGCGAAGTCGCCTTCGGGCAGGATGGCAGCTATTCGCCCGAAGCCATTGTAACGCGGGCCAATGCAGAGCTGGCCAACAGCTTCGGCAATCTTGTGCAGCGCGTACTGTCGTTCATCGCCAAGAATTGCGACGGCGGCTTCACCGCAGAGGCACCCGTCACCGAGGCCGACGCCGCGCTCCGTGCGAAAGTATCGGCCGCTTGCCGCGAGGAACTGCCGGCAGCGTTTGATCGTCTGGCGTTTTCGGTCGGCATTGAAGCCTGGATGCAGGCCGTGTTCGCCTGCAACCAATATGTCGACGAGCAGGCCCCCTGGGCGCTGCGCAAGACCGATCCCGAACGGATGCGCCGCGTTCTGGCCACGCTCTGCGGCTGCATCCGCGATCTAGCCGTGGCGATTTCTCCCATTGTTCCGGTCGCTTCCACCAAAATGCTCGATGCGTTGTGCATTCCAGCGGACGCGCGCGATCTTGCCGCGCTGGCGGCGACGGACCCGGCGCTCGGCGCGATCCGGGTGGACAGCCCCAGCCCAGTCTTCCCGCGGCTCGACCCGCCGGCGGGGGATGCCGCCTGATGCTGATCGATTCGCACTGCCACCTCGAATACAAGGGTCTGGTCGAAGATCAGCAGGGCGTGCTTGATCGCGCACGCGCGGCAGGAATTGGCGGCTTTCTGAATATCTCCACCCGCCAGCGCGAATGGGATCAGGTCATCGCCACCGCCGCGCGCGAGGAGCATGTCTGGGCCAGCGTCGGTATCCATCCGCACGAGGCGGACGCCCATGCCGATCTCGGGGCGGCGGTGCTGCTTGAGGCGGCCGCACATCCCAAAGTTATCGCCATCGGCGAAACCGGGCTGGACTATTTCTACGACCATTCGGATCGCGCAACGCAGCAGGCGCTGTTCCGCACGCACATCGCCGTCGCGCGCGAAACCGGGCTGCCGCTGATCGTTCACACGCGCGATGCCGAAGAGGATACCGCCCGGATTATCGCCGAAGAAGCGGAGCAGGGGGCCTTTCCGGCGCTGATCCACTGCTTCACGGCTTCGGCTGGGTTCGCGCGTCAGATGCTCGACCTGGGGTTGACGATCTCGCTGTCGGGCATCGTAACCTTCAAGAATGCCAAGGACTTGCAGGCCATTGCGGCCGAACTGCCCGAGGATCGCCTGCTGGTGGAAACCGACGCGCCGTTCCTTGCGCCGGTGCCGCACCGCGGCCAGGTCTGCGAGCCGGCGTTCACGGCCGACACCGCGCGCTTCGTTGCGGGCCTGCGCGCCGTGGCGCCCGAAGCGCTGGCGGAGGTGACGACGCGCAATTTCTTCCGTCTGTTCACGAAAGCGGCGGCGTGAAGCTGATCGTCCTTGGCAGTGGCACATCCACCGGCGTGCCGCGGATCAGCGTTGCCGGCGGGGACTGGGGCGATTGCGACCCGGAAGAGCCGCGCAACCGCCGCTCACGCGTGTCGATCGTGGTCGAAAGCGACGCCGGCGACCGGTTGCTCGTCGACACATCGCCCGATCTGCGCAGCCAGTTGCTCGCCAATCGCATAGACCGGCTCGACGCGGTGTTCTGGACGCACGATCATGCCGATCACGTCCACGGCATCGATGATCTGCGGCCGCTGCGCTATGGCCGGGGCGGGCCGATCCCCGGTTATGCGGCCGATGAAACGGTGCGCCGCCTGCGTCAGCGCTTCGGCTATGTTTTCGCCGGACAGCACGGCTATCCGACCATCGTTCAGATCGACAGCCTCGATCGCCTGCGAATGTGCGTGGGCTTCAGCGTGGCGAGTTGCCAGATGCCGCACGGCCATGCGGAATCGACGGGGTATCGTTTTGAAACGGATGGAAAATCAATAGGATACGCCACAGACTTCAGCGCCATCACGCGCGAGATGGTCGAGCTGTTCGACGGCTGCGACGTGCTGGTGATCGATTGCCTGCGCCGCGAACCCCATCCGACGCACGCGCATCTGGGCATGGCCATCGAACTGGCCGATGCCGCACGCGTCCGCCAGGCCGTGCTCACGCATCTCGACAAGAGCATGGACTACGCCACGCTCAGCCGCGAAATCCCGGCGCACATTCTGGTGGGCTACGACGGGATGGAACTGGTGGCATGATCACTGCGTCCGCCGTGGTTGCCGTGATCGCATCGCTGGGCTGGCTGGTGCTGAACCTCCGCGCGCTTCAGGCACAAGGTCTTACGTTTGAACAGAAGGCCACGATGGCCGTGGCATGGGCGATCCTGTTTGCCGGACTGGCGTTTCTTTTTTCAAGGTTGGGCTTGTGAGCATGGCGCCGCTATTTAACATAATATATATTATCAATCTAAGATGACCGACGCACCAAAGCCCCCTCTCGACCGGCTCCTGGCCATCATGGCGCGGCTGCGCGATCCCGTTTCCGGCTGCGACTGGGATCGCGCGCAAAGCTTCGCGACGATCGCGCCCTATACGATCGAGGAAGCCTACGAAGTCGCCGACGCCATCGCGCGCGATGACCTGGTGGCCTTGCGCGACGAGCTTGGCGACCTGTTGCTTCAGGTCGTATTCCATGCGCGCATGGCCGAGGAAGCCGGCCATTTTGCCTTCGCG
>JADLHU010000192.1 GCA_020848655.1 Novosphingobium sp.
GGGCGGCGCCGCCTCGGCCGGTGACCGAACATTGATCCTCTGTGGCCTGACTGTGCAGGTGGGCGCCATATGCCGAGACCAGGGTCCCGGTAGTGACAGCTCCCTCGAGGATGAGTATGGCCCCAGGGATACAAGCGGCCTGTCGAACCGTGCAGCAAACCGTCCCAGCCGATACTTAGGCGCCTTTGAGCCGCGCGGCAACCGCCTCGAGGCGGCGGGCGAGACGCTCGACGCGCTCCGTCGTTTCATCGCGCTCGGCCGCCATCGCATCGCTATGGGTCTTCAGTTCGGTAAACTGAAGCCTAAGATCGGCGAGTTCATCGGCCACGATCAGGCCCGCCATCAGCAGAAGCCGCGTGTCGCCCACCTGTCCGATATCGGCGACGAGGTCGGAAACATGGCGAGCCAGCTTTTCCGCCAGGGCCGAGACGTGCTCTTCCTCGCCATCGTCGCAGGCAACGCGATAGCTCCGCCCGTTTATATTGACCGCGACCTCAGCCATGCGTTCCTTGCGACGCGCCCGGCGCCGATTCGGTCTCGAGCAGCCCGTCCAGTCTTTCCGCCAACATATCGAGCCGCCCGACAACGGCATTGGCCGTGTCGCGCAGCCCGGCATGTTCGCCGCGCAGCCGGTCCAGATCCGACTGCAATCGGCCGACAAAGGATTCGCTCTCGCGCTCCGCACGACGGGCAAGCGCCGCCTCGAGGTCGGCGAGTGCTTTATCCAGTCGATCGGCGGCAGCTTCGAGGCGGCCCATCCGTCTACCTTTCATATCCATGATATCAAAAAATGCTGCAATGTGCCTGTGTTGGGGCCGGTTCCTGTGGCCCAGGATGATGATTTCCGCCTTGAGACCATACGCACCCGGTCTCGGGGCCGTCAACGCCACGATCAACACCGCCATCGGCGGGGCCGACCGGGCGGCAAGCGGCTTGACCGCGCAACACCGCCGGCCCATCGTCGCCGCCGGCGCGGGGCCGCCAAGACCTCAAGACCCACGGGAAGGGCGACAGAATCTCCTTCCATTTTCATCGTTCACTCCGAGGCGCAGGCCATCGACGCGCTGGCGGCGGCCGCCGCCGCCAAGTCCCTGGCCCTGCTTTTGAGCGGCAGGGGCGCCGGCATTTATGCCGGCCCAACCTGGTTCGTCGCCCTGATCGAGGGGGCGCGAAGCCGCCATGCCGCGGCGCTGGCCGGGGCCGTTCTCGACTGCGACGACGATGCGGGCGCCGTTCTGGCCGCGATCCGGGCCGGGGTCGAAACCATCGCTTACAGCGGCGCCGCCGCCACCCGTCGCCGGCTTAACGAAATCGCCACCGTAAAGGGTATACGCATTTTGCCGCGCGGAAGCCTGTGGCGCCGGGCGCTCGATCTCGACAGCGTTGCCGCACGGCATCGGGCGACGGTGTGCGCGAACTGGATCGATCGGCGGCGGCGCGGCCCCTTGCGGGTAAGCGGCGTTGAAAAGACCCGGGGCGTGGGATATTGAGGGGCGAGAGCGCAAGCATCGACAATATCGTCAGGAGCGGGGCCGTGAAGATTACGCAGCGCGTACGCAAGATTCTCGACAATTATGAAAGCGATTGCCCAGGGACCAAGGCCAACCTGGCCCGCATCTTGATGCAGGGCCGCTTGGGCGGCACGGGCAAGCTTGTCATTCTGCCCGTCGATCAGGGCTTCGAACATGGGCCGGCGCGCAGCTTCGCACCCAATCCGCCCGCCTATGACCCACATTACCATTTCCAACTCGCCGTGGACGCCGGCCTGTCGGCCTATGCGGCACCGCTTGGCATGATCGAGGCCGGCGCGGCCAGCTTTGCGGGCGCCGTCCCGCTCATTCTCAAGATGAACAGCGCCAACAGCCTGGCGCGCGAGAAGGCCGCCCCCACCCAGGCCGTGACCGCCTCGGTGCAGGACGCCCTCAGGCTTGGATGCTCGGCCATAGGCTTCACCATCTATCCGGGCTCGGACAGTGCCTTCGGCATGATGGAAGATCTGCGCACGCTGGCCGAGGAAGCGAAAGCCTGCGGCCTTGCGGTCGTCGTGTGGTCGTATCCGCGCGGCGGCGATGTCTCGAAAACCGGCGAAACGGCGCTGGATATTGTCGCTTACGCGGCCCACATGGCGGCGCTGCTCGGCGCCCACATCATCAAGGTCAAGCTGCCGACCGCGGATCTTGAACAAGGCGACGCGAAGAAGGCCTATGAGAGCGCCAAGATCGATTCGAGCACGCTTGCGAAACGCGTCAATCATGTCGTCCAGAGCGTGTTCAACGGCCGCCGTCTGGTCGTATTCTCGGGCGGCACCACCAAGGGGCTCGACGATCTTTACGCCGAGTGCCGCGCCATCCGTGACGGCGGCGGAACCGGCTCGATCATCGGGCGCAACACCTTCCAACGTCCAAAGGCGGATGCGCTCAAGATGCTCGACACGATCATCAAGATTTATCAGGGCAAGGCCTGAACGGGGACCGCTGCCGGCTTTATCTGATCACGCCACCCGCGGTGGCGCTGCCGGCCTTTGCCCAGGAATTGTCCAAGGCGCTGGACGCGGGTGATGTCGCCTGCGTCCAGCTGCGCCTGAAGGGGATCGACGACGACGCGATCCGCCGAGCGGCGGTTGCGCTGCGCCCAATCGTTCAGGAGCGCGATGTCGCCTTCATCTTGAACGACCGCCCGGATCTTGCCGCCGAAACGGGCTGCGACGGTGTTCATATCGGCCAGGAAGACGCGACCTATGCCGATGCGCGCCGCATTCTGGGCAATGACGCGATCGTCGGCATCACCTGCCACGACTCGCTCGATCTTGCAAAGCGTGCCGCCGAGGCTGGCGCCGACTATGTCGCCTTCGGCGCCTTCTACCCCACCGGCACCAAGGACGCGAAATCCCGTGCCGATCTCGAAATCCTGGAGTGGTGGGCAACCTTCATGACCGTGCCTTGCGTTGCCATCGGCGGTATCACCGCCGACAACGCGGCGCCGATCGTTGCCGCCGGCGCCGATTTCATCGCCGTTTCGGGCGGCGTATGGCGCCATCCCGATGGACCTGCCGCCGCCATCAAGGCATTGAACC
>JADLHU010000193.1 GCA_020848655.1 Novosphingobium sp.
CGGGAAGGTATCGGTCGCCAGGATATCGAGTTCGTGCAGTGTCACCGCCACGCCGTGGCGCAAGGCGATGTCGGACCGATCCTCGGCCAGGCCGGCAACGCCGCGCGCGGCCAGTTGCACGGGATGGCCCGCCGCCGCGAAGCGATGCGCCAGCGCCAGCCCGATGTCGGACTTGCCGCCGATGATAAGCACGGGGTCTGCGGTCATAGCTGAAGTCTTTCCGATTGGCTCGACTGGAAGGTGGTGGCGGCGCCCAGCCTGTCGCGCATGGCCACGAAGGCGGGAACGCGCGGATCGGATGCGCGCAACGTCTGGGCGCTCATGCGGCTGTCCTTGGCCAGGTAGAAGCGCCCACCGTGATCGACGACGATGGCATCAAGGCGCTCCATCAGCGCCAGCGTGCGCGGCGACACGGGAAAGTCGAGCGCCAGGGTATAGCCGTCCATCGGGAAGGAAAACGGCCCCGCCGGCCCGCCCAGCCGCTTCAGCACGGCCAGGAAAGACCCCTGCCCGCTGGCCGAAATGCTGTGCAGCAATGCGGTCAGCCCGGCGCGCGCCGAAGCCAGCGGCAGCGCGCACTGGAATTGCAGGAAACCGCGCTTGCCATAGATCCGGTTCCAGTTGGCCAGCGCATCGAGCGGATAGAAATAGCTGTCCCAATCGACCAGCCTTTCGCCGCGTGCCATCACCTGGCGGCGATAATAGGCAGCATTGAAGGCTTTCACCGTCAGACTGTTGAGCAGGCCGGCGGGGGCATCGAACGGAATCGCCATCGCTCGCCGGGGGGCGATGCGAAAAGGCGTATCGCGCAATCGGGCCGGCAGGTCTTCGACGCGGGCATGTTCGCCCAGCATGATAGCCGAGCGCCCCAGTCCGCTGCCGCCGGCCAGGCAATCGATCCAAGCGACCGAATACGTCGCGGCGGCGTTTTCCTCGAACAGGCGCATCGCGGTATCGAGATCGGGCGCGGGCAGCGTGATCTGGCGGATCCAGCCGCTTGTCACCGGGCGCAGCCGAATCGCCGCGCGTAGCACGATGCCGGTCAGGCCCATGCCGCCGATCGTCCAGGCGAACAGGTCCGGCTCATCGGTGCGGCTGCATCGGCGCACTTCGCCATCGGCGCCCAGCACGTCCAGCCAATCGACGAAAGCGCCCAGCGATCCGTCGCGGTGGTGGTTCTTGCCATGGACATCAGCGGCGATCATACCGCCCAACGTCACGAAGCGGGTGCCCGGCGTGACCGCCGGAAACCAGCCACGCGACAGGAAGGTGCGGATCACATCATCGAGCAGCACGCCGGCTTCGGCCACGAGCTGGCCATTGGCGGGATCGAAGGCCAGCATGCGGTTCAGCCGCAGCATGTCCACCGTGTTCGCCGCATTGAGCGCGCAATCACCATAGCCGCGCCCGTTGCCGCGCGCGATCAGCGGCCCCGTGCACACCAGCGCGCGCGCATCGCCTTCCGACCGTGGCCGGTTCACCGCACAATCCTGCCGCGGAAAGCGCCCCCACCCCGAAAGCATCATGACGCCGCGCCGCCGCTGTTGAACACGAATCGGCGATCAAGACGGTATTTCACCACATAACCGATCGACAGGCCCAGGATCGCTCCGATCTCGCGCGCAGCCTGCGTCTGCCATGTGAGCCAGAACAGCGTTTCCGCGCCCCAGAAGATCGCCGTCGTCGCCACGCCCATCAGCGTATAGAGCGAGAACTTGCGGCCATGCGCGGCCAATCCGCGCTCCGCGTCGGCAAAGATCCAGCGCTTGTCGAGGGCGTACTTGATGACGAGACCGACCATTGTGCCGGCCAACAGCGCCAGGTGATAGGCGAACGCGCGGTCGATAGCGCCCAGCACAAGCCGTTGCACGGCCAGGTTGCCCGCCGTCGCCAGCAGCGCGAAGGCAATATAGCGCAAGGCCAGCGTCCGCGCGGTCACAGCACGGCGCCGCCAACGCCCAGCAATCCGACGACCGCAAGGCAGCAGTGACTGACCCGGTCGCGCGCGGCGAATACCAGCGGGTCGTCATGCATCTGGCCGCGATGCGTGAGGATAGCGATACGGCTGTTCCAGAACAGCAGCACCAGGCACATGCCCCACAACACTTCGGGCGTGCGATAAAGCAGGCGCACCGGCTCAGAATTGGCATAGAGCGCGAGGACCAGGACAGAGATCAGCCCCGAAGACACCGCCATGTTGCTGACCACCGCCAGGTCGTCGACATGATAGCCCCGGCCATGCGCGGTGACCGTGCCCGATGCGATGCCATCCACCAATTCGGCCTGCCGCTTCACGCTGGCCAGCCCGAAGAAGAAGAACGTCGAAAAAGCCAGCAGCCAGACCGAGGCCGGGATGCCCGTGGCCAGCGCGCCCACGAGGATGCGCATGGTGTAGAGCACGGCCAGCATGCAGATGTCGATCACCACCATGCGCTTGAGCCAGAACGAATAGAGCGTCGTCGCTGCGTAATAGGCGGCCAGCATGGCGAAGGCCTGCCATCCGGCCACAATGGCCACGCCGCCCCCCGCCAGCGCCAGCAGTGGCGCCATCCAGGTGCCATGGCTGAGGCGCACCGCGCCCGATGCGAAGGGCCGGTTGCGCTTGCGCGGATGCGCGCGATCGGCGGCCAGATCGACCAGGTCGTTCAGTACATAGGTGCTTGATGCGATCAGGCTGAATGCGATGAAGGCCAGCATGGACTGCGCAAAGGCACTTGCCGTCAGTTCGTGCCCCGCCACCATCGGCACGAAAACGAGCAGGTTCTTCAGCCACTGGTGCGGACGCAGCACGCGCAGATAATCGCGCAGCCGGGTCCGCGCGACGGGGAGATGCTCGGTCTCCTTGCCGATCGCATCGACGCGCGCGCGAAAGGCCTTGCCCGGATTGACGGTGATGGCCTGCGCCGCGTTTTCCCAGATCGGCAGGTCGACCGCCGCATCGCCGATATAGGTATATCCCGAATCGCCGAATCGCGCCTCAAGGAAACGGGCCTTGCTCGCGCCCTTGAGGTTCACGCCCCCGCCCGAGCCATGCGCCTCGTCGAACAGCCCGAGATGCGTCGCCACGGCATCGGCGGTGGACTGGATCGAGGCCGTGACCAGCGCGATGCGCCCGCCCCGCGCGCGCCAGCCGCGAATCACGTCGAGCACTTCGTCGTTATAGGGAAGCCGTGCAGGATCGATCCGCGCGATCCCGGCGAGCCGTTGCTTCAACGCCAACGGACCGCGCAGCACCGCGGCCGCGGCCACCAGCGGCGTGTACCACTTCGCCGCGCAGGCCGACCAGAAATTCTCGAACAGCGAATCCGTGCGGATCAGCGTGTCATCCAGATCCACGACCAGCGTCAACTTTGTCGGATCCCAGTTTGCAATGCTCATCGACGGTTCCGGTAATGCCCCGGCGACCCGGCCGGGCGTGCGACACACGGATCGGTCTTATGGTTAACAACCTAAGAAAGCGTTTAGGCGCGTGAGACATTTAAACGGCCAGGATGCAAAGGCCCTTCGATTCCTCACCCGGAAGGCGATTCAGGGTCCATCGCGCGGGCGGAATCAAAAAGAGAGCGTGGCCGAAACCACGCTCTCTTTTTTCTCCTGGAGGAGAATGGTGCGCCCGGAACGATTCGAACGTCCGACCCTCAGATTCGTAGTCTGATGCTCTATCCAGCTGAGCTACGGGCGCCGGGAGACGCGCTCTTAGGGGCGTCATTTCGGATTGGCAAGCACCTAAATCGACAAAATCAACGCATCGGCCAGCGGGTAGTCGAGCGGGGGCATCGCCAGCCCGGCACACGCGCGCGGAGCGAACCAGCCGATCGCTTCGGCATCGCGGCATTCGGGTTCGCCGCGCCATTCGCGGCAGGTGTAAAGCAGGATGACATGCGGCGCGCGCGGTTCGGGCGGCAGGCGGGGATCGCTGGCGAACGTCAGCGGACGCAGCGCCGGCGCGGCGAGCACGACGCCCAGTTCCTCCTCGATTTCACGCAGCGCCGCCGATTCGGGGGATTCACCCGGCTCCACCTTGCCGCCTGGAAACTCCCACAGCCCGCCATGCGCGCGATCCCGCCGCCGCCGTTGCAGCAGCACCCGGCCGGCCGGATCGACCAGCGCCACCGCGACCACGAGGATGACCGTCGAAGAATTTTGCAATCGGCACCGCCTTCTCAACGATTTCTTAAGCTTGGCCCGCGAAGAATCCGCAAAGCCGTACGGGGACGAGCGCGACCATGCATCTGCTGACACAGCTCTACAACGATGAGCGTGGGACCACGACCATCGAATACGCGATGATCTGCGGGGGCATCGTGCTCGCCATCCTTGGCGCGCTCTCGGGCGTTGCGGACAAGACCAACGACATGTGGGCGCAAGTCGGGGAAAAAGTCAGCACCGCCCAGAACGGCTCCGCGCCTTAAATATTTGTCAAGACTATTGCCCTACCGAGGAAGCGTCCGAAACCTTCAGGCGCCGGACCGGGTAACAGAGACCTCAAGCCAGGAGACAGATCATGAAGTTCATCAACAAGCTGCTTCGCGACGAAGCGGGCGCGACCGCCATCGAATACGGCCTCATCGCCGCCCTTATCGCCGTTGCCGCGATCAGCGCGATGCAGGGCCTCGGCACGCAGCTGTCGGGCACCTTCAACAAGGTTTCGACCGAGCTCTCGACGGCCAACACGGCTCCGTAAAGCCACCGGGTAAATCACCCACAACGGAAGGGGCGGCAGCACAACTGCCGCCCCTTTTGCTTGTCCTCAGTATGTGACGATCTTGACCTTCTGCCCGGCCGTCAGGCGGCTGGTCGACGAAAGCCCGTTCAGCACCAGGAAGCGATCCATCCGGGCATCGTCATAGGCCATGCGCGCCGCCAGCGATTGCAGCGTGTCGGCATTCCTGACAGTGACCACCTGGAGCTTGCGCGGGCGAACATTGGCCACCTCGCTCGCCGGAAGCCGCCGCATCGAGGCGTAGAGCGAATTGAGCGCCGCCGCGCTGCCGGCCTGGGTGATCCCGACGAAGTGGAACGCCTGCGACTTCGAGAATTCATAGGCGAAGACCACCACGTCCAACTGGCCGCTGCTGCCCTGCACGCGCGCCATGCCATAGGCGGCGGGCAAGCCGTTCACCGTGGTGCGCTGGATCGCCTGCGGCGTGATGGCCGCCTGCCCCTGCCCGGCCAGACCAGCGAAGACCGTGCGAACGTGCCCGTCAAGATCGCCGGCATAGCTCGCCGTGGTGAAATCGGCCTTGCCCGACTGCCCGCTGACCGCCACCGAGCGCGTGCCGTTGACCAGGTAGAAGCCCGCTGGCGCCTCGAAGCCCAGCCGCAGTTCGGGATGCACGAACTTGCGGCCTTCGACGATGCCCTGCTTGGGATCGTCGCCATAAGTCAGCCCATCGATCGCGGACAGGAACGCATCGCGATTGAGCACGCCCGAAGCCCCCGTCCCCGCCCGCACCAGCGCTGCGCGCACGCGCGATGCGGGATCGGGGTGAGTCGAGGCCCAAGCCGGCACGCGCCCCGTGGTGCCCATCAGCCGCGCCTCCAGCGCGTTTTGCGCGGCCAGGCTTTGCAGCACGGTGGACATGGCGCGCGGATCATACCGGGCGCGGCGCAGATATTCGATGCCCAGGTTGTCCGCCTCGGTTTCCTGGCCACGCGAATATTGCAAGGTGAGGAGCTGCGACCCGCGCGAGAACACCTGCTGGCCCAGTTGCCCCAGGCTGCTGTCGCCCAGCAAGGCGCCCGAAAGCACCGCGCCCAGCACGCCGATGATCGAATTGCGCGTCGCCGCGCTTTGCCGCTTCGCGGCGTGGCGCGCGGCGACATGGCCAACTTCATGCCCCAGCACGCCCGCCAGTTCCGCCTCGTTGTTCATCAGCGCAACAAGCTGCCGCGTGACGTAGACATAGCCACCGGGAATGGCGAAGGCGTTGTTCACCGGCGAATTGAGCAGCGTGACGGTGAAATCGCCGCGCGCGTTGCTGAGGCCGGATTGCACCGCGATCGTCTTGCCGATGCCTTCCACATAAGCGGTCTGCGGCCCGCTCATCGCGCCGCCGAATTCGGCGACAAGCTGGGGATGCGCCTTGGCGCCTTCCTGCTTGTCCTGCTGGCTGATCGACTGCACGACAGAGGGTGCGGCCGTTGCCTTGGCCCCGGCGGCCCCGGACTTGCCGGGCTGCGGAACCAGAGTCAGCGCGGTCGACACCGCCAGCGCCATGGCTATTCGTTTCATCGGCGATCCTCCCTTCAGAATTTCGATTGCCCAACGCCTGAACGCGAAAGAGGATGCCGGGCATTGACCAGCGCGACGAGGCGCGCACTATCCACATGGGTATAGATCTGCGTCGTCGCGATGTCAGCGTGGCCCAGCAGCGTCTGCAGCACGCGCAAGTCCGCTCCGCCTTCCAGCAGATGCGTGGCGAAGGCATGGCGCAGCACGTGCGGCGAGACCTTTTCCGGCGCGATGCCCGCCCGCAGCGCCAGGTCGCGCAGCAACTGGAACAGGCGCACGCGCGTGAGGTGCCCACCACGCCCGCGTGAAGGGAACAAATGCGCAGACCCCGCCGGACGCACCGCCAGCCAGCGCGACAGCGCGCCGCGCGCGCGACTGCTGACGGGCACCATGCGCTGCTGCCCACCCTTGCCCGTCACCGTCAGGAACGGCGCATCGCGCGGCACGGCGGACAGCGGCAGCGAAACCAGCTCGCTCGCCCGCAAGCCCGAGCCATAAAGCAGTTCGACCAGCGCCAGCAGGCGCAGCGCCTCGGGCTGGTCGTTGGCGGCATCGTCCTCGATTTGCCTGAACAGCGCGGCAATCTCGTCGTGCGATAACAGGCGCGGCAGCGCGCGGCGCGTGCGCGGGCGCGGCAAGGCCGGCGACGGATCATCGTGGCGCAGCCCTTCGTCGATCAGGAATCCGTAGAACTGGCGCAGCGCCGAACACTTGCGCGACAGGCTGGACGCGGCCAGCCCCGACCAGACCGTGCCGAGCGAGGCAAGCGCATCGCCATCCGCCCTCGCCAGATCGCCGATCGCCGCCTGCGCCCCTTCCAGATCGCGACGATAGGCGGCCAGAGTGTTCGCGGCGGCCCCACGCTCGGCGGCGAGCATGGCGAGAAAGGCTTCGATCTCGCCCGGAATCGCTTCAGCCCCCCGCCATCGGATCAGCCCCGCGCCACCGCTTCGGCCGCGATCATCCGCGCCTCGGCGTCGAAGCCGACGCGGCGCAGCGCCGAAACGATGTGGAACAGATAGCGCGGGGTCATCTTCTTCCAGTCATCCCCTTGCATCCCCACGCCCGCCAGCAGCGCCACCAGCGCCGGATTGTCGACCGTGGCGGCCTGGTCGATCAGTCGCGTCCAGCGCGTCTGCCGCGCAAGATCGAAGCCGAAGCCCGAGGCAAGGTTGCCCGCCGCATCGGGCGAAATGCGCCCAAGCCCGGCCAGCCCGGCAACCAGGAAGGCAGACTTGCGCGCATCTTCGCTGGAATCGTCATCGTGGAAATTCTCGATCACGGCGTTTTCCACCATATCGCGCGTGGGCGATGCCAACGTCAGCAAAGCCCAGCCCTGGCTGCCCGGCTCGGCCAGGCTGGACCAGCGCGCGGCATTGCGGTCCAGCCCCGCGAACAGCATCGAGGCGATGAGATCGGGCGCGGCGCTTTCAAACTGCGCGTCCACCGGCAGGCGCGCGGCGGCGTAAGCGGTCAGCACCAGGCGCGAACAGCGCCGATCACCAGCCGGCGCGCCGTTCCACAGTTCCTGCATGGACGCCAGCCGCGCCGCCGCATCGGCCGCGACATAGGCGTCGCGCAGCTTCGATGCCCGGTCCGACCATTCGCCCGTAATGTCTTCCTGCGCATAGATCTGGCCGTAGAGATCGACCATCGCCGCGCTGGACAACACGCCGGCGCAGGCGGCGCGATCCGCGGCGGCGGCGCGCGCCGGCAGGCCCAGCATCGGCGCGGTTGCCGCCGTATAGTCATAGCGCGGGCCGGCATCCTTCATCAGGCTCGCGGGCGGTGTGAGGCCAACGGCGATGGCCAGGCCATAGCGCCACGGCGTCATCTCCTTCACGTCGTCCCACTCGATCGTTACCGCACGGCGTGCCTTGCCGGCGGCCCCGGCATATTTCTGCGCCAGCAGGATATCGATCTTGGGCATTGTACCGCGCCCCATCGCCCGGTCCAGCCGTGAGAGAGATCCCGCGCCATCACCCCGGAAGGCATCACAGATGGCGCTGGAAACATCCCACTGCGCATCCTTGCGCGTACCACCATGGATGGCGACGGCCGGGCAGATGCCGGTGAAATCAGCGGTGGCGATGTAGGCGTCAAGCGCGGCCTGGATCAGGTCGGGCGAATAGTTGCCGGTATCGACATCCTGCACCACCGCGCGCGCCGCTTCGCCTTCGCCCATGCGCACGAGCAGCGCGGCGCGCAGCGCTGCGAAATCGGCGGGATTCATCTGCCGGGGCGCATCAAGTCGCGACGCCAGCACCCTTCGCAGCAGGATATGCCCCCAGCGCGAAACCAGCGCGCCCTTGTTGCCCGCCAGCGCAGCACGCACGAGCGAGGCGTGCTGCCCGGCCAGCAGTTCGGGGGCCACCCCGCCCTCGCTTTCGTCGATCAGGCCGATCTGGTCCATCGATCGGCGCGCGGCGGGCGGAATATCGAAGCGCGGCTTCAGGCCGAGCGCCTTTTCCAGATCGTCCGGGGAAAGCCGTTCAAGCTGTTCGAGCGTAAGCTGGCCCGTGGCCGTGTTGACCGTGCCGTTGCCCGACACGGTGACCGCCACCGGGGCCGTCGCGCCGGGCAGCGGCTGGACCACCGGCGTTGCTGCTGGCGATTGCGCGGCCCCGGCGGCAGCGGGAGCCGCCGCACGCGGCGCGGCCGGCGCGGCGCGCTGCGGCTCGCGCGCGGGTTCGTTGAACGATGGCGGAAGCAGCGATTCGGGCGCGTTCTGCGCCAGCGCCCAGGCGGATGTCAGCGCCAGCGCCGCGCCGGCCAGCAGCCGCACGCGCTTCACCGCGCCATCTCCGGCACGAGCACCGGCTGCACGATAGTATGCACCGGCTCGCGCCCGCCATCGTGCCAGGCCCATGCCAGCAAGAAGAGCGCCGCCAGCAACACGGCGCCAGGGCCGATCAGCATCCAGTTCCTGCGCATCGCTGACGTCACTCGTGTCCCTTCCCCGGAGCTTGCGCTGCGAACTAGCCCAACTATACGCGGGGCTGCAATGGACCTTGAAGATACACCGCGTTCGGCAAGCGAACTCGCCGCGCTGGCGCAGCGCATCACGCGCCCGATCGTGCTTGTCGGCATGATGGGCGTGGGCAAGTCGAGCGTCGGAAAACGGCTGGCCACGCTGCTCGATTGCCCGTTCATCGACGCAGACGACGAAATCGAAGCCGCCGCTCAGATGACCATTCCAGAAATCTTCGCGGCCTATGGCGAACCCTATGTCCGCGACGGCGAACGACGCGTGATTTCCCGCCTGATCGAGGAGGACGGCGGACGCAAGGTGATCGCCACCGGCGGCGGCGCGTTCTGCAACGCCGAAACGCGCGCGCTGATTCTCGCCAAGGCAATCACGGTGTGGCTGGACAGCGATGTCGATACGCTGGTGGAACGCACCGCCCGCAAGGACCACCGCCCGCTGCTGCGCGAAGGCAACCCGCGCGATATTCTCGCCCGCCTGCGCGAGGAACGGCGCCCGGCCTACTCGCAGGCGCCGATCCATGTGCTGAGCGGCAACGGCCCCCACGGCCGCACCCTGGCGAAAGTGCTGAAAGGCATCGAAGAATGGCTGTAATTCCCGTCGACGTCGCCGGCCGGCCCTATGAAGTCCGCGTCGGCGCGGGCCTCCTAGCCGAACTCGTTACCCATTGCCGCGGCCGTCTGCGCAAGCGGCCCGTGCCGATCATCACCGATGCCAATGTCCATGCCGCCTGGGGCCAGGTCGTCGCCAAGGCGCTGACCGATGCCGGGCACGAGCCGCGCTGGCGCATCCTGCCGCCAGGCGAAGGTTCGAAAAGCTGGGAACAGCTTGCCGCCACGGTGGACTGGCTTCTGGCCGAGGAAGTGGAGCGCGGCGACCATATCCTGGCGCTGGGCGGCGGCGTGATCGGCGATCTCACGGGTTTTGCCGCCGCGATCGTCAAGCGCGGCTGCCACTTCATCCAGTTGCCCACATCGCTGCTGGCGCAAGTCGATTCAAGCGTCGGCGGCAAGACCGCGATCAACACGGCGGCGGGCAAGAACCTGGTCGGCGCGTTCCACCAGCCGGCGCTGGTGCTGGCCGATCTCGCCGTGCTTGACACCCTGCCCGCGCGCGAACTGCGCTCCGGCTATGCCGAAGTGGTGAAGTACGGGCTGATCGGCGATGCCGATTTCTTCGCCTGGTGCGATGCCAATGGCGCGGCGATGCTGGCCGGTGACGCGGCGCTGCGCGAATATGCGGTAGCTCACAATGTCGCGGCCAAGGCCCGAATCGTTGCCGAGGACGAGCGCGAGACCAGCGGCACGCGCGCGCTGCTCAACCTGGGTCACACGTTCGGTCACGCGCTCGAAGCCGAAACGGGCTTTTCGCAGCGCCTGCTCCATGGTGAAGCGGTGGCGCTGGGCATGGTGTTGGCCGCGCGCTACTCTGCCCGGCGCGGCCTGATGCCCCACGCCAGCGCCGAACACGTTGCGCGCCATGTCACCGAAGCCGGCCTGCCATCGGACGTTTCCGCGCTAGGCCTGAATTGCGATGGTACGGCGCTGTCCGCGCACATGCTTCACGACAAGAAGATGGACGCCGGCACCCTGCCCTTCATCCTGATGAAAGGCATCGGCGAGGCATTCCTGGCCAAAGACGTGGAACTGAGCGACATTGCCGCGTTCCTCGATGAGGAACTGGCGAGGTAACGCTCGCGTCACCCCATCCGTTCGTGTCGAGCGTAGTCGAGACACGTGGCGCGC
>JADLHU010000194.1 GCA_020848655.1 Novosphingobium sp.
GATCGCGGACGTGATCGAACGCGTTGGCCGCCTGCTGCGCCTCACCGAGGCCAAGAAGCGCACGCTGCTGCAGGACGCCACGACACCGCCGGCGCACCGCGACATCCTGATTGCCGACGATCTTACCTGGGAAGAGTTCGCGCAGGTCAACGTGATGGCGCCTGAACTTGCGGGCATCACCGCGGAAGTGGGCGAGCTGCGGTCCTATCCGCTGCAGTCGGCCTTCTATCACACCATTGGCTACGTCGCGAAAGCCAACGAAGCCGACATCCAGCGCATGATCGAGCATGAGCTCGCCACTGTCGGGCAGGCGGCGGATTCGCCTGAAGGCAAGGCGCGCGCCGGCACCGTGCGCCGTCTGTACAAGCACCCCGCGATGCGCGTCGGCAAGCAGGGCATCGAGGCGTTTGGCGAGCAGGCCCTGACGGGCGATCCGGGCAAGGTGCGCCTGCTGCAGAACGCCACCGGCCGCGTCATCGACCGCCTGCCGAGCGAAGACCTCGCCGGCAAGCCCGGCGTCGATGTCGTGCTGTCGGTGGACGCCGAACTTCAGAACTATGCGATCCAGCGCTTCGGCGCCGAGGCGGGCAGCGCGGTGATGATCGACGTCGCAACCGGCGAAGTCATCTGCATGATGTCGACGCCCGCGCCCGATCCCAACCTCTTCGTCAGCGGCATCGCTTCAGGACCGTACAAGGCCCTGCGCGACGACGAGCGCAATCCGCTCTATCACAAGGCCTACGACGGCGTTTATCCGCCGGGCTCGACATTCAAGCTGGTTGTGGCCGCCGCCGCGCTCGAATCCGGCGCGATGAATCCGAACGAGACCGTCCACTGCTCGGGCAAGGCCTGGTACTACAACCGTTTCTACAACTGCTGGAAGCACGAGGGCCACGGCACGGTGAACATGCACCGCGGCCTGCAGGTATCCTGCGACTGCTACTTCTATCGCGCGGCGGAGAAGACCGGCATCGAGGAGATCGCCAAGGTCGCCAAGCGCTTTGGTCTCGGCCACCGCTATGAGCTCGGCCTCACGGGCGGCAAGTCCGGCGTTGTCCCGAACAATGAGTGGAAGCTCAACCATCCACGCATCAAGGATCGCTGGTATCCCGGCGACACGATCAGCGCCGGCATCGGGCAGGGCTATGTCACCGCAACGCCGTTCGAACTGGCCGTCATGTGCGCGCGCGTGGCGGGCGGTCCCGCAATGCCTGATCCGCACATCGTGGTCAGCGGCATGGCCATTCCCGATACGACGATCGTGCCGATGGGCGAGTTCAAGCCCGGCGTGCTCGAGGCCGTTCGCGCCGGCATGTTCGCCGTGACCTCCGAAGGCGGCGGCACGGCCCTTCGCTCGGGCCTGCTCGATCCCGACAACACGCTGCCCGCGCCCTATACTGGCGCGCGCATGGCCGGCAAATCGGGCACGGCGCAGGTCATCGACCTGTCCGGCCGGCGCGACGCGCGCGGCAAGGCGATCTCTAACGACAAGCTGCCCTGGAAGCTTCGCGACCACGCCCTGTTCGTTGCCTACGCGCCCACAGACAATCCGCGCTATGCGATCTCGGTCGTTGTCGAGCACGGCGTGTCTGGCTCCTCGACCGGCGCGCCGATCGCGCGCGACCTCCTGGCTCACGCCCTGCGCTATGATCCGGGGGCGCGTAAGGCCTTCGTGCCGAAAGCGCGCGATGTAGCATCCGCTGACGGAACGGCGCAGCCGACATGATCCGCAAGGACACGCTCCTCTACAAACTGACGCAGCTGCACTGGTTCCTGCTGCTGACCATCATCGCGCTGGCGGTGTTTGGAACGCTGGTGCTGTTCTCCGCCGGGTCGAGCGCGCACGATCTCGAGACGGGCCTTCTCAAGATCGACGCCAGCATGGCGATCGCCCACTTCTGGCGTTTCGCGCTGATGACCGTCGTGATGCTCGTGGTCGCGCTCCTGCCGCTCAGGCTTTGGGCGTCGCTGGCCTATCCATCCTATGCCATTGGCCTGGTGCTTCTGCTGCTCGTCGAAGTGGCGGGGAACATCGTCAACGGATCGCAGCGCTGGCTCACCATCGGGCCGCTCACGCTGCAGCCGTCAGAGCTGATGAAGATCGCCGTGCCGCTGGCGCTGGCGCGCTATTACCACCAGATGTTCGCGGCCGGCCGCTCGGAACTCTGGATCCACATCGTCGCCTTCGTGATGGTGGCGATCCCTGTCGGCTTCGTGCTGAAACAGCCCGACCTCGGCACCTCGCTGATGATCATGGGCCCGGGTTGCGGCGTCATCTTCTTCGCCGGCATCAGCCTGCGCTTGGTCGCGGGCATCATGCTGTTTGTCGCCCTGATGACCCCGGTGGTCTATTTCTTCGGCCTGCACGACTACCAGCGCGAACGCATCCACACGATGTGGGACCCCAGCGCCGATCCGCTCGGCGCCGGATACCAGTTGCAGCAGGGGCAGATCGCGATCGGATCAGGCGGCCTGGCCGGCAAGGGCTTCATGGAAGGCGCCCAGAAGGAGCTGGAATACATCCCCGAACAGAACACCGACTTCATCTTCACGATCATTGCGGAAGAGTTCGGCTTCGTGGGCGCTATCGTCCTGCTGGCCGCCTGGGCCATCGCCATCGTACAGGGCATGATCATCGCGGGCAGTTCGCGAAGTTCGTTCGGGGCTCTCGCTGCGTCAGGCTTCGTGGTGACCCTGATGCTTTACGTCGGGATCAACATCGGGATGGTTATCGGCCTGCTCCCGGTCGTGGGCATACCTTTGCC
>JADLHU010000195.1 GCA_020848655.1 Novosphingobium sp.
CCCAGATCATTGCGCAACTGGCGGATCGCCTCGATGAACGGCAGGCTTTCGATATCGCCCACGGTGCCGCCGATTTCGCAGAGCACGAAATCCAGATCTTCGGTTTCGGCGCGGGCGAATTCCTTGATCGCATCGGTGACGTGCGGGATGACCTGCACGGTCGCGCCGAGGAACGCGCCCCGGCGCTCCTTGGCGATGATGTCGCGATAGATGCGCCCGGATGTGACGTTGTCCGACTGGCGCGCCGAAACGCCGGTGAAGCGTTCGTAGTGCCCCAGGTCGAGATCGGTCTCGGCGCCGTCGTCGGTCACATAGACCTCGCCGTGCTGATAGGGGCTCATCGTGCCCGGATCGACGTTCAGATAAGGGTCGAACTTACGAATGCGGACGCGGAAACCGCGTGCCTGCAGCAACGCCGCGAGGCTTGCCGCCATAAGACCCTTGCCGAGCGAGGAGACCACGCCGCCGGTAATGAAAATGAACCGCGCCATGGGTTTTGAGCCTTAGTCCTTATCGGGTAAAAAGAGCAAGCGCCTGCGTGATGGCAAAGCGCGCAATTTGCGATCTGGCCACAACCGCAAACACTCCACCCCGCGAAGTGCGGGGGGAACATGCGGCCATGACCAGGAAATTCGGCTTACTGCTTGGCCGCTCCGGCAAGCGGATCGGCCGGAGCCGGCACCGCGGCGGGAGCGGCGGTGCCCCCTGCCGCCGGCGCGCCGGGCTGGGCCGCGCCCGCCAGGGGATCGGCCGGGGCCACCGGGATATTGCGATCGAGCGAAGTATCGATCTTGCGGTTGCTGGTCGCTCCCACGGCAAGCGTGGCCAGGGCGATGCTGAGCACGACGAAAGCCGTGGCGAGGACCGCCGTGGCCCGCGTCAGGAAATCGGCCGCGCCGCGCGCCGACATGAACCCCGAAGGGCTGCCGCCGACGCCAAGGCCACCGCCTTCGGAACGCTGCATCAGGATCACGCCGACAAGCGCGGCCGCGACCAGCGCCTGCACCACCGTGAGGAATATGAAAAGCGACATGGGTATCCATCAATCCAGATAGTCAGCCGCGCATCTAGGGCCTGATGCGCCAACACGCAAGCAGGCCCCGGACAATCACTGCAAATGTCATGGCACAGCAAATGTCATGGCTCGCCAGTATCGGGGCGCGCGCGCCACGATGGCGGTTCAGTCGCGCTCAAGCGCGGCCGCGCCGATGATCGCGGTGAAGCTTTCCGCCGTCAGGCTGGCGCCGCCGACCAGCGCGCC
The DNA here is from genome assembly GCA_020848655.1 of Novosphingobium sp. Classification (GTDB taxonomy): domain Bacteria; phylum Pseudomonadota; class Alphaproteobacteria; order Sphingomonadales; family Sphingomonadaceae; genus Novosphingobium. Next base: position 1,262 of record JADLHU010000195.1, read on the forward strand.
GCCCACTTCGTCGGCCGCGAGCAGCTCCGCCGCGTTGCCCGCGTTGACCGAGCCGCCATAGAGGATGCGCACGCCCTGCCCGGCATCGCCATAGATGGCGACGAGCTGCGCGCGGATGGCGCGGTGCATCGCGCCGACATCGTCCACCGAAGGCACGCGCCCGGTGCCGATGGCCCAGACCGGTTCATAGGCGACGGCAAGCCGCACCGCCGCATCGTCGCCGCGCGGCAATGATCCCGCGAGCTGCCCGGAAACGACCGCCTCGGCCTTGCCCGAATCGCGTTCCGCCTCGGTCTCGCCGACGCACAGGATCACGCTCAGCCCGGCCGCCTGCGCGGCTTCGGCCTTGTCGCGCACCAGCGCATCGCCCTCGCCATGAAGCGCGCGGCGTTCGCTGTGGCCGACGATCGTGAAGTCGGCCCCGGCATCGGCCAGGATCGGCGCGGAGATATCACCCGTGAAGGCGCCGCCGGGCTGGACGTGGCAATCCTGCCCGCCGACGCCGATTTCCTGCACCGCCTCGCGCATCGCGTGGACCAGCGTGAAGGGCGGCGCCAGCGCCACCTGCACGCCCGGAAACCGGCTTGCCGCGCGATCGATGGCACGCGCCTCGGCCAGCATGGCGCGCGTTCCGTTCATTTTCCAATTGCCAACAATATAAGGCAAACTTGACATTTACAGCCCTCATCCAGAACCCGAATCCCTATCAGGCCCGCATTCCATGGCGCTGCTATGCCAGTGCCGCCGCGCTTGTCAAAAGGGCATAGCCGGATTGTTGTGCCGCAGCCATTGCGGGAATCCGCATTGGCTCCTAAAGCCTCGGTCTTCTGAGCCCGGAGGCGGTTTTTCCGGGGATAATCGCAAGCGGCCCGCACATGCTCCAGTTTTTCCGCAGACTCTTCTCTTCCCGGCTCGGCGCCGGCATCGCGCTTGGCGTGCTGGCGCTCATCGCCATCGCCTTTGCCAGCGGCGATATCGTCTCCAGCGGCGGCTTCAACGCCACCGGCGGGGGGGGCGACCGCGTGGCGACCGTCGGCAAGGACCGGATCGACAACGCGACGCTGGCCCAGGCGGCCTCCAACGCGCTCGAAAACCTCAAGCAAAGCGATCCGCGCCAGTCGATGCAGGGCTTCCTTGCCGCCGGCGGGCTGGACCGCGTGCTCGACGAACTGATCGATCGCGCCGCCATCGCCGCCTTCGGCAAGACGCACGGCATCGTCGCCAGCGACCGCCTGATCGACAGCGAAATCGCCAAGACGCCGGCCTTCCAGGGGCCGGACGGCAAGTTCAGCGAAGCCGCCTATCGCCAGCTTATCCAGCAGCGCGGGCTTTCCGACGAACTGGTGCGCCGCGATCTGGCGCAAGGCCTGGTGGCGCGGCAGATCCTGCTGCCCGCCTCGTTCGGCGCGACCGTGCCGCTCGAATTCGCCACGCGCTATGCCTCGCTGCTGCGCGAAAGCCGCAAGGGCGAGATCGCGTTGCTGCCCTCGGCCGCCTTCGCGCCCGCCGCGCCGCCGACCGATGCGCAGCTTTCCACCTATTACACCGCTCACAAGGAGCGTTTCATCCGCCCCGAGCGCCGCGTGATCCGCTATGCGACTTTCGGCGATGGCGCGCTGAAAGCGGTGCCCGCGCCGACCGAAGCGGAAATCGCCGCACGCTACGCGGCTGAAAAGGCCGCCTATGCCCCGCTGGAAACGCGCCGGCTGACGCAGCTTGTCGTGCCGACCGAGGCCGCCGCTCGCGCCGTTGCCGATGAAGTGGCCAAGGGCAAATCGCTCGAAGTCGCTGCGCGCGAAAAGGGCCTGTCCACCGCCAGCCTTGGCGCGCTGGGCAAGGATGCCCTGGCCGGGCAAAGCGCCCCCGCCGTCGCCGATGCCGCCTTTGCCGCCGCGCAGGGCAAGCTGGCCGCGCCCGCGCGCAGCGGGCTGGGCTGGCATCTGCTGCGCGTCGATGCCATCGAAAAGCGGCCCGGCCGCACGCTTGACCAGGTGCGCGGCGAACTGACCACGCAAGTCGCCGTCGACAAGCGCCGCAAGGCGCTGAACGACCTGACCGCGCGGATCGAGGAAGAATTCGACAATGGCGGCAACCTGGCCGACATCGCGAAGGAACTGGGGTTGACCCTGCAGCAGACCAAGCCGGTCACTGCCGATGGCCTGGTCTATGGCGCGGCGAGCGAAAAGGCCCCGGACGTGCTGGCCCGCGCGCTGCAGACCGCCTTCGCCATGGAGCAGGAAAACCAGCCCCAGCTTGCCGAAGTCGAGCCGGGCAAGACCTTCCTCGTCTTCGACGTCACCGATATCGCCCCGTCCGCGCCGGCCCCGCTTGGCGAAATCAGGCAGGACGTGGCCGGCGCCTACCTGCTCGACAAGGGATCGCAAGCGGCCAAGGCCGCCGCCGCCACGGTGCAGGCGCAAGTCCGCAAGGGCGTGCCGCTGGCCACCGCGCTGGCCTCGCTCAAGCGCCCGTTGCCGCCGGTGCAGGCCGTCGACATGAACCGCCAGCAGCTTAGCCAGCAGGGCCAGCAAGTGCCGCCGCCGCTGGCGCTGATGTTCAGCATGGCCAAGGGCACGGTGAAGACGCTTGCCGCGCCGCAGGATCGCGGCTGGTTCGTCGTCGCGCTGAAGGATGTGGTTGCACCGGTGGTTCCCACCAACGATCCGGTGGTCGCCGCCGCCAAGGGTGAGCTTGGCCGCCTGGTCGCCGACGAATACGCCGCGCAACTGACCCGTGCGATCCGCGCCGAAGTGGGCGTGGCGCGCAACGAAGCCGGCATCCGCGCGGTGCGCACCCAGCTTACCGGCGGGAACTGACCCGCCGATGACCGGGACGCATGTCGAGAACCGCGATGCCGCCGCAACCGCGCTGGCCGAGGGCCGGCCGGCGCTCGTCTGGCGGCGGCTGATCGCCGATACCGAAACGCCGGTTGGCGCCGCGCTCAAGCTGATCGAACCGGGTCGCGGCGATTTCCTGCTGGAATCGGTCGAAGGCGGCGAAGTGCGCGGGCGCTACAGCTTGCTTGGCCTCGATCCCGACCTGGTGTTCCGCGCCACCGGCGCTACGTGCGAGATCAATCGCGAATGGCGCACCCGGCCCGAGGCTTTCGCGCCGCTGCCCGGTGACAGCCTGGGCGAACTGCGCGATCTCGTCGCCGCCTGCCGCATCGACGTGCCCCCGGCGCTGCCGCGCGCGCTGGCCTGCCTTGTCGGCTATTTCGGCTACGAGACGATCGGCCTTGTCGAAAAGCTGCCGCGCGCCCCGCAAAGCAGCCTTGAACTGCCCGACATGCTGTTCGTGCGCCCGGCGCTGATCCTGGTGTTCGATCGGCTGGGCGACGAATTGTTCTGCGTTGCCCCGGTCTGGCCCTCTGCCGCCGCGCCCGCCCAGACGCTCGATGCGGCGCAGGACCGCATCGACGAAGCGCTGCGCCGCCTGGCCGGCCCGGCCCCCGCCCCGGTGCTCGACGCGACGCTGCCCGAACCCGCGCTGACCCCGACGATGCCGGCCGAGGACTATGCGGCCATGGTGCGCCGCGCCAAGGACTACATCGAGGCGGGCGATATCTTCCAGGTGGTGCTGGCGCAGCGCTTCACCTGCCCGTTCACGCTGCCGCCGTTCCTGCTCTACCGCGCGTTGCGCCGGGTAAACCCCTCGCCCTTCCTCTATTTCCTCGACCTGCCGGGCTTCGCGCTGATCGGCTCCAGCCCCGAAATCCTCGTGCGCGTGCGCGATGGCGAAGTGACGATCCGGCCCATCGCCGGCACCCGCCCGCGCGGCAAGACAGCGGAAGAGGACAAGGCCAACGAGATCAGCCTGCTCGCCGATCCCAAGGAACGCGCCGAACACCTGATGCTGCTCGACCTTGGCCGCAACGATGTCGGCCGCGTCGCCGCCGCCGGCAGCGTGCGCGTGACCGAAAGCTATACGATCGAGCGCTACAGCCACGTCATGCACATCGTCTCGAACGTCGAGGGACGGCTCGACACGGCGAAGCATGATGCCATCGACGCGGTGTTCGCGGGCTTTCCCGCCGGCACCGTCAGCGGCGCGCCCAAAGTCCACGCCTGCGAGATCATCGCCGAACTCGAACCCGAAACACGCGGCGCCTATGCCGGCGGCGTCGGCTATTTCGCGCCCGATGGCTCGGTCGATAGCTGCATCGTGCTGCGCACCGCCGTGGTCAAGGACGGCGTGATGAACGTCCAGGCCGGGGCGGGCATCGTCGCGGACAGCGTGCCCGAATACGAACAGCGCGAATGCGAGGCCAAGGCCGGCGCCCTCTTCGCCGCCGCGCGCGAAGCGGTGCGCGTGGCAGGCCAGGCCGGTTTCGGGCAGTGAGGGGCAGGTAGGGCGCAATGATCCTCGTCATCGACAATTACGACAGCTTCACTTGGAACCTCGTCCATTACCTGATGGAACTGGGCGCACAGGTGGACGTGGTGCGCAACGATGCGCTCTCCGCCGGGCAGGCGGTGTCTTCCGGCGCGAAGGGCTTCCTGATCTCGCCCGGTCCCTGCACGCCCAACGAAGCGGGCATCAGCCTCGATCTCGTCGGCGCCTGCGCCGATGCCGGGCTGCCGCTGCTGGGCGTGTGCCTGGGCCACCAGTCGATCGGGCAGTATTTCGGCGGCAAGGTGGTGCGCGGCGGGCTGATGCACGGCAAGGTCTCGCCGGTGTCGCACGATGGCACCGGGCTGTTCGCCGGGCTGCCCTCGCCCTTCATCGCCACGCGCTATCACTCGCTGATCGTCACCGACATTCCCGATGATCTGGTGGTCAACGCCACGTCCGACGACGAACACGTGATGGGCTTTCGCCACACGAGCCTGCCGATCCATTCGGTGCAGTTCCACCCGGAAAGCATCGCCACCGAGCATGGCCATGCGATGCTGGCGAACTTCCTGCGCATCTGCGGGCTGGACCCGCACCCGCTGCCGGCATGACCGCGCCGCTGCCCTCCGTCGCCACGCCGCTGGCCGAGGATGAGGCCGAAGCCGCGTTCGCGCTGATGCTCGATGGCGAAGTCGCGGACGAGGACATCGCCCGCTTCCTCGTCGCGCTGTCCGAAAGGGGGGAAACCGCCGCCGAGATCGCCGGCGCCGCCCGCGCGATGCGCGCCCGCGTGATCCCGATCCGCGCGCCCGCCAATGCCATCGACGTCTGCGGCACCGGCGGCGACGGGATGCACACGCTCAACGTTTCCACCGCCGTCGCGCTGGTCGTCGCGGCCTGCGGCGTGCCCGTGGCCAAGCATGGCAACCGCGCCGCCTCGTCGAAGGCGGGCGCCGCCGATACACTCGAAGCGCTGGGCCTCAATCTCGATCGCGCCGTCGAAACCGCCGAGGCGACGCTGGCCGATATCGGCATCTGCTTTCTTTTCGCCGCCCGCCACCATCCCGCGCTGGGCCGGCTGATGCCGCTGCGCAAGCGCCTCGGCCGCCGCACGATCTTCAACCTGATGGGGCCGCTCGCCAATCCGGCCGGCGTGCGCCGCCAGCTTATCGGCATCGCCCGCCCCGCCTATGTGCCGATCTACGCCGAAGCGCTGGTCCGGTTGGGCAGCGAGCATTCGCTGATCGTTTCGGGCGACGAAGGACTGGACGAACTGAGCCTGGCCGGCGGCAACGAAGTGGCCGTGGTCCGGGACGGGCGCTTTGCCATGCAGCGCGTCTCGCCGGCCGACGCGGGGTTGCCCACGGCGCCGGTCGATGCGATCCGGGGCGATGACGCCGCCTACAACGCCGCGGCGCTGCGCCGCCTGCTTCTGGGCGAACATGGTCCCTATCGCGATGCGGTGCTGTTCAATGCCGCCGGCGCGCTGATCGTCGCGGGCGACGTGACCCGTTGGCGCGATGGCGTCGAGGAAGCCGCCGAAGCGATCGACAAGGGCCTTGCCAACACCTTGCTCGATTGCTGGATCGCGGCCAACAACACCTGACCTGCCCTCCGTTCCGCGCGGAACGGCCAGAGAAAACACCATGACCGACAAGCTTACAGAAATCTGCGAGACCAAGCGCGGCGAAGTCGCCGCCCGCAAGGCCGCCGCCAGCCTCGCCGATCTCGACGCGCGCGCCGCCGGGCAGAGCGCGCCGCGCGGGTTTCGCGCCGCGCTGGAGGCGAAGGCCGCGAATGGCTTTGCCTTGATCGCGGAAATCAAGAAAGCATCGCCTTCCAAGGGGTTGATCCGAGAGGATTTTCATCCTGAAAGCCATGCCCGCGCCTATCAGGCGGGCGGCGCCGCCTGCCTTTCGGTGCTGACCGACGCCCCCTATTTCCAGGGGCATGAGAGCTTCCTGATCGAAGCTCGCGCCGCTTGCGCGCTGCCGGTGCTGCGCAAGGACTTCATGGTCGATCCGTGGCAAGTGGCCGAAGCGCGCGCCATCGGTGCCGACGCGATCCTGATCATCGTCGCCGCGCTTGACGATGGCACCATGGCCGAGATCGAGGCCGCCGCGATCGAGCGCGGCATGGACGTACTGGTGGAAGTTCACAACGAAGATGAAGTTGTGCGTGCATCGCGCCTGAAATCAAGGCTGATCGGTGTCAACAATCGTGATTTGAAGCGCTTCGTCACCGATCTGTCCGTAACCGAAAGGCTGGCCCCGCTGATGCCCGAGGGCACGTTGCTGGTGGCGGAAAGCGGCATCAACAGCCATGCCGATCTGCTGCGCCTTTCGGCGTGCGGCGCGCGCACGTTCCTCGTCGGGGAAAGCCTGATGCGACAGACCGATGTCGCGGCGGCAACGCGGGCGCTGCTGGAAGGCTGACACTGTTCGACCGGCGCAATATCCGGCAGGAAGAGAGATCCGCATGACCAAACTCACCCATCTTGATGATTCCGGCCACGCGCGCATGGTCGATATCGGCGGCAAGGCGGCGACGCAGCGTGTTGCGATCGCATCGGGCCGTATCCGCATGTCGGCGCTGGCGCTTGCCGCGATCCGCGATGGCGACGTGCCCAAGGGCGATGTCCTAGCCGCCGCGCGCATCGCCGGGATCATGGCGGCGAAGAAGACCGCCGACCTGATCCCGCTGTGCCATCCGCTGGCGCTTGACGCGGTGACCCTGGATTTCGCGTTCGAGGATGGCGCCGTTCGCGCCACCGCCACGGCCTCGCTTACCGGCAAGACCGGGGTGGAAATGGAAGCGATGACAGCCACTTCGATCGCCCTCCTCACAATCTACGACATGGCCAAGGCGGTCGACAAGGGGATGGTGATCGAGGACGTGCGGCTGATCGAGAAGCGCGGCGGCAAGTCCGGTACGTGGCGCGCCGTGTCATGAAGGCCCGCCGGCCATGAAAACGGCGCCGCTCCCGCTCGAAGAGGCGCAGGCCCGCCTGCTTTCGCTGGCCACGCCGCTGCCGCTGGAGCGCAGCGATGTCGATGGCGCGCTGGGCCGCTATCTGGCCGAACCGCTTTACGCCCGCCGTACCCAGCCCACGTTCGACCTGTCAGCGATGGATGGCTATGCCGTTCGCGCCGGCGACATGGCCGGTCCCTGGCGCGTCGTGGGCGAAAGCGCGGCGGGCCATCCCCACGCCGGCCTGATCGCGCCGGGCGAAGCGGTGCGCATCGCGACGGGCGCCGTGGTCCCGGCCGATGCCGGCGCGGTGATTCTCCAGGAAGACCTCACGCGCCGCGATGGCATCATCGAACTGAGCGGCGAGGCCCCGGTGCCGCCGCACAAGCACATCCGCACGCGCGGCATGGATTTCGCGGACGGCCACCCGCTGCTTGCCCTGGGCAGCGCGATCGGGCCGGCGCAAGTCGCGCTGGCGCTGGCGGCGGGACACAAGCACCTGACCGTGCGCCGCAAGCCGCGCGTCACCATCATCGAAAGTGGCGATGAACTCGCCATCGATTGCGAGAATTGTCCGCCGCACCAGATTCCGGCCAGCAACGGCGCGATGCTGGCGGCGATGGCGGCCAGCGTGCCGTGCGATCGCCAGCGCATCGGCCCGGTGGCCGACGATCTTGGCGCGCTGGCCGCCGCGCTCGATCGCGCGGCCGATGCGGACCTGGTCGTCACCAGTGGCGGCGCTTCGGTGGGCGATCACGATCTGATCCGCCCGGCGCTGGAGGCCTGGGGGGCGCAAATCGACTTCTGGCGCATCGCGATCAAGCCGGGCAAGCCGCTGCTCGTCGCGACGCGCCAGTCGGGCGCGCGGCGGCAGATCGTGCTGGGATTGCCCGGCAACCCGGTGTCGAGCCACATCTCCGCCTTCCTGTTCCTGCTACCGGTGTTGCGCGCGCTGCTGGGCGCGGCCGAACCGCTGCCGCGCCCGGTGCGCACCACGCTGGCCGCGCCGCTGCGGGCCAGTGGCGCGCGGCGGGAATTCCTGCGCGCGCAATGGGATGGCGCGGCGATCCGCGCCCACCCGCTGCAGGACAGCGGCGCGCTGACCCCGCTCGCCGCGAGCAATGCGCTGATCGACCGGCCGGCCCACGCACCGGCCGCGGCGGCGGGCGACGCGGTGGTCGCCTATCTGCTCGCAAATGGCGGTATGGCTTGACGCATTCCGAATCGTTGCTTAGATGTTCCACATTCGTTCACTTAACTTCTCGCGAATGAGGGGATGTCCGCCATGCTGACGCGCAAGCAGCACGAATTGATCCGCTTCATCCAGACACGGCTTGAGGAATCGGGCGTTTCGCCCTCTTTCGAAGAGATGAAGGAAGCGCTGGACCTCAAGTCCAAGTCGGGCGTGCACCGGCTGATTTCGGCGCTGGAAGAACGCGGCTTCATCCGCCGCCTGCCCAATCGCGCCCGCGCACTGGAAGTGCTGCGCCAGCCGGAGGATGTCGTCACCACCGCACCGCGCGCTGCCGCGAATGCCAATTCCGGCAGCAATTCCGGTCCGGCCGCTTCGCCGCTGGCCGCCGCCGCGCTGGCGCCGCTGCGCCAACCCGCCGCGCAACCCGCGCCCGCCAATGATGTGATCGAGCTTCCCCTGCATGGCCGCATCGCCGCCGGCGCCCCGATCGAGGCGCTGGAAGGCCAGTCGACGCTGCCCGTCCCCGCCGCGCTGCTTGGCCCGGGGGAACACTATGCGCTGGAAGTGTCCGGGGATTCGATGATCGACGCCGGCATTCTCGATGGCGACTTTGCGCTGGTGAAGCGCACCAATACCGCCCGCGACGGGGAAATCGTCGTCGCGCTGGTGAACGGCGAGGAAGCGACGCTCAAATACCTGCACCGCGAAAACGGGCTGGTGCGCCTCGATCCCGCCAATGCCGCCTACGACCCGCAGGTCTACCGGCCCGGCCAGGTCGAAGTTCAGGGCAAGCTCGCGGGGCTGCTGCGCCGCTATCACTGAGTGCTGGCCGGGGCATCCGGCGGTGACGAGGAGGCGCCGGACGGCGCTGGTTCAGGCACCGCCGGCCCGCCCCGCTCGGCTCTTTCCCGCTCGGTCCCTCCCCGTTCAACCCTGCCCCGTTCGGAAAAGCGCCTTTGCGGCTCTACGGGCCGCCACCAGCCATGCTCGCCCTGTTCCTGCGCGACGGTGGTGATCCTCCGCGCAGCCAGGTCGATCGCCACGCCGCCGCTTTGCGACAGCATGCCACGATCGAGCTTCAGCCAGGCCGGCCGGCAACTGCGCGGCAGCCAGCGGTCCGACAGCACGATATCGACACGCTCGCAGGCCGCCGCCAGCGCGCGTTCGGGCACCCGGTCCCGCCCCCGGCCAACCAGCAGGCGCCAAGTCCGGCCACCGCGTGGCAAGTCCAAGACGCAGAAATCGCGGTTGCAGTCCGCCCCTGGCCACGCGTCCAGCCGGCGCGTTTCACCGCTCATCCCGGCCAGTTCGCGCAAGGTGTCGCGAGCATAACCCTCGCGCCCGTCGCGCAGCACCAGCAGCGCGTCGGGCGCGCCGGCCCCGGTGATGCCGATATGCCGACCATCGCCCGAAACGAGGATGTCGGGCGGACGCAGCGTCGCCAGCAGCGCGAGGCCCAGCATGAGCGGGACCAGCCCCGCCAGCCGCACGCGCCCGCGCCACAAGGCCAGCCACAATCCGCCCGCGACGAACAGCGCGATGGCGCCGCGCCCCATCGGCGGCAGCACCGTCGTCGCGCCGGGGCGTGAGGCCGTCCAGTGCGCGAGCGCCAGCATCGCGTCGATCGATTGCCCGGCCAGCCACCAGAACGGGCCGCCCGCCCCCACCGTGTCGAACAGCAGCGCCAGCGCGATCAGCGGCATCGTTGCCAGCGTGGTCAGCGGAATGGCGATCACATTGGCCAGCGCCCCATAGACGCCGGCACGATGGAAGTGGAACAGGCCCACGGGCATGAGCGCCAGTTCGATGACCAAGCCGGTCAGCAGCAGCATGGCCAGGTGGCGCGCGCCGCGCGTGATCCAGCCTTCCTCGCGCGGGGCCAGGAAGGCACGCACCGGGGCCGATCCATGCAGCGCGACGATGGCGATCACCGCGCCGAAGCTCATCTGGAAGCTCGGTCCGACCACGGCTTCGGGCCAGAGCAGCATCACCGCCAGCGCCGCCACCGCGACCATGCGCATCGACAATGGCTCGCGCCCCAGCGCCAG
>JADLHU010000196.1 GCA_020848655.1 Novosphingobium sp.
CCGTCGGCCTTGGCGTAGAACACGCCGCCGCGCTGGGCGTGCCGATGGAACGCCTTGCCCAGGTCGGTGAACCAGAAGCCCCCATTGCGGTCGAAGACGATGTCGTACGGCGCCCCCAGCCTGCCGTGCTGGCCGGCCACGTACAGCCGATCCTCCCCGGCCGACAGGCCGATGCCGTTGGGCGTGATCAGCGGGAAGATCGCCTCGCGGATTTCTGACCCGTCGGCCTTGGCGTAGAACACGCCGCCGCGCTGGGCGTGCCGATGGAACGCCTTGCCCAGGTCGGTGAACCAGAAGCCCCCATTGCGGTCGAAGACGATGTCGTTCGGCGCCCCCAGCCTGCCGTGCGGGCCGGCCTCGTACAGCGTCTCGACCTGGCCGGTCGCAAGGTCGATGCGCTGGATGGAACCGGAGACATAGTCGGCCGCCGGGCCAACGGGGCGCAGGCCGCCGCGCTTGCCCTCGCGCCATTCCATGCCGCCGTTGTTGCACAGATAGACCTTGCCGTCCGGCCCGATCGCCGCGCCATTGGGGCCGCCGCCGGTTTCGGCGACGACCTCGACCCGGCCCGACGGCGCGATGCGGGAGAGCGTGCCGCGGGCCAGTTCGACCACCAGGACACTGCCGTCAGGCAGCACGACCGGTCCTTCGGGAAACCGCAGGCCGTGCGCGATCTCGCGAAACGCTGGACTTTCTTCGCCCATTCCCTCTATTCCTATTTTTCGCAATGCGCAAACTATGCGTATTGAGAAAGACGTTAGGCGCCCCGCACCGGGGCTGTCAAACAGGCGCGTTCAAAACGGGCGCGTTCAAACGGGGGCTTTGCGATGGACGAGGCAGATCGGAACTTCGTGCAGGGCCTGGCGCGCGGCCTTGCCGTCATCGAATCCTTCGATCGCGAGCATCCCGAAATGACCTTGAGCCAGGTGGCGCGGCGCATCGGCGAAAGCCCGGCCAGCACGCGGCGCATGCTGATGACGCTGCGGGCGCTGGGCTATGTCGGCGCCGACCGCGACCGGTTCTTTCCGCTGCCGCGCATGCTGCGGCTGGGCCACGCCTACCTCTCCGCCCTGCCGCTGGCGACGGTGGTGCAGCCCCGGCTGACCGAGCTCACGCGCGAGCTCGACGAAAGTTCGAGCCTGGCCGTGCTGGATGGAACCGACATCGTCATCGTCGCCCGCGCGACCGCCCGCCGGCTGACCGAGGACTACATGGTGCTGGGCTACCGCCTGCCGGCGCACGCGACATCGGTCGGCAAGGTGCTGCTGGCCAGCCCCGCCCAGGCCGGCGCATTGGATGCGATGCTGTCGGAACCCCTGCAGCCGATGACACGCCACACGATTGCCGAGCCGCAGAAATTCCGCGCGGAACTGGCCCGCATCGCGCGCCAGGGCTGGGCGCTGAACGACCAGGAGACACGCGAAGGCATCCGCTCGATCGCGGTGCCGGTGATCCTGAGCGGCACCAGCATCGCCGCGCTGAGCGTGAGCGCCGCGACCAGCCGCATGACCGCGGCATCGCTGGTGAAAACGTATCTGCCGCCGTTGCAGGGTGCCGCCGCCAGCCTCTCCGCCGCCCTAGTGACAGCGGAACGAGGCCAGAACCCGCGACGGCGCGCGGGCTAAAGCATGATCCACTTAGGTGGATCATGCTTTAGGTCTGTTTGAACGCCTGATTCACCGCTCCGGCGATTCCGCCTTCGCGGATCAGGCTCTAGGCCGCGGCCGCCATGTCGTGCACCCCGGCCAAGATCTCGAACGAGCGCAGGCGTGCGGCATGGTCGAAAATCTGCGCCGTGATCATCAGCGCGTCGGCGCCGGTGCGCGCCGCGAAGTCGGCCACGCCCGCGCGCACCGTCTCCGGCCCGCCCACGACCGAGCAGGCCAGCGCATGGCGCAGCATCGCCCGCGCCTGCGGATCCAACCCATCCTCGTACCCGTCGACCGGCGGCGGCAGCTTGCCCGGCCGGCCGCGGCGCAGGTTCACGAACGCCTGCTGCAGCGAGGAGAAAAGCCGCCGTGCCTCGGCATCGGTTTCGGCCGCGAATACGTTCAGGCCCAGCATCACATGGGGTGCTGCAAGCCGCTCGGACGGGCGGAACTGCGCGCGATAGATGTCCACCGCCTCGGCCAGTTGCGCCGGGGCGAAGTGCGAGGCGAAGGCGTAGGGCAGGCCGAGATAGGCCGCCAGCTGCGCACCGAAGGTGCTGGACCCCAGCATCCACACCTCGACCGCCTGACCCGCCCCCGGCACGGCCTGCAGCGCCTGGCCTGGCTGCACGGGGCGGAACAGATGCAGCAGCTCGACCACGTCCTGCGGGAAGGCATCGACGTCGCTGGCCAGGTTGCGGCGCAGCGCCTGGGCGGCGATCGGGTCGGTGCCCGGCGCGCGGCCCAGGCCAAGGTCGATGCGGCCCGGATGCAGTGCTGCCAGCGTGCCGAACTGTTCGGCGACGACCAGCGGCGCGTGGTTGGGCAGCATGATGCCGCCCGCGCCGATGCGGATGCGCTGTGTCGCCACGGCCACGTGGGCAAGTGCCACCGCCGTCGCCGCACTGGCGATGCCGGGCATGTTGTGGTGCTCGGCCATCCAGAACCGCCGATAGCCCAGGCGCTCGGCATGCTGCGCAAGGTCGATCGAGTTCCGCAGCGCCTGCGCAACGTCGCTGCCCTCGGGCACGGGGGAAAGATCGAGGATGGAGAGCGGGATCATGACGCCAATCTGGGGTGGCAGGGCGCGATTGCCCAGGGGCCTTGATTGACCCGCCGGCGCGCGATTCCTAGCATCGCGCCATGGCCACGCACCGCTTTCACCCCACCCGCTACTTCAACGCCATCGGCACCGCCGACCCCTGCCTTCGCATCGCCGACGGCGA
>JADLHU010000197.1 GCA_020848655.1 Novosphingobium sp.
ACTTGCCCGCCTCGGACAGCGCCGCGCCGTCTTCAGGGGCCATGCCCGCGCCCAGGATGGCCATGGTGATGCCCAGTTCCACCGCGCGTTCGGTGCGGATGCAGCCGTGGCTGAACGCGCGTACCGGCGCGTTGAACAAGTTGCGCGCCGGCGTATCGTGCAGATAGATCGCATGCGGATTGGGCATGTCGATCTTCATCAGGCCCAGCGCGTTGTTCGGCCCCGGCTGCTGGACCACGGTGATGAAACCATCGGCGCCCTTGCTGACCTTGTAGCCCTGCGCCCGCGCCGAAGCGGGGCTGGCCAGCAGGCGCGGCCCCAGCCCTTCGCCCTGCACGATCGACTGCGGCACCGTCCAGGTCGGGTTGAAGACCACGGCCTGCACTTGTTCGGCCAGTTGCGGCGTGGCGGTGCGCCCCGGCTTGCCGACGATGGTGCGATAGGTGCGCACGATCTGGTGGTTGCGCTTCATCAGGCGCAACTGGAATTCGGGCACGTTGGTGATGAGGTAGATATCGCCCAGTTCGCGCGGCAGCCACCGCCAGCGATCCATGTTGGCGCGAATCAGCGCGCGCGCGGTCGTGGCGGCGCGCGGCGTGGCCGCCAGCGCCGCCTTCAGCGCCTGGTAATCGGGATGGCTGGGGGCAAGGCCGGCCAGAACCCCGGCCACGTTGTGCGTTTCCAGCGCTTTCGCCATGATCTGGTCGGTGGGATTGCTGTCGCGATCGGGATCGACGGCGAACCACTGCACCCGCGCGGTCATCGGGGTGCGGCCGTCGCGCAGATCCTCAGCCAGCCAGGCGAACGATTGGCTGGCGGCGTTGTCGAGCGCGGGGCCTTCGCCCGCCGCGATCGCCGCGCGCAGCGCGCCGGGCTGGTAATCGGCCGGGATCAGGCCCTCGGCGTCGATGCTCTGGATCACGCCCAGCAGCGCCTGCGCATCGCCGGCGCTCCAGTGCATCACCGTTTCCACCACCGGCACTTCCACCGGGACCGGCGCGGGACCGGCCGGGACCGCCACGACCGGGCTGGTCGCAGCGGACGGCGCGCCCGCAGGGGCCGGGGTCGCGGTCGGCACAGGTGCCGGCGTGGTGCTGGGTGCAGTGCCGGGTGTCGCGGCGGGTTCGGGCAGGATGTTCTGCGGCCCGCGCCCCGGTTGGGCCAGCAGCGGTCCGCCAGCCAGCGCCAGCACCGCAAGCACACCCATCCCGCCAGAACGCAAACGCACCATGTTGCCCAGTCTTGTCATTCGGTTTCCGTCGCTATCGAATCCGCACGGCCATCGGCCGCGCGCCGCCCGCAGGCAGGTTTGTGCCCGTTTCATGGTCCTCCTTCAAGCATCGCGGCTTTCGCTGCGATGAATCGTTGCGCCCCGGCCCACCCCGCCACCGTCCATCACGCCCAAAAGCGCGGATGACGCGCTGCGCGAAGCCCCCTAAGCGAAAGCCATGGCCCAGCCCTTTTCCCCTGCCCGGCACTTTCACCCCGCCTTGCCGTTCCTGGCCGTGGCGCTGGGCATCGCCACGTTCAGCATGATGGACGCCAGCATGAAAAGCGCCTCGCTCAAGGCCGGGGTCTATGTCTCGCTGCTGCTGCGCAACACCATCGGCACGCTGCTGATGCTGCCGCTGTGGCGGATGACCGGCGGCACCTGGCCGGCGCGTCCGGCGCTGAAAATCCACGCGCTGCGCTCTGCCGTGGTGGCGATGATGGCCTCGCTGTTCTTCTGGGGGCTGGTGCGCATGCCCATGGCCGAAGCGCTGGCGCTGAGCTTCATCGCCCCGCTGATCGCGCTGTTCCTGGCGGCGGTCTTGCTGGGCGAAAGCATCCGCCCCAGCGCGGTCGTGGCTTCGCTGCTGGGCCTGGCCGGGGTCTGCGTGATCGCCGTCGCGCGCTTTGGCGAAAGCGGCGGCGCTTCGGCGGCGGGCCTGCTCGCCGTGCTGGCATCGGCGGTGTTCTATGCGTGGAACCTCGTGCTCCAGCGCCAGCAGGCGCAAGTCGCCAGCCCGGTGGAAGTGGCCCTGTTCCAGAACCTGTTCGTCGCGCTGGTCCTGCTGCTGGCCGCGCCGGCGATGCTGCTGGTCAATCCCGCCCTGCTGGCCGCGCCGCCCCCGCCCGCCGCGCTGATCGCCATCGCGCTGGCGGCGTTGCTCACCGCCGTTTCGCTGATGCTGCTGACCTGGGGCTATGCGCGGGCGGAAACGCAGGCGCTTGTCTCCATCGAATACACCGCTTTCCTGTGGGCGGCGCTGTTCGGCTGGCTGCTGTTCGACGAGCGCGTGGGACCGGCCAGCGTGGCCGGCGCGGCGCTGATCCTGCTGGGCTGCTGGATCGGCACGCGCAAGCCGGCGGCCGGCGCGTTCTGACGCGGGCCGGACATCCGCGGCCGCCCCTTCGGCGCAGTCCGACCAAAGTCTATGGCATGTGCACAGCGCCCCGCCCCTTGACCTCGCGGCCCGGAACGCGCATCGGCGGCCGGTCGAATCCGTTTCCCGCAATGCAGCATGCAGGACCAAAGCCCGAAATAGCGGGCCGGCCGGGCGGGAAACCACAACAGTGAGGGAAACAGGCGCATGACCCAGGTCGGACAGGACACGCTCGCAACCCGCAGCACGCTCAAGGTCGGAGGCCGCGAGGTCGCCTACTATTCACTCAGGAAGGCGGGCGAGAAGCTCGGCGACGTTTCGCGTCTGCCCTTCTCGATGAAAGTGCTGCTTGAAAACCTGCTGCGCTTCGAGGACGGCGGCTTCACCGTTTCCACCGCCGATATTCAGGCGGTGGTGGACTGGCAGAAGAACCCCACCGAATCGCAGAACGAAATCCAGTATCGCCCGGCGCGCGTGCTGCTGCAGGATTTCACCGGCGTGCCCTGCGTGGTCGATCTGGCCGCGATGCGCGATGCCATCGCCAAGCTGGGCGGCGATACCAGCAAGATCAACCCGCTGGTCCCCGTGAACCTGGTGATCGATCACTCGGTCATGGTCGATGAATTCGGCCACCCCAAGGCGTTCGAACAGAACGTCGAGATCGAATACCAGCGCAACCTCGAACGCTATGACTTCCTCAAGTGGGGATCGAAGAGCCTCAACAACTTCTATGCCGTGCCCCCCGGCACCGGCATCTGCCACCAGGTGAACCTGGAGTACC
>JADLHU010000198.1 GCA_020848655.1 Novosphingobium sp.
CGGCCCGACGATCGACATCTCGCCCTTCAGCACGTTGAAGATCTGCGGCAGCTCGTCGAGGCTGCTCATGCGCAGGAAGCGGCCAATGCGGGTGACGCGCGGATCGTTGGCCGTGGTCTGGCTGATGATGCCGTCCTCAGCCTTTTTGTCCGGCCGCATGGTTCGGAACTTCCACACGCGGATGATCTCGTTGTTGAAGCCGTGGCGCTTCTGGCGGAACAGCACCGGTCCCTTGCTGTCCATCCGGATCAGCATCGCGATCACCAGCATGGGCAGCGCCAGCAGCACCAGCGATGTCGTCGCGATCAACAGATCGAACGCCCGCTTCACGGCCGCACGCCGTACATCTTTCGGCGCGCCGGATACATAGGCTGCTGGTGCATCCACCACGCGGGCAAGCGACGTGGTCTCCGGATTGAATCCGTCCAGGTCCAGAACCAGGATGATTTCATGCGGCAAGTTGCGGATCCGGTCGATCAGCTCGCGCACACGCGCTTGCGCCGTCGAGGTGACGGTGACGACGATCCGGTCGATATCGGGCAGGCCGTCCCACGCCAGCAGGTCGTCCACGCCGCCCAGGCAGGGCGTATCGCCCATCATGGTGGCGGCGGTGCGACCCACGCGGTCATCGAAATAGCCGACAATGTTCAGCTCGCGTTCGCGCACATTGCGCGAGACGATGCGCGCCGCGGCGGGCGTCGCGCCCACGATGATCACATTGTCCGACAGCAGGCCGCGCCGCGTCGCCGCGCGCACCATGCCGAGATAGTTGGCGTGCAGTCCCACCAGCGTCAGCGCACAGATGGCACACACATTGGCAAATAGTGCGGGCAGGGGAAATCCCGTCGCCAGCGACAGCAGGAAGCCAGCGCCGAGTCCCACAGCGCCGCCGGCGGTCGCGCGCAGCAGGTGCCCCGCCACCGATCCGGCATAGCGGAAGCGATAGCCGCCCGCGAGATAGACGCCGCCCACCGCCAGCACCGGCAGCAACAGGAACGGCAGCGCCAGCAGAACCGGGAGTCGCCAAAGATCGACGCCATGACTGTAGGCCAGCGCAAGTACAACCACGAAGAGCACGCACGCATCCACGCCACGCGTGATCAGGCGAATGCTGCTACGGTGGATCAGGCGCTTGCGCCGGGAGATATGCGTGATCGCGGCTGCCGTGCGGTCGCTCACGCGCCGCTCCACATCCACGACCTTGGGGCGATCAGCCCAACCCAAACGCTCTGCGCGCATAGCGACCCGCTCTGCGGAAAATCCACCGTCAACAGCAGGTAAACTAGCGGAACAGGGTCAAAACGGGTTTGAGGCGATCGGTGAAATTCGTCCGATCGGGCTTGCGCGGAACCATTAATCCCAGCGGCAAAAGCATAAACCCGACCACCGCCGTCGCCAGGAAACAGTCGCGAAACGCCAGCATCTGCGCGCTCTGCCAGACCACACGCCCCAGCTCAGCCGGATCAACCTGCGTCTCCCGTATCCCCGCTGCCAGGGCATCGCCGTGGAACGCCGTCCGATACTGCAGCAGCGCGGACAGACCTGCCACGCCCAGCGCACCACCTGTCTGTGTCATGAACGTCGCCGCGGGCGCTGCCGCCGCCACTTTTCCCGCCGCGTGCGTCATCGCGCTCGCATTCGCCGACGGCATGCTGATGCCTGTTGCAGCGCGCGCCATCACCAGCGCCCCGACGATCCACCCCGCTTCCGTCGCGAACGCCACCTCCGACAGCATCGCCATCGCGCCCGTAAACATCACCGCCCCCGCCGCCAGCAGCACACGCGGATCCACCCGATCGCTCAGCCGCCCCGCCAGCGGAAAGCACACCGCCATCGCCACGCCCGCCGGCAGCAACATCTCGCCCGCCCCCAGCGGCGAATAATGCTGCACCAGCTGCACGAACAACGGCGCCAGCCACGTCGATCCGTAAACCGCCGCGCCCGTCAGGAAGATCGTCGCCCCCGCCGCCGCAAACGCCGGCCGCGTGAACAATCGCAAATCCAGCACCGGCGCCGGATGCCGCCACTCCCACGCCAGGAACGCCATCATCACCGCCAGCCCACCCGCCAACCTCAGCGTCGTGCCGGCATCATCCCATCCCTCGCGCGCGCCATGCGCCAGCCCCTGCAGTCCCAGCGCCAGCCCCGCCATCACCAGCAGCAGCCCCACCCAGTCCAGCCGCATCCGCGCCCCAGCGTCTCGCCCCGGCAACAACCGCCACCCCAGCCCCGCCGCGATCACCGCCAGCGGCGTCGTCGCCACGAACACCACGCGCCAGTCGAACGCATCGATAAGCCAGCCTCCCGCCACCGGACCAAAGGCAGGCGACACGATCACGCACAGCGAATAGATCCCCACTGCAAATCCACGCACGCCCACTGGAAAGCGCGTGTAGATCACCACCATCGCCATCGGCTGGATCAGTCCCGCGCCCGCGCCCTGCATCATCCGCCCGGCGACCAGAAGCGACAGGTCCTGCGCCATCGCCCCCATCACGCTGCCGACACCAAAGCTCGTCATCGCCGCGACGAAACTCGTCCGCATGCCCAATCGCGCCACACACCACGTGTTCAGCAGCATGAACCCCGTCGACGCCGCCAGAAACGCCGTCGATAGCCACTGCGCCTCTTCCTGCCCTAGCCCCAGCGCGCCGATGACAGAGGGTAGGGCGACATTCACGATGGTCGCGGCCGTCATCGTCCCGATCGATCCGATCGCCAGCACGCCGATCAGCGACCAGGTCCTCATGATGCCCGAATGCGCAACGTCGCCATCGCTCCCGGCCGCGCCCGCCCGCAATCTGCGCCCAGCTTCACACGCACCGGCACACGCTGCGTGATCTTCGTGAACACCCCTGCCGGATTGGCATTCGGCACAACTGCAAACTCCGAAGCCGCCGCGTCGCCGATCCGCTCCACCACGCCCCGGCAAGCAACCCGCGACGCATCCAGATGGATCTCCACCTCCGCGCCCACGCGAACACGCGGCAGTTCCGGCTCCTTGATGTTCGCCTCGATCCACACGCCGTCCCCATGCGCCAGGGCCAGCCGCGCGCCCGCCGCCACATGCTCGCCCGGCTCGGCAAACACCTCGTCCACCACGCCCGCGAGCGGGCTTTCCACGCGATGCTGCTTCAGCTCTACTTTCAGCAATCCAACCCGCTGGCGCAGCGCATGCGCTGAAACCGCCATCGCTTCCGCCTCGCGCAAGGCGACGTCAGCCTCCTTCGTTTCCGCCGCTGCTTCGCCCACCCCCGCACGCCGGTCCGCTTCTTCCGCCTCCGCCCGTGCCGCAGCCTGCCGCGCGACTTCCAGCGACGCCGTTGCGCGATCCATCGCCGCCTGCGCCACCACGCCTGTGCCATGCAGCGCCAGCGTCCGCGCGTGATCCGCCTCGGCGCGCGTGAGCAGGGCCCGCGCCGCCGCCACATCGGCCATTGCGCCTGCCGCCGCCGCTTCTCGCGCCGCCACGCGCTGGCCGCCGCGTTCGCGCGTCACATCGGCGGACAGCCGCGCGCGCGCCACCTCCGCCTCCATCGCCTTGAGGTCCAGCGTCGCCGCCGCCAGCGCCAGCTTCGCCTTGGTGTCGTCGAGCCTCACCAGCATCTGTCCCGGTGCGATTCGGTCGCCCGCCTCAACCGGCATCTCGGCGATGCGGCCCGCAACCTCCGCCGAAACCGTCACCATGCGCGCCCGCACCCGCGCATCCGTCGTCGTCACGAACGCCGCCTGGTCCACCAGCCACCATCCACTGCCCGCCAGCGCGGCCAGCAGCCCACCCCCGGCCATGATCCATCCAGACATCCGCACGCCGGCGCTCCCATGCGCCTGCATGAACGCCATCGCGAGGGGGAGGGACTAGGGACAACCCGGGGTTGTCATGTCCGAGCGGTCGCTGCTGCGGAAATGACGGGACGCTGAACGCATCCTTCGAGACGATCGCATCGAAAGGCTTGTGGCGTTGACGCGCTGTACCCGCGATCCCTCAGGATGAGGACGATACTGATCGAGCCAGCGCCTTCAGCAAACATCTCGCGCAACACCCACAGCCCTCATTC
>JADLHU010000199.1 GCA_020848655.1 Novosphingobium sp.
GCCGGGGACCGCGAATACATGACCGATGCCGACCCGGCTTTCTGGACCGGGCATGCGCCGCTCCTGTTCCCGATCGTCGGCGCGCTGAACGGCGGGCGCTATCGCCTGGGCGATGCGACGTATGAACTGCCCCGCCACGGCTTTGCCCGCACGCGGCGCTTCGACGTGGCCGAGCGGCGCGCGGACTTCGCGCGCTTCCGGCTCACCGACGATGCGGAAACCCGCGCGGTCTATCCCTTCGCTTTCGTGCTCGACATGGCGTTCCGGCTGGACGGCTGGACGCTGCGCATGACCGCCAGCGTGACCAACCCCGGCGACACGGCGCTGCCGTTCAGCTTCGGCTATCACCCGGCCTTCGCCTGGCCGCTGCCTGGCGGCGCGGCGAAAGACGCGCATCGCATCCGCTTCGAGACGGCGGAACCCGGCCCGCTGCGCCTGCTGGATGCGGCAAGCGGCCTCGTCGTTCCCGAACCGCGCGCCACGCCCGTCGCCGGCCAGGAGATCGCGCCCGACGCGGCGCTGTTCGCCGCCGATGCGCTGGTGTGGGACGAACTGGCCAGCCGCGCGCTGACCTGGGGCGCGCCGGGCGGGGCAAGCCTTGCCGTGGCCTTTCCCGATACGCCGATGCTGGGCCTGTGGCAGAAACCGGGGGCGGCCTATCTGTGCATCGAACCCTGGCAGGGCCATGCCGACCCGCAAGGCTATGCCGGCGATTTCCGCGACAAGCCGGGTGTCGTCTCGCTGCCGCCGGGGCAGACGCGCCGCTTCCGCATGGACGTGACGGTGCGCCCGGCCTGATGCCAGGGCCTTATCTGCCCCAGCCGCCTTTCCTCGCCCAGTCGCGCTCCTCCT
The DNA here is from genome assembly GCA_020848655.1 of Novosphingobium sp. Lineage (GTDB taxonomy): Bacteria > Pseudomonadota > Alphaproteobacteria > Sphingomonadales > Sphingomonadaceae > Novosphingobium. The sequence continues at coordinate 853 of JADLHU010000199.1, forward strand.
CTTCGCTGGTGGCCGTTTCGTCGCGATCATGGCCGGCATCGCCATGGTCGGCGGCGGCGTTCATTGCTGCGGCGGACTGGTTGGCGGCGTCGATGTGTGCCTGGGCTTCGGGATTGGCGGCCAGCATGCCCCTGGCCATCGGCGCGGTGGCGAACAGCATGTCGAACGGGCGGCCTTCGATTGCGGCGGCGACGTGTTCGTGCGCCAGCTTGCCCATCAGCGCCATGGCATAAGCGTTCTCGGCCATGGCCTTGCCGGCATGCGCGCTGTAGCGCCCGCGCGGCGGTTCGACGGCGGTGCTGACGCGCGATCCGCTGCCATCGGGGGCGATCGTGGTGACGAAGCGGATCATCTCGTTCTGATCGGCGGCCAGCACGGCGGTGACGACCGTGTTGGGATCAGGCTGGGTCACGCGCGTGCCTTGCGCCTGATTGCCCAGGACATGATAGGGCAGCGTCGCCGATTTCAGCGCGGAAACCACGTCCTGCGGGGCCTTGTCGTACTACGTGCCTTGCGCCCCGCATCCCGCCAGCAGCATCCCGGTCAGCACGGCAAGCAGCAGATTCCTCAGCATCGTCGTTCGTTCCCTTCGGCCCTTTCGCGCGAAAGCTATGCAAGGGTGGGGTTAAAATCGCGGTAAACGAGCGAATGCCGGGCCGGCGCCGGGCATGGCCCGTGCTGCGCTGCCAGTGGACTTGCCGGGCCACCACCGCTAACCGCGCGGACATGAGCAACCGCCGCACCTTCGCCATCATTTCCCATCCTGACGCTGGCAAGACCACGCTGACCGAGAAGCTGCTGCTGCAAGGCGGCGCGATCCATCTGGCGGGCGAGGTCAAGGCGCGCGGCCAGGCGCGGCGGGCGCGGTCTGACTGGATGAAGATCGAGCAGCAGCGCGGCATTTCGGTGACCAGCTCGGTCATGACCTTCGAGCGCGACGGAATCACCTTCAACCTGCTCGATACGCCGGGCCACGAGGATTTCTCGGAAGATACCTACCGCACGCTCACCGCGGTCGATTCGGCGATCATGGTGATCGATGCCGCCAAGGGCATCGAACCGCAGACGCGCAAGCTGTTCGAAGTGTGCCGGATGCGTTCGGTGCCGATCATCACCTTCGTCAACAAGGTGGACCGCGAGGGCCGCTCGGTGTTCGAGACGCTGGACGAAGTGGCCGATGCGCTGGCGCTCGATGTCGTGCCGATGAACTGGCCGGTGGGCATGGGCGGCACGTTCGAAGGCGTGCTCGACCTGGCCACGCGCCGCGTCAGCCGCCCGGAAGGCGACAGCCGCGAGTTCCTGGGCAAGGTCGACGAAAACCCCGTGCTGCCCGCCGAAGTGGCCGACGAGATCGAACTGGCCGAGGCGGGCTATCCCGAATTCGATCTGGAAGCCTATCGCCACGGCGATCTGACGCCGGTGTACTTCGGATCGGCGTTGAAGAATTTCGGCGTGGGCGAACTGATCGATGCCATCGCGCGCTATGCCCCGCCGCCGCGCCCGCAAGCGTCGGAACAGGGCGTGATCCTGCCCGAGCGGGCGGAAGTGACGGGCTTCATCTTCAAGGTTCAGGCCAACATGGACCCGCAGCATCGCGATCGCATCGCCTTCATGCGGCTGGTCTCGGGCACGTTCCGGCGCGGGATGAAGCTGACCCCTTCGGCGCTGGGCAAGCCGATCGCGATCCATTCGCCGATCCTGTTCTTCGCGCAGGACCGCGAGATCGCGGACAGCGCCGAGCCGGGCGACATCATCGGCATTCCCAACCACGGCACGTTGCGCGTGGGCGATACGCTTTCGGAACGCAACGAGGTGCGCTTTACCGGCCTGCCCAATTTCGCGCCCGAAATCCTGCGCCGCGTCGCGCTGAAGGACCCGACCAAGACCAAGCAGCTCAGGAAGGCGCTGGACGACTTGTCGGAAGAAGGCGTGATCCAGGTGTTCTACCCGGAAATCGGCGCGCAGTGGATCGTCGGCGTGGTCGGCCAGTTGCAGCTCGACGTGCTGATCTCGCGGCTGGAGGCCGAGTACAAGGTGGCGGCGGTGCTGGAACAGGCGCCCTTCGATACCGCGCGCTGGCTCAAGGGTTCGGACGCCGCGCTGCGCGGCTTTGCCGATTTCAACAAATCGAACCTGGCGCGCGACCGCGATGGCGATCCGGTGTTCCTCGCACGCTCCGCCTGGGACGTGAACTACCAGGAAGAGCGCAACCCCGACCTGACCTTCAGCGCGACCAAGGAGCGCTGAGGCATTTCTCCGGGGCAGGCAGGGATCGCGGCGTGGAGCTAACGTTCGCCAGCTACAACATCCACAAGGCCGTCGGGCTGGACCGCAGGCGCGATCCCGATCGGATCCTGGCGATCCTGCGCGAAATCGACGCCGACGTGATCGCGCTGCAGGAGGCCGACCGGCGCTTCGGCCGCCGCGAAAGCGTGCTGCCGCTGACGTCGATCGTCGACTATACCGACTATGAGCCGGTGCCGCTCGTCACGCGCCCAGGCAGCATCGGCTGGCATGGCAACGCCTTGCTGGTGCGCCGGGGGATCGCGGTGGCCGATGTCGCGGCGGTCGCGCTGCCGACGCTGGAGCCGCGCGGCGCGATCCGCGCCGACCTGGTCGTGCAGGGGCATCGCCTGCGCGTCGTCGGCATGCACCTCGATCTGTCGGGCATCCGCCGCCGCCAGCAGGTGCGCTCGATCCTCGCGCATGTCGCCGGGTGCGGCGAACCCGCGCCGGCGGTGCTGATGGGCGATCTCAACGAATGGGCGCTGCGCGGCGGCTGCCTGCGCGAATTCGGCGAGGGCTGGCAGGTGCTGGCGCCGGGGCGCAGCTTTCCGGCGCGCCGCCCCGTCGCGCAGCTTGATCGCATCGTCGCTTCGGCACAGTGGCGGCTGGTCGCCGCGGGCGTGCACCACAGCGCGCTGGCCGCGCGCGGGTCCGATCATTTGCCCGTCGTGGCGCGGCTGGAGCTGCTTAAAATTTAGGCAGATGCACAGGATTCGGGCGAACCGTGCGTCCCGCGCGATGGTGGTCCAAATCGCAACCCCTGGAATCCTTACGAAAGCTTAATCTGGCACACCCCTTGCTAAGCAAGTCGAGCCGGCACGAGGCCGGTGGCTAGCAGGGGATAGGCATGAAATTCATCATCGCCATCATCAAGCCGTTCAAGCTCGACGAGGTTCGCGAGGCTCTCGGCGCCATTGGCGTCGCCGGCATGACCGTCTCGGAAGTCAAGGGCTTCGGGCGGCAAAAGGGGCAGACCGAGATCTATCGCGGCGCCGAGTATTCGACGAACATGCTGCCGAAGGTGAAGATCGAAGTGGCCGCGCCGGACGATCTGGCCGGCAAGATCGTCGAGACGATCCAGCAGACCGCCAGCACCGAAGCGATCGGCGACGGCAAGATCTTCGTTCTCGATCTCGTATCCGCGGTGCGCATTCGCACCGGCGAATCCGGCGACACCGCGCTGTGAGCGGCGCGTCCGACAGGAGGGAAACCACCATGATCCGCAAGATTCTTTGCGGCGCCGGCGCGCTGGGCACGTCCCTGGTTGCCGCCACCGCCGCTTATGCGCAGGAGGCCACGCAGGCCGCCACTGAAGCCGCTGTTGCAGCGGCCGCCGCGCCGGTCGCTGCCGCCACCGAGGCTGCCGCCGCCACCGTCGACAAGGGCGATACCGCCTGGATGATGACGTCGACCGTCCTCGTGCTGATGATGATCCTGCCGGGCCTGGCGCTGTTCTACGGTGGCCTTACCCGCACCAAGAACATGCTTTCCACGATGACCCAGATCGGCGCGGCAGCCTGCCTCGCCATGCTCATCTGGGTGATCTACGGCTATGGCCTCGCCTTCGGGCCGGAAGGCAACGCCTATATCAGTTGGGGCAAGTGGTTCCTGGCCGGCGTCGATGCCTCAAGCCAGGCCGCGACGTTCACCGATGGCGTGGAAATCCCCGAATATGTCTTCATCTGCTTCCAGATGACCTTTGCGGCGATCACCGTCGCGCTGGTGCTCGGCTCGGTGGTTGAACGCATGAAGTTCTCGGCCACGATGGTCTTTGCCCTTGTCTGGCTGACGATCGTTTATTTGCCGGTCGCGCACATGGTCTGGGCGGGCGGCGGCCTGTTCTTCGAAATGGGCGCGCTCGACTTTGCCGGCGGCACCGTGGTCCACATCAACGCCGGTGTCTCGGCGCTGGTCGCGGCGCTGATCCTGGGCAAGCGTATCGGCTACCCCAAGGAACCGATGGCTCCGCACTCGCTGACCATGACCATGATCGGCACCGGTCTGCTGTGGGTGGGCTGGTTCGGTTTCAACGCCGGTTCGGCGCTCGAAGCCAACGGTTCGGCCGCGCTTGCCATGATCAACACGTTCGTCGCCACGGCCTCCGCCGGTCTGTTCTGGATGCTGACCGAGCGTCTGATGGGCCACAAGGGTTCCGCGCTGGGCTTCTGCTCGGGCATCATCGCCGGCCTCGTCGCGGTGACGCCGGCTGCCGGCAATGCCGGTCCGTTCGGGGCCATCGTCCTCGGCGCGATCGCTTCGATCATCTGCTACTTCTCGGTCTCGGTGCTCAAGCCGAAGCTGGGCTATGACGATGCGCTCGACGCGTTCGGCATCCACGGCGTCGGCGGCATCATCGGCGCCATCGGCACCGGCATCGTCTATGCGCCGCAGTTCGGCGGCCCCGGCGATGGCAGCAAGGGTATCGGCGAACAGCTCGGCATCCAGTTTGCGGCGGTTGGCACCACCATCGTGTGGGCGGCGATCGGCACCGCGATTGCGATCTATGTCGCCAAGGCTCTCACCGGCCTGCGTGTCACCCCCGAAGTCGAGCGCGAAGGCCTCGATCTCGGTGAGCACGGCGAACGCGCTTACAACTACTAAGCTTTCCAAGTTTGGCGGGGTCGGGTCTTCCTCCTCTCCTCCCACCCGACCCCGCCATCCGTTGTTCCTCCTGCGAACAGCACCTAAGGGCCAGAGCCAGCCGCTCTGGCCCTTTTTTCGTGCGCGCAGGTCAGCGAACGCGGCCTTCGCGCAGGCGAAAGCGCCGTTCCCCCGGCGCAAGGGAACGGCGTGGTCGGGCGGGACGGGAACCGAAAAACGGGGGCGGATCAGCCCTTGCTGGCGGCGAGCATGTCAACCAGCGCGCGGACCGGGGTGATGTCATACCCGGCCTGCGCGGCCTTGGCGGCCAGTTCGTCGGGACTGGCGCCGCGGCTTGCCTCGGCCAGGGCCCAGAGCAGGGTGGAGCGCGTGCCCGAGCGGCAATAGGCCAGAACCGGCCCGTCCGCCGCGCCAAGCGCTTCGGCCATGGCCTTGACTTGCGGCTCGCTGAAGCCGGCGTGGGTGATGGGTATCGCGATATAGCCCAGGCCAGCGGCGCGGGCCGCCTGCTCGATCGCGGCGCCCGGCGTCTGGTCGTCGCTTTCGCCTTCGGGGCGATTGTTGATGATCAGCGCGATGCCCTGGGCCGCCGCCGTCGCGATTTCGGCAAGGCCGATCTGCGGGCTGGCGAAGACGGTTTCGGAAAGCTTGCGGAACATCGCTCAATACCTCCGTGGCGCGGGCGTGATGCGGGCCTGATGCGAAACGGTCTGTGCCAAGCTCCACCGGCACTGGCAAGCCATCGATACTTCTGTCGAAATGGGACAAAATCGAGACCAGCGGCAGTAATGGCCATGATTCCGTTCGCTATGGTCAAGAAATTCGTGTATGCCCTAAGGTGCAGAGGAGAGGGTCGAGCATACGATCGACCGCTGGCCCTGACGTTTGGCGCGATTCGTCCGCGCGCCATGCGATTTTCCAAGGGGCGAAGCGAAGGTACGTTCGAGAAGATGGGTTTTGACAGAGGTCGTCGCGGAAGGGGCCGCGACAAACGGGACGGTTTCGGAGAGGACGGTTTCGATCCTTTCGGTGGCGGCGGTGGCGGTGATCGCTTCGGCGGCGGCGACCGGTTCGGCGGTGGTGGCGGTGATCGCTTCGGCGGTGGCGGCGGTCGCGGCGGATTTGGTGGCGGCGGTGGCGGCGATCGCTTCGGCGGTGGCGGCAGCGGTGGTGGGCGCGGCGGCTTCGGCGGCGGCGCACCTCGTGGCCCGGGTGGGGGCGGTGGCGGAATGCCAGCGCAGGTCATCGGCCAGGGCAAGGGAACCGTCAAGTTCTTCAACGCAGCCAAAGGTTTCGGCTTCATCCAGCGTGAAGACGGCGGCGAAGATGTGTTCGTGCACATCAGCGCGGTCGAACGCGCCGGTCTTGAAGGTCTGGCCGAAGGGCAGCAGCTCGAATTCACGCTCGTCGATCGCGGCGGGAAGGTTTCGGCCAGCGATCTCGCGGCGGTTGGCGATGTCATCCCCGTGGAAAAGCGCGAAGCGCCGCAGCGTCAGCTTACGGGCGACAAGGCTACCGGTACGGTCAAGTTCTTCAACAGCATGAAGGGCTTCGGCTTCATCACGCGTGATGACGGCCAGCCGGACGCGTTCGTGCACATCAGCGCGGTCGAGCGTTCGGGCATGTCGAACCTGAACGAAGGCGATCGGCTGGAGTTCGATATCGAGGTCGACCGACGAGGCAAGTATTCGGCGGTCAACCTGGTGCCGCGTCAGGGTTGATCCCGTCCGCACCTGCTCCCGGTGTTTGACCGGGCGCAAGCGAGAATATAAACGCGCGCAAATGGCGGCCCTGGGGGGTGATCCCGGGGGCCGCCATTTGTCGTTTGCGTTTGTCCTCGCCTGATCTCGAAATCACCGGACCCGAAACCCGCAACCTGAAGGCCATATGCCGCCGGGATCGGGCCGGACACTCAGAGGAAGTTCATGATGTCGATCACTCCGCTCATGCCCGTTTACACCCGGTGTGACGTGCGGCCCGTCCGCGGCGAGCACTGTCACCTGATCGGTGAGGACGGCCGGCGATTCCTCGATTTCGCCAGCGGCATCGCCGTGAACATCCTGGGCCATTCGCACGCGGGGCTGATTGGTGCGATCCAGCACCAGGCCGCGACGCTGATGCATGTCTCGAACCTCTACGGCAGCCCGCAGGGAGAGCGTCTGGCCCGGCGGCTGGTCGAGCTGACTTTTGCCGACACGGTGTTCTTCACCAATTCGGGCGCGGAGGCGGTGGAGTGCGCGATCAAGACGGTGCGCGCCTATCACCAGCATGTCGGCAATGATCACAAGTTCGAGATCATCACTTTCAACAACGCCTTCCACGGCCGGACGCTGGCGACGATCAGCGCATCGAGCCAGGAGAAGATGCACAAGGGCTTCTTCCCGCTGCTGCCCGGCTTCAAATATGTCGAGTTCAACGATCTCGACGCGGTCAGGGCGGCGATCGGTCCGCAGACTGCCGGCATCCTGATCGAACCGATCCAGGGCGAGGGCGGCATCCGCGTCGGCACGGAGGACTTCATGCAGGGCCTGCGCGCGCTGGCCGACGAGCATGACCTGCTGCTGGCGCTGGACGAGGTGCAGTGCGGCGTCGCCCGTTCGGGCACGTTCTATGCCTATGAACAATACGGCATCGAGCCGGACGTCCTGGCCACGGCCAAGGGCATCGGCGGCGGCTTCCCGCTGGGCGCATGCCTGGCGACGGAAAAGGCCGCGCGCGGCATGGTCGTGGGCACGCACGGATCGACCTATGGCGGCAACCCGCTGGCCATGGCCGCCGGCGAAGCCGTGCTCGACGCCATCGCTGGCGAGGACATTCTCGGCAACGTGCGCGACAAGAGCGCGAAGCTGGTCAGCCGGCTGCAGCAGTTCATCGGCAACTATCCCGAACTGTTCGAGGAAGTGCGCGGGCGGGGCTTGCTGCTGGGCCTCAAGCTCAAGGTGGAGCCGCGCGGCTTCGTCGCGCACTTGCGCGATCACCACGGGCTGCTGACGGTTTCGGGGGCGGACAACACGATGCGGATCGTGCCGCCGCTGGTGATCGACGACAGCCATATCGACGAGTTCTTCGAGAAGCTTTCGGCCGGCGCGGCCAGCTTCCCCCTGACGGAGGCCGCGCAATGACCCGGCATTTCCTGGGATTGGCCGACGCGGGCGGCGATGCCGTCGCGGCGATGCTCAACGACGCGCTCGATCGCAAGGCGGCGCGCGCGGCCTGGCCCAAGGGCCGGCCCGATGCCGACAAGCCGCTGGCCGGGCATGTCCTGGCCATGATCTTCGAGAAGAACTCGACCCGCACCCGCGTGTCGTTCGACATGGCGATGCGCCAGTTGGGCGGCAGCGCCATCGTCATGGAATCGGGCGGCATGCAACTGGGCCGGGGCGAGACCGTGGCCGATACCGCGCGCGTGCTCAGCCGCATGGTCGATGCCATCATGATCCGCACCGACGATCACGCCAAGATCGAGGAACTGGCCCATCATGCCACTGTCCCGGTGATCAACGGCCTGACCGATCTGTCGCACCCGTGCCAGATCATGGCCGACCTTTTGACCGTGATCGAACGCGGCCATGCGCTGCCGGGGCTGCAACTGGCCTGGCTGGGCGATGGCAACAATGTGCTCAATTCGCTGATCGAGGCGGCCGGGCTGATGAAGTTCACGATCCGCGTCGGCGGACCGGAAGGCTATGAGCCGGATGCCGGTTTCGTCGCGCGCGCGCGCGCGGCCGGCGGCGAAGTGCGCTTCACCCGCGACCCGCGCGAGGCGGTGGCGGGTGCGCAAGTCGTCGTCACCGATACCTGGGTCTCGATGGGCCAGGCCGGGGGCGAGGCGCACATCGCCGCGATGGCGCCCTATCAGGTCGATGGCGCGCTGATGGCGGCTGCCGCACCCGACGCGGTGTTCATGCACTGCCTGCCCGCGCATCGCGGCGAGGAAGTGACCGACGCGGTGATAGACAGCGCGCAGTCCGCCGTCTGGGACGAAGCGGAAAACCGCCTCCACGCCCAGAAATCGGTGCTGCGCTGGGCGCTTGGGCAATTGTGAAGACGGCGGCCGACATTCCCGAGGGCGAGACGGGTTTCGACCGCGTGCTCGCCTTTTCGGTGCCGTCGCGCGATGCGCGCGGGCGTGTGGTGCGGCTTGGTCCGGTGCTCGACACCGTGCTGTCCGCGCACGAATATCCCACCGCGATCCGCCACCTGCTGGCCGAAGCCCTGGTGCTTACCGCGCTGATGGGCTCGCTGCTGAAGCAGGAAGGCAGCCAGCTCACCATGCAGGTCCAGGCAGAGGACGGCATCGTCAACCTGCTGGTCTGCGATTATCGCAACGGCGAGGTGCGCGGTTATGTCCGCCATGATGCCGAGCGGCTGGCGGCGCTGGAAACCTTTCCCTCGCTCCAGGCGCTGGTCGGCGATGGCTATCTGGCGATCACCTTCGATCTGGCCGCCACCAACGAGCGTTATCAGGGGATCGTGCCGCTGGAAGGGCAATCGCTGTCCGAGGCGTGCCAGTCCTATTTCGATCGATCGGAACAATTGCCGACGCTGATCCGCACGGCCGTGCGCTGGGATGGGCATCACAGCATCGCGGGCGGCCTGCTGGTGCAGCATCTGCCCGATGGTGAGGAAGGCAACGCGCGGCTGCACGTCCAGCAGGCGCATCCCGAGTGGGAACACGTTGCGACGATGGCCGGCAGCACGCGCCAGGATGAACTGATCGATGCGTCGCTTTCGCTCGAAGCGCTGATCTGGCGCCTGTTCCACGAGGAAGAGGAAGTGCGCGTGGAGCGCATGCCGGCGCTTTCGCGCGGGTGCCGCTGTTCGGCCGATTACTATCGATCGGTCCTGGCGCGCTTTCCCGAAGAAGATCGCGCGGCCATGCGGGGCGATGACGGGGCGATATCGGTCGATTGCGCGTTCTGTTCGCGTGTATTTCAGATCGACGCATAAAGCATCGGTTCATCGCCGATCGTGCACGCTTGGACCATCGGCGCGATGATGCTATGCAATATAGCCGCAACAAACCGCCGGTTATGGTGAGCAATGGACGCTATTCGGATTAGTGGAATGACGCATCGGCAGCGGTTCGCCGCAGTGCTTGGCGCTCTGGTCGTGGCGATGGTCGCGGGCTTTGCCGCGCCGGTCCTTGCCGCGCGCCAGCCCCTGGCGATGCTTGATGAAGTGGAAAGCGGGCGCTGGGAACTGCGCATGCGCGATCCCGCCGGCGCGGTGGAGCGGATCTGCATGCGCGACGCCCGCCGCCTGATCCAGATGCGCCATCCGTTCGACAATTGCGAACGCCTGATCGTGAACGACACGCCCACCGACGTGACGGTGCAATATACCTGCCGGGGCCGCGGCTATGGCCGCACGCATATCCGCCGCGAATCCAACCGGCTGCTCCAGGTGGACAGCCAGGGCATCGCCGAAGGCCTGCCCTTCGCCTTCGTGGCGGAAGCGCGGCGTATCGGCGATTGTCCGGGCTGAGCGGACGACCGTTGCCAGCCGCGGGCGCAACGGCTAGCTCGGCGTCATGCAGAACATCGCCACGCAAGGGATTCCCCAGGGTTCGGGCCGCAAGGCAATCGTGCTGCTTTCGGGCGGGCTTGATTCGATGGTCGTCGCCGGGCTGGTGCGCGAAGCGGGCTATCGCATCAATGCGCTGACCATCGATTACAACCAGCGCCACCGCCGCGAGATCGAGGCGGCGCTGGCCATCGCGACGCATCTGAAGGCCGAACGCCATGTGATCCTGCCGCTTGATCTGCGGCGCTTTGGCGGCTCGGCGCTGACGGCAGACATCGAAGTGCCGAAGGAAGGCGTGGGCGATGACATCCCGGTTACCTATGTGCCGGCCCGCAACCTCCTGTTCCTGTCGCTGACGCTGGCCTGGGCCGAAGTGGTGGGGGCGACCGACATCTTCATCGGCGTGAACGCGCTCGACTATTCGGGCTACCCCGATTGCCGGCCCGAATTCATCTCGGCCTTTGCCGATCTGGCCAATCTTGCCACAAAGGCCGGGGCAGAGGGCGCGCGCTTTACCATCCACGCCCCGCTTCAGTTCATGGGCAAGGCGGACATCGCCCGGGAATCGCACCGGCTTGCCCTCGATTCCGCGATGAGCTGGTCCTGCTATGATCCGCAGCCCGCTGGGCGTCCCTGCGGCCTGTGCGATAGCTGCCGGCTGCGCCGCGCCGGGTTCGCGGCAGCGGGGTTGACCGACGGGCTGGACTACGCCGCCGGCTGACAGCCGCCCCGGATCGTGCCTGCATGAGGCGGGCCGGGGGCGGCAATTTCGCTATCAGGGGCGCGTCAGCACGCCGCAGGCGATGCGCGGGCCGCTGTTGCCGCTGGGATCGGTGCGATAGTCATCGGGCTTGGCGTGGACGACCAGCGCCGTGCCATCGGCATCGAACAACAGCGCTTCGATCTCGGCCGGCGAACCGTTCAGCGGAACGCTGAAACTGCCCTTGCCGTCCGCGCCGATCGAAAGGTTCGGCAGATCGCCAAGATGGCTGCCTTGCGGGTTTTCCATGCCGTGCTGCTTGCCGTGCGGGTTGAGGTGCCCGCCGGCGGAAGCGAAGTCGGGCGCATCGCAGCGGCCGGTCGTGTGCAGGTGCGCGCCGTGTTCGGCAGCGGCAAGCCCTGCCACCGTTACCGCCAGCGTCAGCCGCGTGCCATCCGATGTCAGCGTGGCGGTGCCTTTTTCCGCGCCGCCGGCATCGCGCAGCGTGGCGCCGGCCACCACTTGCGAGACGGGTTTCGCGGTGCCGCTGGTGGCACAGGCCGCGAGGAGGCCAGTGGCCAGGATAATGGCCGGATAACGTGTGATCATGATGGTCCTTCCGAACTGCCGCCCCGGCCCGATCATGGCACAGCTTGCAGGCAAAGAAAAAGGGGCCGGATCGCTCCGGCCCCTCGATCTGTTGGCGTCTTCGCCGAAGCTTACATTCCCGAGCCGGGACCGTAAGTGATTTCGACGCGACGGTTCTGGAGTTCGCGAACGCCATCGGCGGTCGGAACGCGCGGGTTGGTTTCACCGAAGGCCTGGCTGGAAATGCTGCCATCGGGGATGCCACGAGCGTTCAGGTACGAACGGACCGACGTGTTACGGCGTTCGGACAGGCCCTGGTTGTACTTGGGCGTACCCGAACGGTCGGTGTAACCGGCGAGCATGATCGGAACGCTCTCGCAGTTGCCATACGCGGTGATGGCGCTGTCGAGGATCGTCGCGGCCTCAGGCGTGATGTCCGACTTATCCCAGTCGAAGAACACGATGTACGGACCCTTGTTGCACACAGCCTGAGGAGGCGGCGGCGGCGGGGGCGGAGGAGGAGGCGGCGGCGGCGGCGGCGGCGGGGGCGGCGGAGGAGCTTCCGCGCCACCGAAGTTGTAGGTCAGCGTGCCCATCGCGCTGTGCGAACGCCAGCGGGTCTTGGCTGCCGCGCCGGCAGCATTGACCAGATCGACATTGTCGATGTTCAGGAAGCGGTACTTGATGCCCACGTCCCAGTGATCGCTGATCGGAGCGCGAACGCCGGCCAGAGCCTGCCAGGCGAAGCCCGTGTCCGAATCGTCGAGCGCGCGACCGATGTCGTAGCTGACGCGGCCGATGCCGGCGCCGCCGCCGACAAAGCCCTGCAGGCCGTTGTCGGGACCGAAATCGAGCAGGCCGTTGACGAAGAACGTCAGCGAATCAGCGCTGCCGCTGGGGCGACGCGACGTGGCCGTGCCAACGCTGTAGTTCTTGTGATCGGCCGTGCGATAGCTGGCTTCGCCTTCGAGGCGGAACGCGCCGAAGTCGTAACCAATCGCAGCGCCGCCATCGACGCCATACTTGGAGTCGAGATTCGCGGCGTTCTTGACAGTGCCGATGTCGAACTTCGAATCCTCAACGATGGAGGGACCGAAGTCGAGTTCGACATACCAAGAGCCGTCGCGCGCCAAAGCTGGCGTGGCGAGAGCTGATGAAGCCAGCGCCATTCCAATGACGAGTTTCCGCATTATGTTTCCCCTATTAGAAAATATGGAGCCACCGAGTAGAACCGGTGTCTACCGACTTAGATATGGCCGTGCAAGTGTTCAAAAATGACATCTGTTGCAAGAATGCCGCGATTTCGGGGGCTTGCAATCAGGAAATGAAACCGATCTGGCGCTGCTGAAGTCAGCGCACGCATAGCCGATCCTACCCCTTTCCTTCAAGCCGCCGGAAAAATTCCCGCCGTTCGCAACGTACCCAGCAAAGCGGAAAGCGTTGTCCGGGCCTCGCTGTCAACGGTCGAACCTCCGGTTGGTTCCGGCGGCAGCGAAGGAATTTGCCAGATGCCGAAAAAACGCAGGTCCTGGCCGGTCGAACGGTCAAGCAGGCGCAGGCCGTCGCGCGGGGGGACGAACAGCCAGTTGCCGCCCTGGCGGCAGGCGATGGCGCCGTCGTGGCCGGCCCATGCGCCGCTGGCCCCGCTGCCGACCAGCCAGCATTCGCCCTCGTCGGGGCTGGCGGGCGGGGTGGCCAGCTCTCCCTCGATCGCGCCGTGCAGCAGGGCGTCGGCAAGGGCATGGGCTTCGTTGACGAAGGCTTCCTTCTGCGATTGGCCGGCATGAAGCAGCGGCAGGCCAAAGCGCGGGGTGGTGCTGTCGAACAGGAAAGGGTCGGTCATCTGCGGCTCCGTCGGGGTGTTGGGAAATGCGTCAGGGGATCATGGCAAGGTGCAGCGGCAGCGACAGCGCGTGGCTGCCCTGCTGGCGCACCGACAGCGCGCCGCCAGGCAGGAGCGCGGCCAGCGTGCCAAGCGTGGCGGGCGGCAGGGTGAGCTGCGGTTCGGTCACCGTCCAGGCGGCGAGCGGCGCGCTGTCGGGGCCGAAGGTGATGCGATACCGCTCGGCCTGTTCCTGCAACGGCGCGTCCACGCCATCGCGCCACTGCCATGCGCCGCGCGCGCGCCGCGTCCAGCCCAGCGCCAGCGCGCCATCGGCCAGCAGCGTGGCGCGGGGGTGGACGGGGGACAGCGGGCGCAGCGCGATCCCCGCCAGCGCGATCGGCGTGCTGACGGGTGTGTCGTCGCCGCGCCCGACCGCGACGATCAGGCTTTCGGGCACGGTGCCCACCGTGGCCGGATCGAGCGCGACCGGGCGATCGTCGAGCAGCACGAAGCGTTCGCCCGCCGCGTGGCCGGCCAGCGCCGCTTCGGTGCCGCCGCGCCCGCGCAGCAGCCGGTCGAGCCGCCAGCGCCCGCCGCCCAGCGGCGTCGCGCCCGCGAACTGGATCAGTTCCGCGCCGACCAGCGCCCGGTTGGCGCCCAGCGCAAGCTGCCGCCCGCTGGCCGGGGACAGCGCCATCGCGGGATCGACAAGCTGCACGCTCAGCGTCGAAGTGCGGTCGAACAGGAGCGGGCTGGCCGGCGGCAGCGCGGCTTCGGCGGTGCCCAGGATGCTGCGCACCCGGCCGCTGGGGCCCAGCGCATGCAATTCGCCGCCGCCGTAATCGACATAGAGCGCCGCGCCGCTCCAGCTTGCGCCGGGTGAGGAGGCGGCGGCGAAGGTGGCCGGCGTGTCGCCGCTGCCGGTGCCGTCCCAGGGCAGTTCGAACGCGGCCAGCAGCGTGGGCGGGGCGGCCAGGTCTGCCGGCGGGTTGTAGCGGCCGGGATCGACGGGCGTGGCCGGCAGCGCATCGGCGCCGCCCGGCACGATGCGCGCCAGCGTCAGCTCCACGCCGCTTTCGCGCCATTCCCATTCGGTCACGCGCCAGCGGCCGGCGATGCCGGGCACCGTCACCACCGTGCCCGGCGCGATCGCGGGATCGAGCGTGGCGCTGCGCCAGACCACGCTCTCGCGCGACCAGCGGGCCTTGCGCGCGGCGGCCTCGATCAGCCGGCGTGCTTCGGGCGCGCCCAGCGCGGCGGGCAGTTCCAGCGTCTGCGGCTCGCCCGGGCCGGGGCGCACGGCGGCGCGTTGCAGGCCGGGCTGGTAATCGCGCGCGACATCGTAATAGCGCAGGATCGCGGCGGGGGCGGGGGGTTCGGCGGCGCGGCGGCGGGCAAAGCCCGATGCGCCGCCGAAGGCATCGTCGCCCACCGCGATGGCGGCACCGGCCAGCGCGATCGGGGCGGCCTGCAGCCGCTCACGCGCGATCGTCAGCCGCGCGCCGCCGGCATCGCATTCGATCGGCACCAGCGGATCGAGCTGCTGCAAGGCATCGGCCAGCGGCCCTTCGCAGGAAAAGCCGGTAAAGTCCGCGAGCGGCACGGCGGCATCGGCATCGGCGATCACCCCGCCGACGATATCCTGCAGCCCGAACCCACCCTCGTCGGCGATCACTTCGAAGGTCAGCGCCGGGATACGGTTGAAGAAATCGCCAAGGTCGAGATCCTCGAACACCACATAGGCCAGCCCGCGCCAGGCCGGGCAGCGATCCGCGCCTTCGCGCGCGGCGATCAGCGGATCGGGCGCCTGGTCGCGCGTGCCGGTGTGGATGCGCAGCGTGCCCGCGCTCTTGAGATCGCCGGCGGTGCCGCGCAGCAGGTTGCCATCGGCCCAGATGCGGCCGATGCCGGCGATCGGCCGGCTGGCCAGCGCCACCGCGAACGAGGCGGTGTAGCTGTAGGTGCGCACCGATCCGCCCTTGCCGCCCTGCGTCTGGCTGTGTTCGACCAGATCGGTCGCCCAGATGATCGAGCCGGCCACGCGCATCCGCCCGAAGTGGCGCGGCAGCGCGGCGCCATAGCTCGACGTGGTCGCGGCGAGTTCCTTGAGCCGCGGGCCATCGCGGCGGCCGCCGCCGAACACCACCGAATCGACGCCGCGGCCGATCAGCCCGCCGATGGCCCCGCCCAGCGGGCCGCCGATCAGCGTGCCGACGGCGGAAAGAAGCAAAGTCGCCATGAAACGGGGTTCCTCAGTTGGGGCGCCAGTGGTGGATGAGCGGCCAGGGCGGCGGTCCGGGCATGGCCACCACGCGCATCAGGCCGGCGTGGGCATGGACGATCCGCCCGCCGTGCCCGGCCACGGCCAGGTGGACTTGCGCCGGGCCGATCCGCGCCAGCAGCACGTCTCCGGGCAGGATCGGGCCGCCCGGCGCGGGGGCCAGGCCGCAGCCGCGCACGAAGCGGTCGAGCGCGGGCAGCGCGCGCAGCTTCAGCGTGTAGCCTTGCGGCAGGTGTGCGCCGCGCCCGATCGCGGCCAGCGCCGCCGCCAGCACGCCCAGGCAGTCCAGCCCGGTGGCGGGATCGCGGCCATGCAGCCGGAAGCGCGCGCCGACGAGCGCTTCGGCGGCGCTGGCCAGCGCCGGGCCGGCGGCGCGCGCGCTCATGCCTGGGGCACCGGATAGCGATAGATCATGTCGTTGCCGGGCAGGAACGGCTCGCCCTGGAAATTGACGGCATTGGCAAGGCGCGTGGCGCAGGTATCCAGCGTGTGATCGCAGCCTTCGCGCACCACCGCGCGCGCGCCTGCCGCCAGCGCCGGATCGAGCGGCCGGTCGAGGATCAAGCCGTCCGGCCCGGCCAGCACGATCGTGGCGGCCAGCCCGGCCTGCGCGCCATCGAGCCAGCGCAGCGTGCCGCCGGCAAGGCTTGCCGCCGGCACGCCCGCCGCCAGCGTCACCGCGCCGTTTTCGGCATCGATCGCGGTCACGCGCGCTTCGTGCGTATAGCGCGCGGGCGATAGCGTGCAGCCCGGCCCGCAGAACGCGGCGCGGCACACCGGGCTGGTGCGTGGCACCGGATCGCGCAGCAGTTCGGCCTTGCGCGAGACGAGTTCGGCGGTGAAGCCGCCGTCCTCTTCCACCACGTTGCCGATGGCGCCGCGATAGAGCGCCGCATGCTCGCCGCTTTGCCAGTCGACCAGCCCGATGCGGATCAGCGCGCCGTCGAACCGGCCGGCGGCGAGATCGGCGGCGGACAGCGCATCGTGGCTGAGCGCGCCGCGCACTTCGGCGCTGTCCGGCGTTATATCGGCCGAGCGGCGGATCGCGGCCGGGGTCATGCCGGGCGCGGCGCGGTGCAGCAGGCCATCGAACCACAGATCGGCATCGTGGCTGGTAAAGCCCAGCGCCACGCCATCGCGCCGCAGCACCTGCCAGTACGTGGCGACCGTTTCCAGCGGCGCGGCGAACCACACCCGGCTCATGCCACGGCCTCGCGCAGTTCCACCACCGGCACGCTGGGCGCCTCGCCCGCCGCGAAGGCCGCACCTGCGATTTCCAGCCGGTCCTCGGCAAAGCGCACCGGAACGTCGAACAGGAAGCCAGCGCGGATCGTGGCGCCGCTGGCGGGCGGCGTATCGAACCGTACCACGCCGCCTTCGTCCAGGGTCCAGGTGCCGACGGCCAGCGCGCCGTCGACGCTGACCAGCACGCTGTCGAACTGCGGGCGCGTGATGCGGCGCACTTGCGCATCCGCGCCCTCGCCATACCGCTTGACGAGGGGAAAGCTCGCCTGCGCGCCGTTGGCCGTGCCCAGCAACTGGTCGGCGGGGGTAGGCGCGGCGGTCATCGCGTTGGAACTGAAATCGGATGGATCGCGCAGCCGAAAGCCGCGCGCCGCGCCGCGCCGGGCGCGAAAAAAGGCGATCAGCAGGCCCAGGTCCGCTTCCGAACGGATGCCGGGGCCGACATCGAAGCGCAGCCGCGCGTCGGACCACAGGCTGTTGCGCCGTTCATGCCCCAATGCGGTGACGGTGACCGTGGTGGAAAATTCGGGCGCGATCGTGGCGTCGAGGCCCAGCGGCAGCGGATAGGCCAGATCGTCGAAAGCCTGCATGGCGGCATCCTCGGTTCGGGGGAGCCGGACGTAGCCGTCGCGGCAGACCTGGGGCAGCGCCCAGATGAATATCTCGTGCGGCATGCGGGCCAGCGCCTCGTCGATGCCGGCATCGATGCGCCGCCAGTGCGCGGCCTGTTCCGCCTGGGCCACGAAGCCCGCGAAATAGTCCTGCGCCCCCGGCGGATAGCCCAGCCGGGCATTGACCGTGGCATAGGCGGCGCGGCGGTGGGCATCGGCGCCCGTGGTCAACCAGTCATAATCTTCCACCTGCAGGCGGTCGAACGCGGGGGCGGCCCAGCCGGTCGGCAGGTTGGCGCGGCGCGCTTCGGGCATGTCGGGGGCCAGCAGCGTCGGCGGGAACACCAGCAGCAGCAGTTCGGCGGCAGCGGGCGCGGCGGCGGCGCGCACCGCGCCGACCAGCGCGGCGGTGGACGCGGCCAGAACCGCGCCCGCCGCATCGAGCAGCGCGGTCTGCCCGCTATCGAGCGGCGCGCGCATATCGGCGATGGCGGGCGGATCGCCGCCGAACGCGGCGCGCGCGGCATCGTCGTACAGGCAGATGCGGCCATCGGGGAAAATCCACCACCACGGTTCGCCCACCTGAAAGCGCACCGGCGCGCCGGCTTCGCGCATCAGGCCGGTGAATGCCGCCGCCGCCGCGCGCAACCAGGCCATCGCCGTGGCATTGGCGGGCGAAAGCAGCGCCGATGGCGGGTCCCACCCGGTGCGTGATGGCGCGCCATCGAAGGCGCGCTGCTGCCAGTCTTCCGGGCAATGCTGCGCCAGCACTTCATAGGATAGCGACGCGATGGGCGAGAAGCCCAGCGCCAGGCATTCGCGGAAGAACGCCCGGTGCCAGGCGCGCGCCGGGGTGCACAGCGGATCGCCACCCGCGCCCACCCGATAGCTTTCGCCCACCGCCGCCAGCCGGAAATAGTGGCTCATCCCCACATAGTGGACAATGCTGCCGCGATAGCCGAGCTGGCGCAGGCCGCGCAGCAGCCGCGCCGGGGTCTGCGTGCCGCAATCGTCATAGGCGGTGGCCACGGCCAGCCCGTGCGGCGGCACCAGCGCATCGCCGATTTCCAGCATCGGCCGGTCGCCGGTGCAGGAAATCTCACTCAGTTCCACCCAGCCTTCGGCGGGTTCGGCCAGCGCTTCGCTGCTGGCCCCGTCATAGCCGGGGGCGACGAGCGAGATGAACAGGCGGTCGATCGCGCCGGGCCAGACCGGATCGGCTTCGTCGGGATGGAGGAAGCCGCCCGCCAGGTCGGAAAAGCGCAGGGTGATGCGCGCGTCTTCCGGCTCGCCATCGGCATAGTTCCACAGCCGCACGTACCAGACGCGCGGCGCGCCATCGGCATCGCGCCCTTCGATGGTCAGCGTCGGCCCGTCGATCGCGTCGAGCGCGATGATCCCGCCCGAACGCCAGCGGAAAGACAGCGTGGTGCGGCGGTAATCGCGGTCGGTCGCATAGGCGAGCAGCGGATGGTCGAGCCGGTCCACGCTGTCCCAGATCAGCCCGGCCAGATCGGCCGCGCGCAGGAACACCGCATCGACGCGCAAGGCATCGGGCGCGGTGCTGACGACGCAGGCGGTCACCGGGCGCGGGAAGTTGACCGTCCAGAAGCGCGGATCGAAGCGCTGTATCCAGTCGGTATCCTGCCCTTCGCGGGCGGCGGCGAGCCAGAAGGCCATGGGGCGTGCCTTTCGGTAAGGGTCAGTTGGTGGCAAGGATCAGTTGGCGGCAAGGGCGCGGCGCACCGCGCTGGCGACCTGCCGGGCGGAGCGTTGCAGCGCTTGCGGCGCGCTGGTGCCGGCGGGCGCGGCGACGCGGATCGAAACGCGCACGTCGCGCGGGGCGATGCCGCCGCCGGTTTCGATCCGGCCGGCGGCGGTGGGCACGAACAGTTCCGGTCCGCGCTCGCCCACCACATAGCCGCGCCCCGGCGCGACCGGGCCGCCCGTCGCCCGGCCCGGCAGGCCAAGGATCGAGCCAAGCAGGCCGCCCAGCCCCAGCGGATCGCCTGCGCCGCTTGTGCCGATCTGCGCGAACAGCGTGCGCGCGGCCTGCGCGGCGATGTCGTCCACCGCGGCCAGCGCGATGCGGCGCAGATCGTCGAAGCCCAGGCTGCCGCGCCGGATCGCGCCCAGCAAGCCGCGCTCCAGCACGGTGCCGGCGCGCGCGAAGCCATCGACCAGCGTGCTGTCGAACGTGCCGCGCATCGCCGCCACATCGCGCGCAAAGCCCGTGGTGCTGGCGCGCACGTCGATCAGCAGGCTGTCGATACCATCATCGGTCGGGTCGGTTCGCTGTGTCGTCATCATCGTGCTCCATCATGCGGGCGAGGTCGGCGCGGCCCAGCGGCGCCTGGGCCGGGGGCGGGGCCAGCGCGGTGGCAAGATCGGCCGGGGTTGCCGCCCAGAACTCTTCCGGTCGCCAGCCCAGCAGGCGCGCGGCATGGCCGGCCAGCACCAGCGCGCGCGGGCCGAAACGGTCGCTCATCCGCCGCCCTGAAGGATCTGCGCCAGCAGCACGCGCAGCGGCCGCGCCCCGGCGGCCAGCCCCTGCTCCAGGATCGCCGCGCCCACCGCCTCGCGGCTCAGGCCATCGCGATCGGACAGGCAGTGCCAGAACAGCGCGGTCATTTCGGCCAGGCGCAACTGCCCCGCGCCGGCGCGCTCGACCAGCGCGAACAGCGGCCCGAGTTCCTCTTCCGCCGCGACCAGCGCGGTGAAGCTGGGGCGCAGCAGGCGCGGGCTGCCGGCGATCGTCAGCGTGGCTTCGCCCCTGCACGGATTGGCGGTGTGTGGGTTGGCGGGGCGGGGATTGGCGGGGTGCGTACTCACGCCGGCACCACCGGGCCGGAGCTTTCCAACTGGAGCGTATAGTTGCGCTCGCCATTGAAATCGCCGGCATAGTCGAGCCGCTGCACGAGGAACGCGCCGCGCAGCTTCTCGCCGTCCTCGAAGCTCAGTTCATAGGCGTCGAGCGTGCCGGCCAGCGCATTGGCGCGCACTTGCGCTTCGGCCGCGCTGCCCAGGAAAATGCCGGCGGCGCTGACCGAAACCGCGCGCACCCCCGCGCCCGACAGCAGTTCGCGCCAGCCGGCGCTGTCCTTGCTGGTGACGACCACGGTCTCGCCCGTCACCGAAAGCTGCGTGGTGCGCAGCCCGGCAACGGTCTGGTAGACGGCGGGGGCCGCGCCGTCGGAGATCTTGAGAAGGAAGGCGGCGCCTTTCTGGGCGGTCATGGCTTGGCTCCTTTGGGGTAGCGGGAAGGGGGTGCTCATTCCGCCAGAAGGCGGAACCGGTATTCGAGCAGGATGGCGCGGCGGCTTTCGCCGCGCTGCTGCACGCGGGCGCGCAGGAACTGGCAGGTCACCACGGCAAAGCCCGCCTGCGCGCGCGGCAGCGCGGCGATGCGGCTTTCGATGGCGGCCACCAGATCGCCGGCGCTGCCCGGCCCGTCGCCCCGGCAGTGCAGTTCCACCGCGATGCGCACTTCGCGGCCCGGATGGGTCTTGCAGCTCCAGTCGGCGCTGGCGCTGGCGGCGATGGCCAGCCACGGCAGGCTGGCGCGCAGCGGCGCTTCCTCGGCGATGGCGTTAAGCGTGGCGGACAGCGCCGGATCGGCCGCAAGCCAGCCGATCAGCGCGGCGCGCAGGGCGATTTCCATGGCCTATCCTTTCGTGAACGCCTTGGTGAACAGCGGCCAGAGCAGCGCGGCGCGGCGCCAGCGGCCGGCGCCCGCCCGCCGGGCGGCGGCGCGCGCTTCGGCCATGGCCCGCGCCCTGGCGACAAGCCTTTGGGCCAGGGCATCGAACGCCGCGATCTCGGCGCGGATCATGCCCCCGCTCATGCCATGCGCAGCCTGCGCCACGGCCGCCACAGCGCCGCGACGGCGGCGGGCGGCAGCGGCGCGGCGCCTTCGCTCTCGCGTTCGCGGTGCTGGTGCGCGGCCAGCCGCAGCACGCCGTGGCGCAGGCCATCGGGCAATGCGTCCCAGCTTGCGGCAAGGCCGGCGGCAAAGCGCACCGCGATCCGGCTGGCCGCGCCCGGCGCCGTCACCCGCACCCGGCCGCCGCCATCGGCGTCGAGTTCGATTCCATAGGCATCGCTGGCCAGCGCCAGCGCCGTGCCTTCGGGCGCGATACCGGTCACCTGGGTGATGGCCTGCACCGGGCGCGTCAGCAAGGCCTGCCAGCCGGGGCGCACGGGCAGCACTTCCTCGCATTCGGCCACCAGCGGCATCGTGCCGGTGAAACTTTCGCAGGTTTCCAGCGCCGCGCGCAGCAGCGCGGCCAGCGGCGCGTCGTCCGCCGTGGTGGTGATGCCAAGCCATTGCTTGAGTTCGGCCAGCGCCGCCGGCGACAGCGCGGCGGGCGCAACGATCTGCCGCTTCATGAACAGGCTCCCGTGTCTGGTGGAAAGGGGGCGTGGCAATGCGTCCCGGCACCGGCGCGTGGCGCGGCGCCGGGACGCACCGCGATCAGGCGGCGATCTTCAGCAGCTTGATCGCATCGCTATCCAGCACTTGCCCGCCGACGCGCTTGGTGGCGTAGAAGTGGACGAAGGGCTTGTTGGTGAAGGGATCGCGCAGGATCGTGGTGGCGCTGCGTTCGGCGATCAGATAGCCGGCGCGGAAGTTGCCGAAGGCGATGGGGAACGCGCCCGCCGCGATATCGGGCATGTCCTCGGCCTCGACCACGGGATAGCCCAGCAGGCGGTTGGGCTGGCCTTCCATCAGCCCCGGCTGCCACAGGAACGATCCGTCCGCCGCCTTGAGCTTGCGCACTTGCGCCAGCGTGGCCGAATTCATCACCCAGCTTGCGCCCTGGCGGTGCCCGGCCTTCAGCGCGTGGACGAGGTCGATCAGCTTGAGTTCGGGCGATGCGTCGAAGCCGGCGGCGTTGCCGGTGGCCAGGAACTGCAGCGCGCCGAACGCGCGGGCGGCATCGCCTTGCGCGCTGGTGGTGGCGGACAGGAAGCCGCTTGGCCGGTTGGTGCCGTTGCCCGAAACGAAGGCGGCGCCTTCCGCGCGGGCGAATTCCTGCGCGATCTCGTCGGCCAGCCAGGCCTCCAGGTCGAAGGCGGCATCGTCGAGCATGGCCTGGCTCGCCGCCGGGTTGGCGTAGAGCTCGCCCGAAGGCGGGGCGATCTCGGCGAAGGCGGGGGTGGCCGTTTCGGGGCGCGCCGCCACTTCGCTGACCCAGCCCGATGCCGCGGCGCTGGTGGTGACGAGCTTGCGATAGCCGGCGCTGCCGGTCTGCACGACCTGGGCGATGGCGCGGATCGGGCTGATGGCGCGCAGCCGCGCGGCGATGGCCGCGTCGATTTCGCGCGGGATGGCATAGCCGCCGTCGGCCGGCACCGCGCCCGACAGCGATTTCAGCTCCGCCTCGCGGCCGTGGCGCAAATAGCCATCGACGAAGCCCTTCACTTCCGGGCTGCGGGCACTGCCGCCGCCATCCAGCACCGGGCGGGCGGCGGCGCGGCTGACGCGGTCGAGCCGCGATTTCACTTCGTCGACGTCGGACCGCAGCGCGCCAAGCGCTTCTTCGGCCGCATCCTGGCGCGCGACGAGATCGAACGAGGCGTCCAGCGCCTCGACCGGGGTGGTCGATTCCATGGGGCAAGTACCTTTCTTCAGGGGGGAGGGGGTCTTCAGGGGGGAAGGGAGGATCAGGCGATCAGGTGCACGCGCGCGCCATGCTGCATCGGCCGCGTGACGAGGCTGACCTCGACCAGATCGATGTCGAGCAGTTCGCGGCCTTGCGCATCGCGGCGAAAGGCGCGGGCGCGGTAGCCGAAGCTGAGGCCCGTCACCGCGCCGCGGCGCAGCGCGCCGGCCGCGGCGCTGGCGGGATTGGCCAGCGCCGCGATCACGCGCAGCCCGCGCGCATCCTCGGCCGCGCGCTCGATCCAGCCGATGCGCAGATCGGGGCGGTGCTGCCACAGCAGCGGGATCGGCCCCGCCCGTTCCGCCAGCGAACGAGCAAACGCGCCGGCGCGGATTACGTCGCGCCCGGCATCGCGGCGCCCGAACAGCGCGGCATATCCGGCAAAGCGCAAGGCGGCCGGCGCGTTCATCGCAGCGCCTCCATCGCGCCCAGCCGCCAGGCGATGCCCAGCAGCAGCAAGGCCAGCACGGCGCGCACGCACCATTCGACCGCCGCTTTCCAGGCGCTGGCCTTGGCGTCGCGCCAGGCGCGCAGCAACTGGCGCAGTTCGATCAGGTCGGCGCTGGCATGGTCGTCATCAAGCCCGATCGCGGTGAGCACGCGCTGCGCGCCCAGTTCGCTGGCTTCCTCCACCATGGCGCGCAAGGTGATCAGGTCCGCGCCTTCGCCTTCCGCCTGGACAAGAAGCTGCGCCAGCATGTCGGGGATGTTCGCATCCGCGCGCTTCATGGCCGGTCCTCCCGCGCGGGCAGGCCCAGCAGCGCGCGCTTTTCGTCGTCGGACAGGAACGACGCGGCGCTGACTTGCGCCCACAGCCGCTCGCGGTCCTCGGTTAGAGCGGGCACGCGGTCGTAATCGATGGCCAGCCTGGCGTCGGGGAACCACGGCGCCAGCCCTTCGCCCAGCGCGCCCAGCAGCTTGGCGCCCAGCGGCAGCAGGGTCAGCCGCCACAGCGCGCGGTTGGCCTCGCGGTAGTTGGCGTATGTCGCGTCGCCGGGCAGGCCCAGCAGCATCGGCGGCACGCCAAAGGCCAGCGCGATGTCGCGCGCGGCGGCAGCCTTCAGCGTGGCGAAGTCCATGTCGGCGGGCGACAGGCTCAGCGATTGCCAGGTCAGCCCGCCTTCCAGCAGCATCGGCCGCCCGGCGTTGCCTGCCCCCGCAAAGGCCTGCGTCAGTTCGGCCTTCAGCCGTTCGAACTGGTCGGCGGTCAGGCCGCCGGCATCGCCCGCGTCATAGACCAGCGCCCCCGAAGGCCGCGCCGCGTTTTCCAGCAGCGCCCGGTTCCAGCCCGCCGCCGCGTTGTGGATCGCCACGGCCTGGTCGGCGGCGGCCAGGCAGCCCGCGCCATAGTGATCGTCGGCCGGGTGGAAATGGCGGATGTGGATCAGGTTGGGCGATGCGTCTTCATCCAGCAGCGGGATCGCCAGGCTGCGTTCGCCGACGCGATAGGTGAAGCCCGTCGGCCAGCCATCGTCCCCGGCGATCACGCGCATCCGTTCGGGGCGCAGCGCGAACAGTTCCACCGGGCGGCCGCGGGCGTCCTTCATCACCTGCACGAAGGCATTGCCGTGCAGCAGCAGTTGCGCGGCCAGCGTTTCGAGCAGCGCCTGCCCGGCGCTGGTCGCGGCAACAAGCGCCAGCAGCCCCGGATCGGCGGGCAGCAGCGCCGCGCCGCCGATCCCTTCGGCCACCAGCCGCACCGCGCGCTGCGCCACCGGATTGTCGATATAGCCGCGGCGCACGGCGGTGGCATAATCGAACGGGCCGCGCCCGCCGCCGCCATCGTCGGCGAAAGCCCAGGGTGATGTGAACGTGCGCGCCAGCGGCACGCGATCGCCCCCGCCCTTGAAGGCGGCGGCCAGCGTCTGGAGGAAGGACATGGGGGTGCCTTTCTGTGGGGTGGGTTCAGGGTGCGGGAGACGCGCGACGGGAGGTCGGGGGTACTAGGTGGCCACCACGCGCGGCGCGCGGCGCCGGGCCAGCATCAGTTCGGTCAGCGCCCAGACCAGCGCATCGGCGCGATCGGGGGAACGGCCGGGGCCCTGGTAGCCGCCGCCCGCGATCAGCCCGCACAATTCGTCTTCCAGCGCGGGGAACGTGCCCGCGTGGCGCACGCGCCCCGCTTCGTAAAGCGCGGCGACCGGTTCGGCACGGGCCACTTTGCCCCGGCTGGCGTGGACCAGCCGCAGCGGCAGCGAAATCTCGGCGGCGCGCAGCACGCTGGCCACCATCGCCCCGCCCTGGTTGGCTTCGGCGACCACGCGGTCCGCCTGCCAGCGGCGCGCGGCCTGGGCCACCGCGCGCGCCCAGCGTTCGGGGCTGGCCTTCTCGACAGAGGCATCGGCCAGCACCCGGCCCACGCCGTCGCCGCCCAGCGCGCAGACCACGATGCCGCAGGCGTCTCCCTGGCTGGATGCGGGCGGATCGACCCCGATCACGACGCGGGCCTGGGGCGCGGGCGGCGCGGCTTCGCGGCATTCCTCGATCAGGGCGCGCGTCCACAGCGCGCCGGGCAGGTCCTCGATCAGTTCGCCGTCCAGTTCCTGCCGGCCCAGCACGGTGCGCCCGAACGCGCGGCGCATGTCGCGCAGGAAACGGGGCGGCAGGTTGGCGGCATTGTCCGCCGTCGCGCCGCGCGTCACGGCCACGCCGTCCTCGGCCAGAAGGCGGCGCAGCAGCGGCACCGCGCGCGGCGTGGTCGTCGCCATCGCGCGGGGCTGCGCGCCCAGCCGCAGGCCCAGCAGCAGGTTGTCCCAGGCGCGTTCCGCCCGGCCCGCCGCCATGTCCCATTTGGCGATCTCGTCGCACCAGGCGTGGCTGTGCTGCGGGCCGCGCAGGCTTTCCGGCTCCTGCGCCGAATAGAGCTGCGCCTGCGCGCCATTGGGCCAGACCAGCCGGCGCAGCGACGGTTCGAAGCGCGCCCGCCGCCAGGGCGCGCCCACCGCCAGCAGCCCGCTTTCGCCTTCGATCATCACGCCGCGCGCTTCGCCCAGGTTGGCGGCGACAAGCGCGATCCGCGCGGCGGGATCGCGTTCGGCCACGCCTTGCACCCATTCGGCGCCGGCCCGCGTCTTGCCGAAGCCGCGTCCGGCCAGGATCAGCCACAGGTTCCAGTCGCCCGGCGGCGCAAGCTGTTCGGGCCGGGCCAGAAGCGGCCAGATCCACGGCCATTCGCGCCGTTCGCGCGCATCCATCCCGGCGACGAAGCGATCGATCTCGTCGTCGGTGGCGCCCGCCATCCAGGCCAGCGGATCAACCGGCGTCATCGGTGTCATCCCGATCGCGCGGCGCGGCGCGGCGCGCGGCGATCTGCGCGCGCAGGCTGGCCAGCCGGGCATCGATGGAGGCGCGAACGGCATCGGCATCCTCGTGATCGCGGATCGCCCGCAGCCGCGATACGGTTTCGCGGTGAAAGGCAAGCTGGCGAACCGCCGCGCCATTGTCATAGCGCCGCGCCGCGCCGGTTTCGCCCGCTTCGCCTTTCGGATCGCCAAAGCGCAGGCGGTGCAGCACTTCCAGTTCCAGGTTTTCATACCCTTCGCACAGCGCATCCTGCCACAGGCGGGCGAAGTCCGGTTCCATGCGCCGCACCTTGTAGGGGCGGCCGGGCGCGACCCCGGCGGCCTTGGCCGCGGCGGCGACGTTCGATGTTTCGGCCAGCGCGGTGATGAACTTGCCGCGCCAGTGGCGATTGAGCTTGTCTTCCTCCGCGGACGCGGCGGTGCTGAGCCTCGTCCGGCGATTGCCGGACGAAGCCTGGCTGGGCTTCCTCATGCACGGGTTCCTTGATGGGGTGTGTTCGGCGGACCGATGTGAACCGGGCCGGATGCGAATCGGCATATCGCGATGTTCGCCTTTTGTGCCATTTCGGCGTTACGATGTCAACCAGAATAACCATATTGGTTATTGCCGGCACGGCCGCGCACCGGTATTGCAGCGCAACACGTCAAGGATGATCCCATGCTGCGCCGCCTCTACGACTGGACCATGGCCAAGGCGGCCGATCGCCGCGCGGAATGGTGGCTGGCGGGGTTCAGCTTCGTGGAGGCGAGCTTCTTTCCGGTGCCGCCGCACCCGCTGCTGGGCATCATGTGCCTGGCCGAACCGAAGAAGGCGATCCGCTTCGCGGCGATCGCCACGCTGGCTTCGGTGGTGGGCGGCATGCTGGGCTATGCGATCGGCCACCTGCTCTATGAAAGCGTGGGTGCGCAGTTGCTGGCGCTGCTGGGCCTGTCGCAAAGTTTCCCCAAGGCGGCCTGCTATCTGCGCGAATACGGCGCGGAAATCATCGTGATCAAGGGGGCGACGCCGATCCCCTTCAAGCTGCTGACGATCACCGCCGGCTTCATCGAAATGCCGCTGCTGACCTTCATCGGCGCCAGCGTGGTGTCGCGGTCGATCAGCTTCATGATCGTGGGCGTCTTGTTCCGCCTGTTCGGCGCGCCGATCAAGGCCTTCATCGATCGCTACCTGGGGTTGGCCGTGGCCGGCTTCGTGGCTCTGGTCATCGGCGGGTTCCTGGCCATCGCGCTGCTAAGCGGCGGGGCGAAGGAAACCAGCGAGAAGTGCGAGATCGCCGCCGCGCAGGCCTGATCGACCGATCTTGACGGGGGCGTGGCAGGCCCTTGACTGTCCACGCTTTTATGACATCATTCGCATCCGCAGCATAAGTGCTTTCACCCCTGACGTGGAAGGAGTTTATGGCAAGCCGTGATTTTGCGATGCAACTCGAAGGCTATGGTCTCAGCACCGTCGCCATCCATTATTTCATGCCGGATCATCCCAGCCTGCTGCAACTGTTCGTGTTGCAGCAATACGATGTGGCGCCGCGCTTTCCGATCCTGAAGGATTACCTGGATTTCTGGCGGCGCGATATCGACGCGGTGCTCCACTCGGTCCGCGTGGCGCACCAGCACCTGATCGGCCCGGCGGAATGGCGCGCGGTGGACGGGATCATCTCGATCAACTGATCGGCGCGTTCGCTTTTCCCGGCGCTTGCCCTAGAAGCGGGCGATGGGAAAAGCCGATCGCCTGGAACGCCTCGACACGCGCCGCGTCGAACTGGAAGCCGAATATGCAGCCGCGCTGCTGGCCGCGCTGGAAACGGCGGCGGCCGGATCGTGGGGCCTGTTCGATCACCAGAACGACAAGGCCGCGCGCGCCCGGTGGCAGCCGGTGGTCACCGGCCTGTGCGATCTGGGGGCAGAGATCGACGCGATGCGCGAAACGCTGGGGCTGGAGCCGTTCGCGCTGCACGCCGAGTTCGAGGCATCGCGTGGCCCGGTTTCCTCCAGCGCGCCGGGAGAGCCGAAACAGGCGCGCGCCTGGCTCGATCGGCTGGCCAGGCGGGGCTGACCGCGCGGCGGTGGGGCGCAGGAGTGATGCGCGGGGGTGATGCGCTGGCCCGCGCTCAGATGATCCCCACGGCCTTGCCCGCGCGCTCGAACATGCCGATGATCGTCTGCACTTGCTCGGCCGAATGTTCGGCGCACAGCGAACAGCGCAGCAGCGTCATGTTGGCGGGGGTCGCCGGCGGCCGCGCAAGGTTGACGTAAAGCCCTTCCTTCAGCAGCGCTTCCCACATCGCCGCGCCGCGTTCCAGATCGGGCATGATCACCGCGATGATCGCGCTTTGCGGCGCGTCGGTGCCCAACTGGAAGCCGCGCGCCTTCAGTCCGGCGTGCAGCGTGCGCGAATTTTCCCACAGATGCGCGCGCTTGTCGCCCGCGTGCATGAGCTTGCGGATCGACGTCGCCGCCGTGGCGACGACGCTGGGCGGCAGCGAGGCGGTGAACACGTAAGGGCGGCACACCAGTCGCAGGATTTCGAACTTGGGGTGGTTGGAAACGCAGAAGCCGCCAACGGTGCCCACGCTCTTGCTGAACGTGCCGATCACGAAATCGACCTGGTCGAGCACGCCCTGGTCCTCGGCCACGCCGCGCCCGTTGGGTCCGATGAAGCCCATCGAATGTGCTTCGTCGACCAGCACCATCGCGCCATTGGCCTTGGCGACCGCGATCATGTCCTTCAGCGGGGCGATGTCGCCCATCATCGAATAGACGCCTTCCAGCACCACCAGCTTGCCGGCGCCTTCGGGAATGCGCTTCAGGCGCTTTTCCATCGCTTCGATGTCGTTGTGCTTGAACGGCACCACTTCGGCATCGCCCATCTTGCACCCGTCCCAGATGGACGCATGGCTGTCGATGTCCAACACGATGTAATCGCCCTTGCCGGCGACGGTGCTGATCACGCCCAGGTTGGCCTGGTAGCCGGTGGAGAACACCATGGCGTGCTCCATGGCGTAGAAGTCGCACAGTGCCTGCTCAACCGCCTTGTGTCCCGCATAGGTGCCGTTGAGCACGCGGCTGCCGGTGGTGCCCGAGCCATAATCGTCGAGCGCCTGCTTGCCCGCCGCGATCACGTCGGGATCGAAGGTCATGCCCATGTAGTTGTAGGTTCCGAGCAGGATCGTCTCGCGCCCGTTGCACACCGCGACGGTGGGCGAGAGCACCCGTTCCATGACCAGGCTGAACGGATCTTCGACGCCCGAGGCCAGCAGGCCCCGGCGCATCTCGATGATGGGATCGAACTTGGAGAAAAGGTCGGTCATGGGAATTCCCGGAATATCGTCATTGCAAGGAGCGGGGCGGCGAAGCAGTCCAGGGTTCCTCGCGCCGCCCTGGATTGCCGCGGCCCCGCGGGCCTCGCAAGGACGAGGAGAGCGTTCAATTCTGCAGTTTCACCACGGCATCGATAAGCTGGCCGTACGTTTCGATCTCGGCCTGCTGGTTCATGCTGATGATGATGTCGAATTCGTCCTCGATGGCGGCGACAAAGTCCATCACCGTCAGGCTGTCGAATTCAAGGTCGCCCGAAAAGGTGCTGGCGTCGGTGATGGCCACGCCCTTCTTGTTGAAGGGGGCGATCAGGGCGGCGATCCGTTCGGCGGTGGCGGCGCGGTCCATGGTGTCAAGGCTCCGATAGGTGAGACGGCGCTGTGGCCAGGAATTGCGGCGCAAAAGCGGCGCGGCGGCGAAGTGTCAAGTCTGCGCGGGCGGTTGTGGGATGGGGTGTGGCATCACAGCAGCGCCCGCACCGCCGCCATGAACGGCCCGATGGAGACGGGCTTGGCCAGGTAGGAATCGGCGCCGGCATCGCGGATGCGGTCCTCGTCGCCCTTGCCGGCATAGGCGGTGACGGCCAGCACCGGGATCGTGCGCAGCACCGGATCGGCCTTGGCCGCCTCGATCAGGTCCAGCCCCGAACCGTTGGGCAGTTGGATGTCCATGATGATCAGGTTGGGCACGAAATCGCGCGCCCGGTCCAGCGCGTCGCGCCCGTCGGCGACCGGCTCCACGGCGAAGCCCTGGCTCTTCAGCACGTCGCAGAACAGCTTCCGGTTGAGGTCGTTGTCCTCGACAACGAGGATTCGTTTTGCCATTCGCCCGTCCGCGCACCATGTTCCTGGGAACGAGGCTCTAGGCGCTGCAAGCGAGGCTGACAATTCTGCGAGATCCTTCTTCCCCCGTTGCCGATGCGCAGGCGCTGGCGCTGTCCGCGCTGGGCTGGGTGCTGGCCGACCAGGACCGCGCGGAACGGCTGCTCGCGCTGACCGGGCTGACCCCGGAGACGCTGCGCGACGGGCTGGGCGATCCCGCGTTCCTGCGCGCGGTGCTGGATTTCCTGTGCGCGCACGAACCCGATCTGGTCGCCGCCGCCGATGCGCTGGGCGTGGCCCCGGCGGCGCTGGCGGCCGCGCGCGAAAGGCTTATGGCATGACCCGCCCGCTGGTGATTTCCGATTGCGACGAAGTGCTGCTCTACATGGTCGCGCCGTTCCGTGACTGGCTGGGCGAACAGCACGGTGTGATCTTCGACATGAGCGGCGGCGATTTCATCAGCGCCATGAAGCACCGCGATACCGGCGAAATGGTGGAACGGGCCGATATGTGGCGCTTGCTCAACTTGTTCTTCGACGGCGAGATGCACCGGCAAGGCCCGGTCGCCGGCATGATCGATGCCATGGCGGTGCTGCGCGAACATGCCGACGTGGTGGTGCTGACCAACTTGCTCGATCACCGGCAGGACGCGCGCCGCCGCCAGCTTGCCGACCATGGCCTCGATCTGCGCGTCTTCACCAACCAGGGGCCGAAAGGCCCGGCGCTGAAGGCCATCCTCGATGAATACCGCCCGTCGCGTGCGATCTTCATCGATGATCTGGCGCAGCACCATGGCTCTGTGGCGGACCTTGCGCCCGATGTCGGCCGGCTGCACTTGTGCGCCGAACCGACGCTGGCGCCGCACATCGATTGCGCGCATGTGGCCGGGCACGCCCACGCCCGCATCGATGACTGGCCGCAGGCGCTGCCCTGGCTGCTGGGCCGCCTTCACGCCTGATCCCTTTTTCACGACCAACGAGGACTTTCATGACCGACGCAGAAATCGACGCGAAACTGGCTGAACTGGGGCTGGCCCTGCCCGAAGCGGCGGCCCCCGTCGCCGCTTATGTCCCCGTGGTCGTCGCGGGCGGCCTGGCGCATGTCTCGGGCCAGTTGCCGTTCCTCGATGGCGTGCTGGTCAAGGGCCGGCTGGGCGAGGATGTCGATATCCCGACGGGCTATGCCGCCGCGCGCGCCTGCGCGCTGATGATCCTCGCGCAGTTGCGCGCCGCGCTTGGCTCGCTCGATCGGGTGGAGCGGATCGTCAAGCTGGGCGCGTTCATCAGTTCCACCGGCGATTTCAGCGATCAGCCCAAAGTCGCCAACGGCGCGTCGGAACTGATGGCGGCGGTGTTCGGCGATGCCGGCAAGCACGCGCGCAGCGCGGTGGGCGTGCCGGTGCTGCCGCTGGGCGCGGCCGTGGAGGTTGATGCCATTGTCGCTCTTCGCCCCGCTTGATCGCTGGCTGGCTCCGGCCCCCGCGCCGGACAAGGTGGCCTGGATAGGCGAACAGGGTTTCGCCCATCGCGGGCTGCACGGGCTGGGCGCGCTGGAAAACGCGCCCTCGGCCTTCGCCGCCGCCATCGCGCGGGGGCTGGGCATCGAATGCGATGTCCAGCGCGCCGGCGATGGGCAGGCGGTGGTGTTCCATGACTGGGACCTGGACCGGCTGACCGCGGAATCTGGCCCGGTCGGCCGGCGCAGCGCGGCGCAGCTTGGCGAGATCGCGCTGCTGGGCGGCGAGGGTGACCATATCCCCACGCTGGGGCAGGTTCTGGCGCAAGTCGGCGGGCAGGTGCCACTGCTGATCGAGATCAAGTCCGCGCGCGACCGGCGCGTGGCCGCGTTGTGCCTGGCGGTGCGCCGCGCGCTGGAAGGCTATCGCGGGCGCCACGCGGTGATGAGCTTCGATCCGCGCGTGTCGCGCTGGTTTCGCATCCATTCGCCCGGCACCGTGCGCGGCCTGGTGATGACCGAGGAAAACGCCAAGACCTTTCGCGACCAGATCGGCCGCCACCTGGCGCTGTGGCACGCCCGGCCCGATTTCCTGGCCTATGACGTGCGCGACTTGCCCAGCCGCTTCGCCGCCGGCCAGCGCGCGCGCGGCCTGCCGCTGGCCACCTGGACCGTGCGCAGCGCCGAGTCGCGCGAACGCGCCGCCGAATATGCCGACGCGCCGATCGCCGAAGGGGCCGGGCTTCCCGTGCCGTCCCATGGCTGATGCCGATCCCGCCATCGCCATCCACCTCGCGCCGTCGGTCGGTGCGGTGGACGCGCGGGAATGGGATGCGCTGACCGATGGCGGCAATCCTTTCATTGCCCATGCCTTTCTGGCCGCGCTGGAGGATTCGGGCAGCGTCGGCGGGCGCAGCGGCTGGGAACCCGCGCCCTTGCTGGCACGCGATGCCGATGGGGGGCTGGTCGGCGCGCTGCCGGCTTATGTGAAGGCGCACAGCCAGGGCGAATACGTGTTCGATCATAGCTGGGCCGATGCCTGGCAGCGAGCCGGCGGGCACTATTACCCCAAGCTGCAGATCGCGGTGCCGTTTACCCCGGCCACCGGGCCGCGCGTGCTGACGCGGCGCCCCGAGCTGGTCCTGCCACTGCTGCGCGCGGCTGAGCAGGTGTGCGAGGACAACGGCCTGTCATCGGCCCACGCCACCTTCATCGAACCCGCGCAGGCGCCGCTGTTCGCGTCGGCGGGCTGGCTGTTGCGCGAGGATATCCAGTTCCACTGGGAAAACCGCGGCTATGCCACGTTCGAGGATTTCCTCGGCGCGCTGTCTTCGCGCAAGCGCAAGGACATCCGCAAGGAACGCGCCGCCGCGCAGGACGGCGTGGAGATCCGCGCGCTGCGCGGCGACGAGATCCGGCCCGAGCACTGGGATGCCTTCTGGCGGTTCTATCAGGATACCGGCGCGCGCAAGTGGGGGCAGCCCTATCTGACGCGCGCGGCGTTCACGCTGCTGGGCGAGACGATGGGGGACCGCATCCTCCTGGTCCTG
Source organism: Novosphingobium sp. (assembly GCA_020848655.1). Classification (GTDB taxonomy): domain Bacteria; phylum Pseudomonadota; class Alphaproteobacteria; order Sphingomonadales; family Sphingomonadaceae; genus Novosphingobium. Next base: position 34,625 of record JADLHU010000199.1, read on the forward strand.
GCCTTTAGCGAAGGGCGGCCGGTGGCGGGCGCGCTCAACTTCATCGGGGCGGACGCGCTTTACGGGCGTTACTGGGGGGCAGAGGTCGACAAGCCGTTCCTGCACTTCGAACTGTGCTATTATCAGGCGATCGACGCGGCGCTGGCGCTGGGGCTGTCGCGCGTGGAAGCGGGCGCGCAAGGCGGCCACAAGCTGGCGCGCGGCTATGAACCGGTGCGCACGCTGTCGGCGCACCATATCGTGCATCCAGGCTTCCGCGAGGCAGTGGCGGATTTCCTCGCCCGTGAGCGGGCGGGCGTGGCCCAGGACCAGCTTTACCTCGGAACGCGAACCCCGTTTCGGAAAGGTTAGGCGGCGGAAAAGCCTATGCGGCCTTGCGGCTGTGCGCGGCGATCCATTCGCGGGCGCGGCGCTGGGCTTCGGCGATTTCGCGGGCTGTCATTTCCTCCGAGATATCGGCCCGGCACATCGCCGCGTCCTCGTGCCCGGCAACAGCGGCCAGATTGAACCACTTGTGCGCTTCCACCAGATCGCTTTGCGCGCCGTGACTGCCGGTGGAAAAGGCCACGCCAAGATCGAAATAGGCGCTGGCGTCGCCTTGCGTGGCGGCGGCAAGGCAGGTCGCGACCAAGGCGTCGGCGCGCCTGGCGTCCGCTTCGTCCCGGCCGCCGTGTATCCAGACAGTTTGCATGTCCTGTACCCCTGAAGGGCGGACCCCTTTTGCCCGCCACGTTGCGGACGCTGGACCAATCGTGGTCAACAAATGGTTAACGCACCCCGGAATTTCCTGCGTGGCGGAATGGAGCTGCGGGGGTGGGAAAATTTCGGTCTGACAAAGCGCCATTGCCGCTTGTGCCGCCTTGGCCGCGCAACTATACGCGCCACCAGCCGTGTTCGCAGACATTGCCACATCTTTTCCAGGCGGCGGAATGCGGCGGTCCGGGGAGGAGTGGCGCGGAGATTCTGATGGCAACGTCCCTTGCGGATGAAATCGATGTACTGGCCAAGGCCAAGCGGGCGATCGGGGGGGAATATGTCCCGACCGATGACGAGCCCTACATGGCCGAAGCCCAGGTCGACTATTTTCGGCGCCTGCTGCTCGAATGGAAGAAATCCATTCTCTCGGCATCGGCAGGCACTTTGCAGCAGCTTCAGGATGGCCCGATTCGGGAACCCGATCTCAACGATCGCGCATCGAGCGAGACCGACTGGGGTATCGAATTGCGCACGCGGGACCGCCAGCGCAAGCTGATCGCCAAGATCGATTCGGCGCTGCGCCGGATCGAGGA